>JAFWCM010000256.1 GCA_017536885.1 Solobacterium sp.
CATCAGAAAGCCGGCAGTAAAACCGTCTACGAACTCCACGGCAGCGTGCTTCGCAATTACTGCACGCGGTGCCGGAAGTTCTACAGTGCGGAATACATCAAAAACAGTGAGGGAATCCCCTGCTGCGAAAAAGACGGTGCGATCATCAAACCGGATGTCGTGCTGTATGAGGAAGGCCTCAGCAGTCCGGTGATCAACGGCGCCGTCGCAGCGATTCAAAGCGCCGATGTATTGATCGTTCTCGGCACCTCGCTTGTCGTGTACCCGGCAGCGGGTCTGATCAACTACTATTCGGGCCATCATCTCGTTCTGATCAACCGTGATGTCACCCCGTTCGACTCCCGGGCCGATCTGCTCATTCAGGCAAGCTTCTCGGATGTCTTCCCGAGGCTTCATGTCTGATCTGAAAAAAGAAAAATACAAATCTGAAAAATGGTCAGGCTCTGGCCATTTTTCATTTTGCCCAAACAGACGCCGTGCTTTTCGCCGGAACGGTCTTATCACCCGCCTTTGCCTGACGGTATAATAATCTCATCCCAATATATGACAAGGAGTGAAATAATATGAATAAGAGACGGATCATTTTCTTTCTTTCCGCCGCCCTTCTCTGTTCGCCGCTGACAGGATGCGGCAGTTCCAATACCGGTGCAGAGCCATCTCCGGAAGTACAGCCTTCCCCCTCTGCCGAAGCGGTTCAGACCCCGGAGGCAGCTGACGTTCCCGAGGCGAAAGAAGCGATTGCCGAACCGGCGGACTTCGGCACCCTGAAGACCAATGACCGCATCCTTCTGATGGGTCCCAACGATCACCGCATCGTCTCCACGATGAAATCCAACAATGCCCTGACCGCCGTCGCCTCTCATCTTTCCGGGGAGTCGGTAGTATCTCTGCCGGATGTCTCGGCGATTCTGACCTATGAAAGCGGCGAAGACGGTGCGTTCTCTCTGCGCGGACCGGACGGATACCTTACGACAAACGCCAACGGACAGGCACTTCGCTTCGGCGAAAAGGATGAGTACAGTCTCTGGAAGGCAAAGGAAGACGGAACGCTGATCAATGTCAATGCGAAACCGAGAAGCGAAAGCGACCGGGATCTTGATATGGGAGTTCTGCAGTTCTTCAACAACACGTTTACCGTGATGGAACTGCGGAATGATGTCATGAACATTGCGAAAATCACGCCCTACCGCGTCAAAGACGGATACGAGCTCCCCAAAGACGACGGCAAGGGCTATCGCCTGCCGCTCTTTGAGACAAGCGACATTCACGGATATATCGTCGATACCTCGGGTAAGGAAAATGCCTACCGCCTTGCGGACATTGCCGGCTGGATCAGAGACACCCGCATGCGCTTCGGAGAAGAACGGCAGGAAACCTGTCTTCTGCTCGACGGCGGCGATATGTTCCATGGGGCCATCGTCTCCAACCTCATGAACGGCAAACCGATTCTCGAGGCATTCAACGAAATGAAGTACGATGTCGTCAATATCGGCAACCATGAGTTCGAATGGGGATTTCAGGCCGTCTTTGACGAAGACAAAACGCTTGCGGATATCGAGGGCGAGAACGGCAATGAGGAAAACCTGATTCCGGTGGTCTTCGCCAACCTCCTTCAGAACAACGAACAGCCGGACTTTGTCTATGGCTATTTCCTGGTCGATAAAGTCGCCGTCAATGAATCCGGTGATGAGATCCCGGTGCGGATCGGCGTCATCGGCTATTCTCTCGATTACAGCAGCAGCCTCGACAAAACCGTCTTCAGCGACCTCGGCTATGAGATCGTTGAGGATCCCGAAATCCTTGTCACGCTCGGAAAGGAGCTCCGGGAAAACGGATGCGATGCGGTCATTGTTCTGACCCACAGCGACTCGGCTGCGATGGCGAAGGCAATTCCCGCCGAAGCGAACATTGATCTTGTTCTTGGCGGTCACGTGCACAAAAACGATGTAGGTCAAAGCCAGGACGGTATCCCCTATGTCAGCCCGGCAGCCAATGCCTATAACTACGTCTACGGGGAACTGGTGTTTGAAAAAGAAGCAGACGGCAGCGCGAAGTATGAAAAGACCGCCAATCTCCATTCCGCCTCGTACAACGAATCGCCGATGGAATACCGCGGCGATAAGGCTGCCGGCATGCCGGATGAGAACATCCGCGCCATCGCCGACAGATATCTTCTCTCGGTGAAGGAACTGATGGATGTGGTGGTCGGACATATCGATGAATCGATCCCGAGATATGACCACTTCCTCGACAGCGGAACCCGCTCCAGTCCCGGCGGGAACTTCGTCTGTAACATCCTGCGAACGGCCGTCGATGCGGATGCGGCATTCATCAGCCGCACGGGTCTCAAGACGGACTTCACGGTGGAACCCGGCAAAAAGAGAGACATCACCGTGAATGATATCTACACGATGTTCCCCTACGGCAACCGCTTAAGCAAATTCCAGCTGACCTATGAGGACTTCATGAAGGCGCTCGAGTACGCGATGACCGGGGAGGGCGCAAAGTACTTCTCATTCATGTCGGGACCGGAGGTCTATTTCACGGACCAGAAAGTCAACGCCATCCTCAAAGACGGCAAAGTGCTGTATGAAAACGGCAAGTGGAATATCGATGAGACCAAAGAGACGATCACTGTCTGCCTGCTCGATTTCGCTGCGAAGAAGAGCGCGCCCGATCAGGGAATCGATAATCCCTTCATCGTCTGGATAAGCACTGACCGCCTGCTCGACAGTACGGTCATCGATCAGGAAGGTGCCGAAAAGGCACTGAGAAAGATCGCCGGGGAAAACAACGGTCTGATTCCGGTGGATAAAACCTCTTACTTCAAAAACCTCAGCTATCCCGAATAAGCACCGGTCATAAAACAGCCGAACAACTGAAAAATCCTGAGCTTTGACTCAGGATTTTCTCTTGCGTTTCTTTACTTACGCCCTGCCGGTTTTTTCCGCCGCCTTTTCGACTTCCTTCTCGAAGAACTCCTTGCATTCCTCATAGCTCATGCCGAGGGCTACCGAGAGTTCGGTATAGAGAAGTTTTTCCGCTTTC
>JAFWCM010000257.1 GCA_017536885.1 Solobacterium sp.
CGGATTTTTTCCGAATATCTAAAAATGGTGGGGGTCAGCTCCAAAGGTTGAAGTTTATTGTGGTAATGTGGGGTCACCTTCAAAACAAGCAGAAACACTTCCTTCGCTGATCAGCGAAGGTTTTTTCATGCCTCAGAGACTTCATTCTCTCTTCCGGAATATTCCGCACACACCGTCCGGACAGAAAATCTGCCTGGCTCTCCATGAGGGAGGGAGAAAGTAAAAAACAGATCTATTTCCCGTTCCTTCAAACAGTCGGGCATCATGATCTTTCGATTGATCCTGAAGAGACGATGTTGTGACCACAGGCTGTATTTACAGCATTCCGGAAAAAGAAGGGAAACCCAATAGGTCCTAATGATAAGCGGACAGGTACACCGGCAATGTGTCGGTCCTGTGTTTCAGTTGTCTGAAAGAGGATACGGGGCATCTACTTCCGCAATCTCATTGAAGTAATTATTTGCCAGCATCATGATCCCCATCGATGTGATCACCACAAAATCATGGTCATTATACTTTTCCTGCATGCGGTCTTTCAGATCTGCGGGGACATGCATGGGGTCCTTCGCCAATGCTTTGCCGAATTCGATCAGAAGTTTTTCTTCCTCGGTAAACTCCAGCGTCCGGATATCAATCCCCTCCCGTTTCAGAAGATCCCGGAAATACAGAGAACAGACCATGCATTCATTGGTATCGGAAATCGCATATTCATAGATGTCCGCTGCCCGTTTGCCGACAATCTTCTGAAGCTCACGGTCCACCGCATAGGAACTCTCTTTAATTGCCGTAAAACATGGCACGCTGTGCAGCAGCGTTCTCTTTTCATTGGTCAGCTGATAGCCCTGTGCCAGATGTTTTTCAATCGCCTCTTTCACTTCCGGTGAAGCGGTTTCCGGATCAATCATTTTAATTCTTCCCATAGGTTTTACTCCTTATAAATTCCTTCTGACAGATAACGGTCGGAGCGATCCGGAAACACCGTGACAATGGTTCCGCGGGCTCCGGTATCGATCAGTTTTTTCACCCCGGCCAAAGCAGCTCCGGAAGAAGATCCGACAAGCAGGCCTTCGCGTTTTGCAAGATCCTTCACTGCACCGAACGCCTCGGCGTCGCTGACTTTGATCACTGTATCCACAAGACTCAGATCCATCGTATCGGCGATAAAATGATTCCCGATGCCTTCGATATCGAAGGATCCGGGTTCCCCGCCGCCGATCACGGAACCGATCGGATCGGCAAGCACACCTTTGATCTCCGGATTCTTCTCTTTCAGAAACCGGGTGATTCCCGAGAATGTACCGCCCGTTCCCGCACCCATCACAAAGTAATCGATCTTTCCTTCCAGTGCTTCATAAATCTCAGGTCCGGTGGTTTCGTAATGAATCCGCGGATTTGCCGGATTGCCGAACTGATTCATGACAACAGATCCGGAAATCTGCCGATGCAGGTCTTCCGCCATCTGCCGGGCACCGGGCATTCCGATCTCATTCGGGACACGGATCACCTCCCCGCCCAGCGCCCGAATCAATGTTGCTTTTTCCCGGGAACAGAAATCCGGCATGATGCAGATCACACGACAGCCCTTCTGCAGAGATGCCAGGGCAAGCCCGATCCCGGTGTTTCCGGCAGTTGCCTCAATGACGGTTCCGCCCGGTTTCAATAGTCCCTGCTGTTCCGCGCTTTGAATCATCGCCATGCCGGTACGATCCTTGATGGACCCGGCCGGATTCAGAAATTCCAGTTTTGCGAACACCTGAACCGCATCACCAAAGCCGCTGTGATTCAGTTTAAGCAATGGCGTGTTTCCGATTAATTCATGAATATCATTTACATAGTTCATAAGATTTCACCACAGTAATAAGCATATTCCCAACCAGCCGTTTTTTCCCGCAAAATACTTTGATTTTCTGATCTTTGTCCGCAGAAGGAACTTCATTGAATCTCAGCAGTTCTGAGAAAACCGGAGAACGATCTCATGTATCTGTACGCAGAATCAAACTGACTGAAGATGAAACGGCAGAGTTTCCGAAGTAAAAAAACTCTGCCGCAATGAGCAGAGTGGATGATATACTTCAGTGAATTATTCAGCGGGAACCTTTTCCCCTGCCGGCACATGGATAAAGGCTGCGGTTTCCGACTGCTTCTCTGCGCAGACTTTACGGATGATCATCGGGTAAATCACAAGCCCGAACATCACGGCAATGAAGTAGCAGAGCGCATTGCCCCAGTGCTTGCCGAACCAGGCGACTACCGTTGCCTTTCCGAACAGTTCAATCCATCCATATACAATCCCGACGCCGACTGCGGTAAGCAGCGGGAGTTTTTCATGTCCGTGAGGAATCTCATAATGCAGGTAATGACGGTCAATGTAGCTTCCAAGCAGAAGTGCGGCGAGTCCGCCGAATCCCTTGAATGTATCATTCTGCATTGCCTTTGGATCTACCAGAAGTTTTCCGTCCACATAGTCCATCGGATACGGCTTGTATGTGATGTAGAGAAAAGAGAGAACAAGAAAGATGACTCCGAGAATCGTCAGACGGTCGATCATCTTCTCATCGCCTTCCCAGGCTTCCCATGCTTTGGCGATCAGAAGGACCAGGAGAATCGATTCGACAAGAGCCGCAATCACATCCTGAGGTGTATGCACACCGAGGAAGTTCCGGGAAAAGCCGGTCAGAACAATCAGGACCATGCACCAGACGGAAACCTTCCGGTTTTCCTTCCAGTATTTCATGGCCGTGGTACCGAGCATGGTTGCCGCAACCATGGTATGGCCGCTTGGGAAGGAATACCCCGTCGCGGCGACCTTGGAATCCCCGGCAGGCTCGATGAGATCACTGCGAATCCAGGGCCGGTACGCACATACGGTCAGTTTGAGCAGTCCGTTGATGACCTCTCCCAGCTGCTGGGTGAGAAGATAGCGGTAACCCCAGCTCTTATCCACCGCCCAGAACATGACATAGGGAAGAATCGGCACAACTGTGACTATGAATTTAGAAAGTGAATTGAATATTTCATCCAGTAATCCTCCTGTCGCCATACGGAGCTGCTGGAGAAAGAGAAGATATCTGATATCTATAGACATAAACTACACCCCTTTCACAACATGATTATTCTACCATCAATGAAAATCAGGACAACTTCATTTCCTGCGGAAAGGCATCCGGCTGTCATATAATGACGGCATGGAGAACAATTATGGAACTGATCATCGCTACAGGAAATAAGGGGAAAGTAAGAGAATACAAGGATATCTTCGAACCGCTGGGATTTCAGGTATTCTCACAGAAAGAAATGAACATCGATCTCGACGTTGAGGAGACCGGAACCACCTTTGAGGAAAATGCGCTTCTCAAGGCAAAAGCGGTCTATGACCTGACGGGGAAATGCGTTATCTCGGATGACTCGGGTCTTCAGGTAGAAGCGCTCCATGGCGAACCCGGGATCTACTCCGCAAGGTACAAGGGGCTGGAAACAGAACACGAAAGAAGACTTGCGGTTCTGGAAGGGCTCAAAGACAGCGAGAACCGCAGAGCGAGATTCATCTGCTGTATCTGCCTGATCGATGAGGCAGGCGTACCGCATCTGTTCAAAGGCATCTGGAACGGAACCATTGCGGAAAAAGAAGAAGGAGATGAAGGATTCGGATATGATCCGATCTTCATCTCGGAAGACTCGAACGGAAAGACAACCGCCTCCCTTCCGATTTCATTCAAGGAGACGTTTTCTCACCGCGCCAAAGCGGTCAAAGCCCTTACAGACTATCTGAAAGAAGAACATGCATATGATAAAGAGTGAAAGTGCCGCAAAACGCTATGCGCTTCGTATCCGGCAGATGTTTCACGAATCGGATGAACAGCGCGATGCGGATCTCAGAACACCGGAAGATGTAGAGCGGTTTGACAACATCTTATATGGACAGGACTGCCCGGAATGGCAGTGTCTTGATGTCTATCGGCCGAAGGGAAAAGAAGGACCGCTGCCCGTGATCCTGAGCGTGCACGGGGGCGGATGGGTTTATGGCGACCGCAATGTATACCAGTATTACTGCATGTCGCTGGCGCAGTTCGGTTTTGCGGTGGTGAACTTTTCCTACCGCCTGGCACCCGAATACACCTACCCCGCTTCCTTAGAAGATCTCAATTCGGTCTGTCTCTGGATCTCTGACAACAGAGAGCGGTTCGGATTTGACGCGGACCATGTATTTGCGGTGGGAGACAGCGCCGGTGCCCATATGCTTTCTCTCTACTGCTGTGCCCTTTCAGATCAGGAGTTCCGCAAAAGTGTTCACTTCCCGGTCCAGGATCAGCTGCGCTTTCGGGCCGTTGCCCTGAACTGCGGCGTCTATGATCCGGATGCGGCGGATCCCGGTATTCAGGGGCTGATTCAGGTTCTGCTTCCAAAGGACTGCACGCCTTTGTACCGGCACGAGCTGAATACATGCCTGCATATCTCCGGAACTTTTCCGCCGGTCTTTCTCATGGCCGCAAATGATGACAGTCTGAATCAGCAGACCCTTCTTCTCAAACCAGTGCTGGAAGAACACCGCGTTCCCTTTGTTTACCGCATGTACGGCACGGAAGATCACCCATTGCCGCATGTGTTTCACTGCAATTTGAATCTTCAGGATTCGTATCTCTGCAATAAGGATGAGACCGATTTCTTTCACTCCTTCTGCGATTAAGCTCATGCATTGACGTTCTTTCAGATCATAACCGCAGTCAGCTGCCGGGGATGATCTGTTGACGAAAGATCTGAGCTGCGCGCTGAATCAGAACTCACCGGAGCCGGCAGACTATGCGGTTCTTTTTTCACTATAAAAAGGATGATAAAAATTTCAGATTCTTACAGTTCGTTCTCATCAATATTATCTAAATATAAGCACTTATAACGTATGCACACATATATGACCGATTCAGATATGGTGAAAATAAACACAATTTTATTATTTTCTATTTCCATTTACACTTCAATTGATGATTAGCTACGAACCGTTGTGGAAAACGATGGAGCAGAGAAAGATCACTCAATACCGCCTGATTCAGGAAGGAATTGACAACAAAACGCTCCATAAACTGAGACAGAATAAGAATATCACGCTCCGCACCCTGGAGAAGATATGCATCATTTTGCGCTGCAAACCGAATGATGTCATCAAATTTACCAAGGAAAAATGAACGCTCCCTGTGATAACATAAAGTCCGGGAGCGTATTTTTTATGAATCTGGAAATCAAAAAGCTGAAAGAACAGTGGGAATACATCCAGGGCGGATTTCTGTTTCTGGAAGAAAGCGGAGCGGAAGAAGTAAAAGGCGCACTGGCCCTTGCCAACGGCGAGCTTCGTTATTACATCAGCACTCTGAGTGCTGTAGATCAGAAAGCAGAAGCCCTGCGGCTCGGGCTCGAACTCACAGATCCCTCCGTATCCTTTGAGGAAATCCCTGCTTCTCTTCGTCTTATGACGGATCAGGATATTGCCTTTGCCAGAGAAGAAGGCGGAATGATCGACGGAGCGTACGGCTGTGTCGCACTGGCGCAGTTCTATGGGTATGTCAGAGATTTTCTGCAGTTTCCCTCCGTGACCCCCGGGAAGATGAAGGAGTACATCAGAGAGAAAGTGTCCTCCTGTCCCGAAAGCATCGGGGTCAGCTTCGACTGAAAAAAGCCACTGGCTTTTTTCTTTTTCCGGAGGCTTTGTCGAGTAGAGGAGCCCCTTGCGAGGCTCCGCCCTCACAGAACCGGACTCGCAGCTTTCCAGCATCCGGTTCTTCGCGTAATCGTTAGTAAGCTATCTTGCCCGTATAAATACTGAACCTGATCTTGGGAGATTTCAGGGGAAATACTTTCAACCTATCCTCAAACTGCGGCCAAGTATAACTCCTCTTCTGACTCCTCCGGTTCAGCCAGTAGAACAACATCCGACGAACTTTATAAAGAAAACTGGCGCACATCGGAGTGTTGTCTGTAATTGCGTAATAGTTGTAGTACCCGTCTAAAACTTTGTTGATCCATTTAATGTTTTCGCTCACCGGCATATGCCTCTTGGCTTTGATGAGCGAATTCATTTCTTTCAG
>JAFWCM010000035.1 GCA_017536885.1 Solobacterium sp.
GTTGATGCAGGTAATTGCCGCCTGTTGACCGAGAGGGTCACCGAAGACATCGAGGCCGTTCCGGCTGCCGCGGACCACCGCCAGAACCTGTTCGCTCAGGGCATGGAAAGAGCAGGTACCGGTCTTCAGGACCGGGTGATCGTGACGCATGGCGATCAAAGAACGATAGAAGTCCTGCATGGCTCTGTCTTCCTTTCCCCAGGGGAAGGTGCCGCGGCAGAAGGGATCGGCAGCGCCCTCCCTGCAGGCCTCATCGCCATAGTAGATGCAGGGCATGCCGGGAAGAGACAGGATAAACCGTACCATCATCCGCTCGCGGAGAAGTCCCGTCATCCGCTCTTCTCTGCTCAGGGTCTCTAACCCCTCCTCGGGACGGGGCGGGTTGTTCCAGGGGCGGCCGGCGAGGGTGTTGAGAATCCGGGGCAGATCATGGGTTGAAAGCATGTTCATCATCGAATAAAAGAGCATCGGAGGATAGTTCTGCTGAAGGGTTTTGAGAACCCGAAGGCAGTGCGCTGCCTCCGTTTCAAACAGCAGGAAGCTGACCAGCGCTTCCCGCAGGGGATAGTTGATCACGCTGTCGAGAATATCCCCCTGCACATAGCACCGAAGTTCATTGCGGTGCACGGCCCTTGCGGCATTCTGCCAGAGTTCGCCGAGCACGAGCGCTTCGGGATCCAGTTTCTTCACCTCTCTGCGGAACTCCTTCAGAAAGGCAAGCGGCAGTTCTTCGATCGCATCCAGGCGCCATCCCGAGGTGCCGAGACTCTGCCACCGGCGGATGACGGAGTCCTCACTGGTCAGAATGAATTCCCGGAACTCGGGATCCATCTCATTGACGCACGGAAGGGAATGAGAGCCAATCCAGGCGTCATAATTGTATGGCCACTCATGGAAATGAAACCATTTGTAATAGGGGGAGCTTTGCGAGCGGAAGGCACCGGTTGTTTCCCCATACGTGCCGAGACGGTTGAAATAGACCGAATCCTCTCCGACATGCGAGAATACTCCATCCAGGAGAATGCGGATTCCCAGTTCCTCTGCCTCAAGGCAGAGCCGGCGAAGATCTTCTTCCGTTCCGAACATGGGATCGATGCGGGTGTAATCCGCGGTGTCGTATTTATGGTTGCTGCGGGCGTCAAAGATGGGGGTGAGATAGAGCACCGTAATCCCGAGATCATGCAGGTAAGGCAGCTTCTGGCGGATGCCTTCGAGATTGCCGCCGAAGAAGTCCTTGTTTCCGGTTAACTGCCAGGCTCCGTGAATATAGCCGGGGACCTCGTCCCAGGAGTCATGCCTGGTGATTCCGGAAAGCTCGCTCTTCCTGTAAAGGAGATCTTCCGTTGCCTCTCCCCGGAAGAAGCGGTCGGGCATAATCTGATAGGCCACGCCGTACCTTGCCCAGCGGGGTGTGACGAAGTCACAATCATAGACCGTTACAAGAAAACTGTCATCCCGGTCAATCACCGCAAGCCCGCCCAGCCCGTCTCCCGCCGCACCATAGGAATGCCATTCGCCATTGGCCACTGCTTCAAAGCGGTACCACAGCAGGCAGGGGGAAGAACCGACGGAAATCTCTGCTTCATAGGTGATCACCCCGGGCTCTGTTTCGCCGCGGCAAAGCATGGGATAACGTGCCTCTTGAGGAGACCAGGTAAGCAGGGTGATAACGCATGGGTCAGGCGCCTGGCGGACATTGACGCGAAGCGTCAGGGAGGAACCCGTGGGAAGGGCACCTGACGGAAAGCGGAACGCTTCGCTGAAGGAATCATGAATCAGAATCATAGACATGTTCTGCGGAAGGGGTTCTGCCGCCTCCTCCTTTCTCAGTGCCGGGAATGAATCAATTTACGGCATTTCATGTTCAAGACCCTGCGGTTCAGCAGGAACTCCGCTGGGCGACGGAGTCAATAAAGAGGGATGTCATGACCGAGACAGCCGCGGGAGAAAGACGCTGGCTGTGGGAGCGTAAAAGGGCGATGAGAAATGTCGCGGCAAGTCTGCGGTTGGTGTAACCGATGCCGAACAGCCCTTTGGCGGGATAGAACTCGCAGAGGTGATCCTCCGCTTCCAGCAGGTCTTTGATAATGTCTTTGCGCGCTCCCTCCGCCTCCGTGAGAATTGCGAGAATCGCCGCCGTCCGGTTTGGCGTAAGGCCCCGGCTGGAGGTTCTGAGTCCTTCGGCAATCGCCTTGATCTTTCCGACTTTGACATGCGCGGCTTTCGGATAAATGGAAAGGATCAGACTCATAATCTGCGCACACTCGTGGGAGGTTTTTACCTCTTTTCTCAGATACCGGTAACATTTTTCCGCTTCCTCGAGCAGATCTCGCTCATAGGTTTCATTCACCGCAAGCAATGCGGCGAAGGGAAGGTCGTTCTCGCCGGTAAGCATCGGATGCACGCGGTCCATCTCCTGCAGGAGTTCTCTGGTCCGAAGCACTTTCTCATCGTATTCAAACGGGGTGGCGCAGCCGCTCACGATGGTCATCGCAGCACTCAGGGCTTCCGAGCGGCTCCAGAAAGTGGCGATCTTCTCCGTTACATGTTCCACCCGTTTCAGAACCGCCAGGGGATCTTCGGAAAGAGACATCAGAAAAACAAGAGAGAGCTCGGCTGTGCTTCGGTACAGGGAAAAGATGTTCTCTTCCCTGCGCAGAATTTCCCGGCAGGATTTCAAAACCGCGGGATCCACCTCCCGGTTTTCATTCATATAGAGCAATGCCCCGCCTAAAAGCAAAGAGGAGTGTTCCATCAGAAACGCCCGGTCGGCGGCGTTGTAATACGAGATCAGAAGATCACAGCTGTCTTTTACTGCAGAAGTCATATGCATAAATCCCTTTCCGAAGAAGAGAACTCTTAATCCGCTCTCTCCGCTTTCATTCGTTTTTTATCCTGATACATTCCATCATCCGCGATATTGACGGCATCCATCGGAGCAAGCGGGGAAGCCTCAGAGCTGTCGGCCCGGCCGACGGCGATGGACAGGCCGTAGGGCAGATCCTTTTCGGTCCGGTTGATCCGCTCCGCTTCCTTTCGGAATACGGCCAGAGCCTGATCGCCTTTTTCGGAAGTTCCCGGCACGCAGGCGAGGAATTCATCACCGCCCCAGCGGCCGTAGAACCCGCACTCTTCGAATGCCTTTTTCAGGCAGTCCGCGGTCAGGATCAGCATTCTGTCACCGACCTCATGGCCATAGGTATCGTTGGCCTTTTTCAGAAAGTTTAGGTCGAGAAACAGCATGGTGTAGTCCTTTACATGATTCTTCTCGAGATCATCAAGGCCGAGATAGCATGCACTGCGGTTGGGAATGCCGGTGAGATTGTCCTGATAGGCCAGTTTCCGCAGCTGTTCCTTCTCCACTGTCTCGAGCAATTCGGTGAGATAGCTGAACCCGGCGGAGAGGATCATCGAGGTGACAAGCTCCGCGATAGCGATCGGACCGAAGGAGTCCCGCATGAATTCCAGCGGCGCTCCGAAGTTGTTTACGATATTGAAGCGGATGAATTCCAAAGCACCGATGGCAACGCAGATCCGAAAGCCGTAATCGGCGATTGCCTCGGACATCGAACGATGGCGGTGTCTGTCCAGGAAAAGAGACAGAAAGTATGCCAGAATCAGTAAGGCGATCGCAGCGTGAAGCACCATCAGGGTGGTATTGTAGCTGGCCTGAATCGAAGAGAAATTGAGATATGTGACATAGAGGAAGAAGAGGATAAAGAATGCCGCAAACCCCTTCATAACGGTTCTGATCATCTTGCTGCGAATGGTGAAAACCATATACAGCGACAGCGGAATGCAGGCAAGATAGAGGGCGATATACTCTCCCTGGGAAGCGATGAAGCTGTCGGAGAGAAGAAACAGAAATCCCTGGGCACCGAGATTCCAGAACACCAGGAAAAAACAGAACCAGGCAAGAAATACCGTGGGATTCTTCCGTTTCGTAAGAACAATGACCACACTCATCAGGATCATCGCAAATCCGGAGACGATGGCCATGGTGATCAGAAGAAGAAAGGAGGATTCACTGCCGGCCAGAAGATTCTTCGCGGCATGACCTCCCGGTGACAGCCAGAGGGACATCTCCGTGAAGGAGGAGCGGTCAACGGCGGTGATGTCTGCGGTGATCTTATGGTGAGGATAATCCGGCGGCAGGGAAATTACATAGAACTGTTTGCACGGCATGAGTCCCTGTTCAATCGGTGTTCTGTCCTGCGCGTAGATGACAGTATCCCCCAGGCTTACCTCAACCAGAGAATTGGAGACGAAGAAACAGAAATCGGCGCCGAGAGAATCGGTGAGTTCGGGCGGATCTTCGATGGTCAGAATCAGCCGGCTTCCCTGATGGACGGCAGGAAATGAAGTGCCCTGAAACGACTCACCGGTCCCGTCGGGATAGAGGATCTGTCCTTTGACCCGGTCATCGAGACTGATTTTGTAGTTATCCTGAACGCCGTGGAAGGTAATAAAAAGGCGCAGAAGAAAACCGAATCCGAGAATGGAGATTCCAAGGATTGTAATCAGATGCCTGAATGTTTTTTTCTCGTCGATTCCGCTGTTCTGCATGATACCAACCCGGGTTCTTCTTCTTAATAATAACTCTAACAAAGATTGAATCCTTCAGTCTTTTGCGGAAGGAAGTTTTCTGTTCTGACGTTACCGGAACCAATCCAAAGCGCACTATTGTCTGAAAGAGCGCAAAATATGCTGAAGAGTACTCTGCCGAATCGGCCTGTAATGATATGCCGATTATCATTTTGGAGGCCTTTTCAGGAAATAACTGAAGTTTATGAGCGAAAACTGTAAAATTAAACCGTATATAGTATGGAAATGGCTGGGAAGTACAGGATGTGATACCTGAATGACCCGCCCGAAATGCTGCAGCGTTCAACTGAACAAGGAGGGAAAAAACATGAAAATCAAAGATCTTACCAAAGAACAGATTGAGAAAGCAAAAGCATGCAAAACCCGGGAAGAAAGGCTTGCATTTCTAAAGAAATACAACATTGAAATCCCTGAGGATCTGCTGAATGAAGTAGCCGGCGGTAGTGATGCTACACATGTTGAAAAAAAAGATGTGAATGATTGCCCCAACAGCCCAAGCGCATTCAATACCCATGAATGGAAATGGACAGGCAGAACAAGACCCGGTAAGATCTGGGGTGATGTGTGGCCGGATTATGAAGAACGATGTGTTAATTGCGGCAGAGTTCATTGGGAACTGTATTTTCCAAACAAATAATAAAGGATCTCACAAACCTGACTTGAATGACCTGCCAAAAATGCTGCATCATTCAGCTGAAGTCTTTCGGCTCCTGACAGAGATTGCTTAGTTTTTCCGGTCTCCGGCATCAGGAACCTGCAGGGAAGTCAGGAAACTTCCCTGCAGAGTATGATTCATACATGGCTGTGTATCAAAGAGCAGTTCCAGGGTGCCGGTGCTCGTATGTTGTTCCGATCATCTCAGATCTCATCTCCGGGATGATCCGGTAAACGGATTTTTCGAGGCAGTGCAATACTGCCTTTTGTTGTTCTCCGTTCATTTTTCGTATCGTTTCAATTATTTTTTCTCCTGGCATACATCCCTGAATATCCCCGTCCGGACGATTCCCTTTTAATGAATCCGGGCTGATGTTACCGGATCTTTTCAGAATAGAAGAGGATTGAAAGATCAGGAAGAACGTTCCTGCCGCTGCGGAACATGCCTCCGTCTGTGTTCCCGTCTTCTGAAAAGCAAACTCCGCAGCAGAAGCGTGCAGTTGACCCGGATACGGTAATGATTGTAACGGAATCGGTTCCCCTGCTAATCTGATAAGAGAACAGCAATCCCGCCAGGAAGCGATCATAACCGGAACTTCACAGATGCCGAAAGAGGCGGGACAAAGAACAGAATCATCGAACGGCCAGCCGGAAGAAATTCATAAAACGATAGTTTCCGCATCTTCCGGGATGATTCGGGAAGGAGAAGGAATGACAGAAGAGAAGAAAGAACTCAGCAGTTCTTCGATGGATGGAATCCGGGTGATACTCACCGGTATTTCGTTTGAGGAAAGACCCCGGAACTGGACAGCGGTGCACCCGGAAGCGGAGGTGGAGAACCTCTCCGGCCCCGGGGTTACGGAAGTGACCTTCCGCATCAATCTTCTGGATGAAACCGGCGCAGTTCTTGACTGCATTACAGAAGAATATGCCGGGATTGACAGAGTGCTTCGGCCTGGGGAGCGGGTAAGTGCAGAGAGGCTCGGTGGGCAGAAGCAGCTTGAGAAAAAACCCGTGAGTGCTTCGGTAACTCTGCTTGGATATAAGACGGAAGAAGAGCTGCCGCCGGTCCGTCTGCCACATCCGGGCGAGTTTCTCTTTCAGGCATTAAATGATGAGATGATTGCGAAGATTCAGGAGAACCCTCCCGTTTCGATCACCTGTCATACCGATCGGGGCGGGGTGGGACATGATGCGGTATATACAAAGGAAAACGGCCTGAAGGAAGCGCTGCGCGCATTCTGTGCGGTGAAAATCCGGGGCAGAACAGATGTCTGGGTTACGGATAATTACAACTACATCTCCCTGGTGTTCCCGGACGGTACAAGGAAGCAGATTCAGCTGAACATGTATAATCTCGAACTGCAGATTCACAACCGGGAATTTCTGTATCAGCTCGACGGGATCCAGAACCTCTTCATGATGGATTCCTCAATCGACCTGGTGAATGAACAGCTTTCCCGGTTCCGTCAGTTCCGCAGTTTCTGACCGGCAGACACTGTCTGCCTTTGCATGGTCAAAGGAGTAAGGAAAGCGTCAGAGGATCACTCCGGGATTAAGAACTATATCTGTGGCTTTCCTCTTAAAACCGGTCTTGACTTTTCGTGCCCCTGAAATCTATTATTGAAAAGCTTGCTCGGAGGCGAGTTATTCAGGGAAATAACAAGCCGGATAAGGCACAGGCTGAGATGCCTGCCTCATCCGGCTTGTTTTATTTGGAGGTGATTGGATATGCACAGCGGAAATTTCACGGAAGGAAAGATCTTTGAACCTTTGATCCGGTTTACCCTGCCTGTCATGTTTGCCCTGTTTCTGCAGTCACTTTACGGAGCGGTTGATCTTCTTGTGGTCGGCCGGTATGCGTCCAACGCAGATGTTTCCGCGGTATCGACCGGAGCGCAGTTAATGCAGACGATGATGGCTCTCTTTGCCGGACTTGCCATGGGCACCACCATCCTGCTTGGGCAGCAGATCGGTGAGGGCAGGGAGAAGGAAGCCGGCCGTACGGTCGGCGGTGCGATCGTGTTCTTTGCGCTTCTGGGGATTGTGCTTTCGATCACGATGCTTGGATCCGTGCCATTTCTTGCGCGGCTGATGAATGCGCCGGCAGAAGCCTTCGATGCGACCTGCCGGTATATCCGGATCTGTTCGGGGGGACTTCTGTTCATCATTGCTTACAATCTGCTCGGCGCTCTGTTTCGCGGGATCGGGAATTCCCGTCTCCCGCTGTTCTCGGTTGCGGTGGCGGCGGTCATCAATATATTCGGTGATCTTCTTCTGGTCAGGGGCTTTCATATGGGTGCTGAGGGGGCCGCATTCGCTACCGTCTGCTCACAGGGCATCAGTGTTCTGATTTCCCTGCTGTTTCTGCGCCGTGTCGACATGCCGTTTTCTTTCTCCCGTCAGGATATCCGCTATCACGGGGATGTCACCTCGAAAACACTTCATTTCGGGGTGCCTGTCGCACTGATGGATCTTCTGGTCGGCATCAGTTTTCTTGTCCTTCTTTCCATCGTCAATTCGCTTGGCCTGCTTGTAAGCGCAGGGGTCGGCGTTGCGGAAAAAGTCTGCGGGTTCATACTGCTGATCCCTTCTTCCTTCGGACAGTCAATGGCCTCTTTCACAGCCCAGAATTACGGTGCCGGAAAAATGGACCGTGCCTACAAAGGGCTTCAGTACGGCATAGTTACCGGCCTTGGATTCGGGCTGGTTCTTTTCTGGCTCTCCTTCTTTCACGGCGATTTGCTCTGCCGCATCTTCTCCAATGACCCACAGGTTATTCAGCTTGGCTGGGATTATCTCAAGGCATACGCAATCGACTGCATTCTTACCGCCGTATTCTTCAGTATGACCGGTTTCTTCAACGGCTGCGGATTTACAAAGTTTGTCATGATTCAGGGAATCATCGGCGCCTTTCTGGTACGTATTCCGATCGCCTGGCTCATGTCAAAGCAGGTGCCCGTATCCCTTTTTCATATCGGCCTTGCGACACCGGCGTCATCCCTTGTTCAGTGCATCCTGTGCTTCGGTTATCTGTTTCTGGTTCATAAACAGCTTGACCGCAAGAAATCATGAGCTCTGTTCCCGGGCCGCAGCCGGCTTTGATGTTTCACAGATGAACCATTTGATAATTTCGGAGCAGGGAAGCAGAGAAAAAGCAGATTTCTCTGCTTTTTAAACCGATAGTTCACCGCTGAACCGCATCAGGGATTCTGGCGGAAATAGCCCGCCGCCCCGGGATGCAGGGGCAGGGAGATGGAGGAGAGGATCTTTCCGGCCTCGGGCGTAAAGGAGATCTTCAGGCGCCTGGAAAACAGATCTTTGGAAGCGACGAGCCGGCTGGTGATCTTATAGACGGTATCTTCGGGAAGATCGTTGCGGGCAAGCAGAACCGAGGTAACACAGATGGTTTCGATATCTTCTTCCATCTTCGGATAGGTATCTTTTGTGATCACGGTGCGGGTATAGCACGGCATGGTCTTCTCGAGCTGGTCCAGGACGGAGGCTTCGATGGGAATGAGGCGGATTTCGGAATTCTTGGCGATATCGCCGACGATGTTGTTCGGAGTTCCGGAGGTCATGAAGAAGGCGTCGATCCGCTTGTCCATAAGATCCTGGGAAGCGAGATCGTAATTGGTATACATAATGCGCATGTCGCGGTCGCTGAGACCGGCGGTCTCAAGAATCAGAAGCGCATTGGCGCACGTTCCCGAGAATTCCTCGCCGACGGCGACGATCTTGCCTTTGAGATCCTGCAGACTGTGAATATCGCTTTCGCTGCGGACAACGATGTGCACGGCTTCGGAATAGAGTGAGGCAACCGCGGAATACACCGGGGTTTTGGTGTTTTCTTCCCGGTCTTCATAGAGCACATCCGACTGCACGATGCCCGTCTTGATATAGTTTTCTTTCAGCAGGCGAAGATTGTCCCGGCTGCCGGAGGTGACGCGCACATCGAGGACCATGTTGTCCTGGCGAAGCTGGTTGGCAAAGATGGTGCCGAACGCATAGTAAATGCCGCCCTGAGGCGCGGTGCCGAGGCGTACAACATGGGGGGATCCGAAACAACCTGCAAGCAGGAGGCATAACAGGAATACTGGAAGACGGAATTTCATCACCTATCTCCTTAGCTATCTTTATCCATTTTCGCACGTTTTTACCGTATAGAAAATGGAGTTTCGCAGGAAGATTGCAATAGAGAAGGGTACATTACGAAGGTTTTTTTGCACAGGGTCAGATTTCGTATACACTGAAAAATGACCGCAGGAACAACGCCGGCCGGAAGGTGCCTGTTTGAAACGCAAAAGGAAGAAAGAAGCTGCGACAGCGGCTGCTGCGGCAGGTGTGCTTTGCCTGGCACCGGAGGCGCCGTTCTGTATAACTCCATGGCGAACAAAGCTCCGTCACCCGCTCCGACCCCGACCCCGCCGGTACAGGTCGGCACAATGCTTGGCGGATGGCAGGTAAACGAAAGCTATCAGTCCGTGGTCACCGGCCAGGAAGCGGAGATGTTTGCCAAAGCAGCGGCGGGAGATCCCTCATCCACATATGAGCCGGTCATTGTGCTGGCCGAGCGTCAGGCAGACGATGCCGCCGACTATGCGGTGCTCTCCTTCCGGGTACAGACCGAGGGAGACCCCGAAAGCCATTTCGCTCTGACGAGCATTCGCAGCGGCAAATACGGAAGTGCGGCCATGCTTTCAAGCAATGATATCGATCCCAATGCCGTAAAGACGATCGATGCCGTGCCGGAGGGCAAAACGGAGGGGCTGGCAGATTCTTCCTTCCGGCGGCAGAGAAATCATGATGCCGGACGGGGAACTGCAGCGGATCTCATCCGAGGTTCTGAAGGACTATCAGGGAAAGAATCTTAAACCGGTTGCCTTAATCGGAAAGCAGACCGTCTCGGGCATGAATTACCGTCTGCTGACCAGATGCGACAATGCGGACGGTACTTCTGCCGACCTGTATGTGACCACATTGTTTGTAAGCAGTGACAAGGTGCCCGAAGTCAGCGAAAACCGGCTGTTTGATCTTGCCGCCTATGCGGATAGCTCCGTGAAGGAGGAAGCGGGTACGCAGGAAACCGCGGAAGGACAGCCCGCCGGGGAAGGAACGGAAGCGACATATTAATTTCTTTTCTGCAGCATTTCTCATCCTTTCCGTGTTTCGATACCGGAGAAAGGAAGAGCGTCCGAAGAAACGAGCCCCGAAGAAAAAATGAAACGACGGGACTGCCTCGGCCTGACAAACCCTAATCTCCGAAAAAAAAATAAATCTTCTGCAGCAAATCCCTCCAATCCCGTGTTTCCATATCGAAGAACGGGAAATCGGAACCGGCAGGAAGGAAAAATACGGTATGATAGCGAAGGCCCCCGGTCTTTGAAAGAGAACAACACCTGAAAGAGAGAACGGAAAAAACTCCTGCTCTCTGCAGCATATGAAAGAATCCACGTGTTTCTATATCGGCTGAACCATCAGCCAGGGAGGAAAAAAACAAACTATGGATATGAAGAAACTCAGTGCCGCAATGGCGGCCGTAATGATCCTTGCCGGATGCTCGGCAGGAACCTCTGCTCCGACAGCTGCGCCGCAGCCCACGCCCTCACCCGAGGCGACCGCAGAACCCACCGCAGCGCCGGCCGAAGAAGCGAAGCCGGAACTGGCAGCCAACGGGGAAAAAGAAGTGCTCGGCGGCTGGACGGTAAACACCTCATACAACAGCTATCTCACCGATGATGAGATCGCTCTGTTCAATAAAGCGCTGGAAGGCCTGGTGGGTGTCGGTTATACCCCGGTTGCGATTCTCGCCGACCAGGTGGTATCCGGAACCAACTATGCTTACCTTGCAATGGCCAAGACCGTAACTGCCGATCCGAAAGAATACTGGGCAGTGGTAACCGTTTACCAGGATCTTCAGGGCAATGCCAAGATCATCGGCGTCAAGGAGATCGATACCGACAACATCAAAACGATTGCGGATGCGCCGGAATCCGGACTGATGGGCGGCTGGAATGTGCGCCAGTCGGGCGGAAAGCCGGTCATGATGCCGGATGAAAACGCTCAGGAAGCTGCCGATAAGATTCTCTTCCAGGATGACGGATCAAGCCTCAAGCCGGTTGTGCTGCTTGCCAGCCAGGTGGTATCCGGAACCAACTACCGCTTCCTGATGCGCGGAAACAAAGAAGGCGATGATGCGACAACGCTCTATGTGACGACGGTCTATAAGAATCTCGACGGGAATGTTGAGATCACAGACAATTCGTACTTCGATCTTCTCTCCTATGTCGGACCTTCAAACTGAGTCAGTGAACGCCAGAGACCTGTGATAATGCAGGTCTCTTTATTATGCGGCAGGCAGCCGCACTCATATATCTGCATCGTATCTGTTTAACAGAACACAGTCTGTAAATGATTCATATCAGTTAACCGGTCGTGAAGATCAGATGAAAAAGCATGTGTATATGCAGACAGAAAGAAAAAGAAGGCCATATACATCTTCAAAATGTTATAACCCAATTTACGGAAGCGGCGGACTGCATCCTGAAGTTCAGGTGAAAGCCGATCATATCTGGGGCATTCGCATTAAGAAAAACGATCGATGAACCTGGCACGATGTACCACATCATGGGAATCGGGTAGGACCGCTGGAACGCGGTACAGCTGATTACCGATCTTGAAGGGGATGGCTTTACTGTGGTTCCGATCGGAATGGAATTCAAAGATATGAGTCCGGGAATGAAAGAACTATACAAACTCCTTCTGGAAGGAAAGATCATTCATGTCGGCAATCCCGTATTTCGATGGATGGCTGGAAATGCAGCGGCATGAGATCGATGCCGCAGAGAATATCAAACCAGGCAGGAAAAAGTCCGCAGAAAAGATCGACGGTATCGCTGCTCTGATTATGAGGCCTGACCGGGCAATCAGGCATGAGATGGTTCAAAGCCAGTGTGTATGATGAACCGGATCACGGTTTGCTTGTATTTTAAAAACCACCCGGAAAGGGTGGCTTCAGTCAAATGAGATCGGTTCTCTTTTGAGAATCGAAACCCAGTTACGCTTTTCGCAGAGGAAACGAACGATGTGAACGACGGTTTCCGGTTCATCAATGATGTAGAACGCAAGGTAGTTTTTGACAGGAATCATCTGGATACCCCATGACGCAAGAACTGGGTCTTCCACAAGCTGATGCTTTGCCGGCATGAAAGATAGGCTGTTGATTTCCTCATCCGCTTCATCAAGAAGCTGGTCGGCTGATTCCGGATTCAAAAGAACGAACTCGATATAATCTGCGGCATCCTGGATGTCTGTCTCGGCTTTGTCGGTGATGTGGATATTGTAATTCATCTTTTGCGTCTCGCCCTGAGATCAGCCATGGCTTCTGAAAAAGGACGGGTTTTTCCATTCGCGATATCGTCGAGTCCTTCCTTGATGAGCCCATACAGCTCGAACTTACCCACAAGGGCCTCATAGGTTTCGATACTCATAACTGCGAGGTCACCTTTCCCGTTTTTCGTAATGAAAACCGGCTCGTTGTAGGTGTGGCAGAAGGTTGAAATCTCGTTGTATCCGTTCCTGAGATCTGCACTGGATTTAATGGTTGGCATGGTTTTACCTCCTTCCAACGGTAATAAAATTATACACGAATATTGTTATGAAATCGAGCTGACAGCTGGGTGAATTTTACTATGGGTTTCCGCCTGCAGACGGGGATATGAATTGCCGCAATCTGATCCCGTGGGCTTTGTTGCGGCAATTCATATGATTGGGTATCCGATCACAAGCTGTATATGGTCCTTTTTATGCGCTTTTCTCCGTATTTCGGTTCTTTTCACGATCGGCTGTGAGTCTGCGTGGATGCCCATGCGAGCAGGCTTCATTCCGCAAAAAGTTCTGATTATCTCAGTAAAAGCACAATCTCCAGAAGGTTCGGATAAAATGAAAAAGGGCACTTGTAAGGCCGCAGGAACTGCCAATGTTCTGTACGTCTTACAGGGTCCGGTATACTCTGAAATGGATCACAGCGCTGCTCGGTACTTCGATTGCGGCCCTCCTTGCGGCAGCTGCGCTGCGCAGGGGAAGCGGATAAAAATCTGGCCGTACGGAAATGATACGGCAAATATTCCCCTCCGGGAAAACCTCTTGCGGAAACGTGAGAGGTTTTCTTCTGGCAGGGACCGGCCGGGAAAGATTGTGATCATTTCGCCGCCTGCCGTCTTATGATGGAGAAGGCTGATTATGCCGGAATTCTTCTGCGCTGAAAAGAAGAGAACTGAGCAGAAAATCAAAGGGATGACAGATCAGAAAAGA
>JAFWCM010000258.1 GCA_017536885.1 Solobacterium sp.
CGGGTCATCCTGGGAGCGGCAGAAGTGCTCGGAAAGCTGTTCGGAAGAGAGAATGTATTCCGGATCGGCGGCGATGAATTCCTGGCTGCTGTGGAAAATATGGATGAAGAAACCCTGAAGGAAAAGCTGAAGGCGCTTGAAATGGAAGTGAATTCCTATAACGAAGCGCATGCGGGCGAAGAAGGAAAACTTTCCATCTCCGCCGGCGGTTCCGTGTATCGCCCGGAAACCGACAATTCCTTCCATGACCTCTTTGTCCGGGCGGATGAGGCAATGTATGAGGTGAAGGAGGAGTATCACCGCCGTACCGGCAGCCGCCGGTAAAAAAGCATCAGAGTCCGGAAAAGGAAAAAGACGAAAGAAGGGCGAATCACGGTTCGTCCTTTCATCTGTTCCGAAAGGATTCAAAACCGTTCCCTGAGCTTCTCTGGCCATTGTCCTTTGTCCCGGAATGAATTTCAGCAGGCCTTCACGGATTGTTCAATCAGATAATGAACATTAACAAAATGACAAAGAAGACGCATTGCCCTCAGAGTGAATCGGAAGGATAAATGATGAAATAATGTAATGCCCGGCAGTTCCGCATGGTACGATCTGAGTATTTGAAGAAGAAACTGAAAAAAATATCTACGGTGATTCTGGTTCTTTTGACCGTGATGCTTACCGGCTGTAAAGCCGAAGAGCCGGCCGGTCCGAAAGAAACAACCATCACGATTCTTGCGACGAGTGATCTGCACGGAAAACTGTTTCCCTGGGATTATGTATCTGACAGGGAAGACAGATCCGGCAGTATGTTCCAGCTGGCCAATGCGGTGAAGGCGAACTATGCAGAAGACAGCACGCTTCTGGTGGATGCGGGAGATACGATTCAGGATAATTTTGCGGAAATCTTTCTTTCGGATGAAGTCCATCCGATGATGAACATGCTCAATCAGATCGGCTATGATGTCTGGACGACGGGAAATCATGAATATGATTTCGGGATGGATGTCACTGAGCATCTGATCCGGGAATTTGAAGGCCATGCGATCGTATCAAATCTCTACGGACCGGACGGAAAACGGGTGACGGAACCCTATGCGGTCTTTGAGAAGAACGATGTAAGGATAGTGGTATTATGCATGGTTACGCCGAATATTGTCCGATGGAATCCGACATACCTCGCCGACTATACGGTCACCAATCCGATTGATGAGACCCGGCTTCTTTTAAAGGAGCTTGAAGGGAAGTATGATATCCTGCTCGGCGTGCATCATATGGGGCTGAATGATGAAAATGAAGTCGAAGGTTCCGGCATGCCGAGCTATCTGAAATACTTTCCCGAATATGATGCGGTGATCGCTGCCCACGAACACACGCTGGTAGAAAAAAAGGAGATCAACGGTGTGCTGGTCGTCGAAAAGTCCCCCTTTGCGTCTTCCCTGATGAAACTTGATTTTACGATGAAGAAGGGAGAAGACGGATGGAAAAAGAAAGACGTGACGGCGAAAACCGTTCTGGTCAGAGAATACGAACCGAATGAAGCAATGATGGGGAAATACCAGGACTGCGGCAGACGGATCCGGGAATATACCTCGAAAGAGATCGGCACAATGTACGGCGATGACCCGCTGGTAAAAGAAGGGATGCTGAATGGCACGGAATTTCCTTCGGCGATGTTCGAACCCTCGCCACTGATCACACTGTACAATACGGTGTATGCTGGATGCTTCGCTTGCCAAACACATCAAGGCGAGAGCAGCACAGAATGATCCCTCTTACATTCCGTCAAGCGTCAATCCTGTGACCATGGAAGAGATCCGTGAACTGTCACCCGGCTACCCTCTGGCAGAGATCATGGAACAGAAGGGATGGGACAAAGCGGAGCACATCAATATTCTGGAACCGGAGGCGCTGAAGGGACTGAATGCGCTGTTTACCGAAGAGAATGCGGAAGCGATCAGAGACAAGATTCTTATCACCATCCTGCGGGGGTACATCACCTATCTCGATGAGCCGGCTTACCGCGAGTTTATTAAGGAAATCATGGAGAGGTACGGGATGACGGAGGAACCTGATTTTAATACCCGTGCGTATACGAGTGCCCGGGACCTGTTCCCTGACAGCTTTGCCCGTCTCTATGTCAGAACGTATCTGGATGAATCTGTGCGGACGGAGATCCGGCAGTTGTGTCAGGATGCGATCAGTACCTATGAGGAACTTCTTGATACGACGGACTGGCTGTCGGAAGAGACTCGAAACAAAGCAAAGGACAAGCTGAAGGGAATGAGGATCAATGCCGTTTATCCGGATAAGTGGGAAGACTATTCGATGTTTTCGGTCAAAGAGGACGGTCATGTCCTGACAGCGCGGCTGGATTATGCCAAAGCAAAAGAGCAGCAGAATATCCGCAAAATGAACGGAACAGTCGATAAGGAAATCTGGACGGATATCGATATTCTCGAAACCAACGCGTTCTACAATCCATATGTCAATTCAATCAATATCGTCCCGGGGTTCTTCTGTGATGCCACCTATCGGAGTGATATGCCGATTGAAGAGAAGTACGGCGCACTGGGAGCGGTGATCGGACACGAGATCTCCCATGCCTTTGACAGCAACGGAGCGCAGTATGATGAGAACGGAAGCCTGAAAAACTGGTGGAGCGATGAGGATCAGGAAGCCTTCAGCAAAAGAGTATCCGGACTGACGGATTATTTTGATCACATCATTGCCTATGACGACGGAACCCCGACAAGCGGCAAACTTGTTCAGACGGAGGCGACAGCTGATATGGGCGGGGTCAGATGCATGCTTTTGATGGCAAAGAAAATCGAAGGATTTGATTATGACAGATTCTTCCGCGCATACACCCGTCTCTGGCAGAGGGTGGAGAGTCTGGAAAATAGTGAAGTATCTTCGCGGTCCGCTGTGCATCCGCGGTGCTATCAGCGTGTGAATGTGACGCTTCAGCAGTTCGATGAATTTCTCGAAACCTATGACATCAAAGAAGGCGATGGAATGTATCTTGCGCCACAGAACAGGATTGCCGTCTGGTAATCGGAAAAAGGACAATCCGGCCGGAAGTGCAGACAGCGATGAACCGGCCTATATGCACATGCATGAGCGTTGTTAACTTCTTTTCCGCCTCAGCATTTTTCCATAAACAGGTTCTTATCACAGGCACTTCTCATCATCCTTTCAGAAAAACAGATCCATAAAAAGGGGCTGTAACGGGCGACAGGGTTAAAAACAGAAATCCAGTCGGCGATACAGCCCCTTTTATATTTGAGAGAG
>JAFWCM010000259.1 GCA_017536885.1 Solobacterium sp.
GATCAGGGAATTCTGCATATGCCCGCCTACAGTATTGCGGTACTTACTGAAGTACATTAAAAAACGGAGCCGGTGCTGTTACTGATTCATGACTGCACGGGCTCACGTTGTTATCAAGACATTGTTTTGGCCTTATGTTAAACGTGAAGATAGAAGTTCTGCCTGGCATCAAAAGAGTTAAAGCAGTCACATGATTGATGATTGGGATACCAGTACCATGTCGCCCGGCTGATCTCCGGTTCTTTCCATGACCTGCCTGCATGTATCTGCTCAATAAAAAAAATGACCGCAACAGAAGTTACGATTGTGGTCAAGGGCACCAACAATTATTTTCTTGAGGCGCTTCTGGAAGAAGTGCAGAAGAATCTGAAAGAAAACGGGGAAGATGCGAATGTCTTTTTCCTTGATGAAATGGCTGATGAAGTGGAAGCGGCCATTCAGACACTGAACGAGGCAAAACCGAAGGGCTTCATTTTCCTGGGCGGCAATCTTCATTATTTTGAGGAACGCTTTGCGGAAATCGATGTGCCAAGTGTGCTTGTTTCGGAAACAGCCGAAACACTGGACTATAACAACCTGTCATCCTTTTCAACTGATGACTATGAAACGGCCCGGAAAGGATGAAAACAAGCGGGCTCCGATGTACTGGTCTGATACCGCTCAGACAGGTATCTGCACAGGTCCGCCGAATATGGATACCATTGCCATGAAATTTGCCCCGCTTGATGAGCAGATGAAGGATCCGTATTCTGTCTACAGCTATTACCGCAATGCCATAAAGCTGCGCAATGCATTTCCATCCCTGGCTTTCGGAACCGTCAGCCTGCGGGATGATCTTTCCGATGAAGAGATTGCCATCTATACAAAAAGCGATGGCATTCATCCGGAAGTATGCATTGTTATGAATCTTGGCGGGCAGAGTGAAACCGTTGATGTTTCCGCTCTGAAGCAGCAGACCCTTGCCGGTGTATTGCTGGCGGGAGAAGAGGAAATTTCCCTGCAGGAGGGAAAGCTGACAGTACCGCCGTACGGAATTGCCGTTTTGAAAGAGTAATCGTATGTATCAGAATTACATTTTTGATTTGTACGGAACACTGCTGGATATTCATACCGATGAAACCGGGATCAGGGTATGGTATGTGATGCAGAAACGCTTTCGTGATGCCGGTATCTTTTCCAGACCGTCCGAACTGCGCCGGCAGTATGTCCGGTACTGCCGTGAAGAGATGGGACGGATGGATGTCCCGTATCCGGAAATTGATATATGCAATGTCTTTCAAAGACTGGCAGAAGGGAAGGCTGACCGCGCATGGGCAGAAGAAACTGCTGTACAGTTCCGCAATGCGGCAAGGGTGTATTGTCATCCCTACCGGAAAACAAAGAAGGTATTGCAAGAACTGAAACGGCAGGGAAAGAAGACCTGGCTGCTGTCCAATGCCCAGCGGGTCTTCACCATACCGGAAATGGAAGCCTTCGGTCTGCCGGAATACTTTGACGATATCTTTATTTCCAGTGATTACGGCATCAGAAAGCCGGATCCTGCCTTCCTGATGCTGCTGCTGGAAAAGCATGATCTGCAGAAAGAAGATACCGTTATGATCGGCAATGAATTTGCCAGTGATATCAGAACTGCGGATGCCTGCGGTATTGACAGTGTCTTTATCAATACCGGGGGATACAGCCGCAGGAAAATAGCAGAAATGATGAAGGAAACAGATCCTGCAGCAAAAGTCAGGATCATATACAGCAGGAATCTGGAAGAGATTCTGAAGGAGGAAGACGAATGCCTGAATGGCTGAAAGATGCAGTGTTTTATGAAATCTATCCGCAGTCCTATTACGACAGCAACAATGATGGAATCGGCGACCTGCAGGGAATCATCTCAAAACTGGATGAGGTCAGGGAACTTGGATGCAATGCCCTGTGGATCAATCCCTGTTTTGATTCGCCGTTTCTTGACGGCGGCTATGATGTCAGTGACTATAAAAAAGTTGCCCCGCGCTATGGGACAAACGATGATCTGAAAGAACTGTTTGAAAAGGCACATGCGATGGGCATCCGGGTCCTTCTTGATCTGGTGCCGGGGCATACGTCCGACCGGCATCCCTGGTTCCTGGAATCAAAAAAGGATGAGGAGAACGAATACTCCGGACGCTATGTCTGGACAGGGCATGCCTTTGAAGGAATCAAAGATCACCCGTATATCTCCGGCATGACGCCAAGAGGCGGTGCCTATATGCTGAACTTCTTCGCTTCCCAGCCGGCCCTGAATTACGGCTGGCTGAAGCGGACGGAAAAATGGATGTCGGCGGTGGATTCCAAAGAGGCTCTTGCGACAAGGGAAGCTCTGAAGGACATCATACGTTTCTGGCTGGATATGGGCTGTGACGGATACCGTGTGGACATGGCGGACTCCCTTGTCAAAAACGATGATGAGAATAAAAGTGCCACAGCTGCCATCTGGCGTGATATCCGCAATATGCTGGATCATGACTATCCGGAAGCGGCCCTGGTCAGCGAATGGTCCAATCCCGTACAGGCCATCAACGGCGGCGGGTTCCATATGGACTTCTATCTCGACCATCACGGCAACGGCTACAATACCCTGCTTCGTGACTATGAAACCGAAGGAGGGGACAACAGCTATTTCCGCAAAGACGGCGAAGGGGATATTACCCGTTTCCTGAATGATTATCTGCCAAAATACAATGCCACAAAAGAAAACGGCTATATTGCCATGTTTACCTGCAATCATGATACACCGCGTCCGGCCTGTACGCTTTCGGACAGGGAGATGAAACTGTTTGCCGGTTTCCTGATGACGATGCCCGGCGTCCCGTTTGTCTATTACGGAGATGAGATCGGTATGCGCTATCTGGATGTCAGAACAAAGGAAGGCGGCTACCACCGGACCGGCAGCCGTACCCCGATGCAGTGGGATACTTCTGCTAATTACGGTTTCTCAAAGGCAGAGCCGGAACAGATATACCTGCCGCAGGATTCTGCGGAAGATGCCCCGGTACTGAGCACACAGAAAGCAGATCCCGATTCTCTTTACAATACATACAAAGCCCTGATTGCCTTCCGTCACAGCCACAGGGACCTGCAGGCAGACGGAGACTTCCAGGTCATTCTCGGAGAAAAAGGCAGACCGTTTGTTTATCAGAGGGGAGAGATGGTGATTGTCATCAATCCTTCGCAGAGCGGGGCAGCACTGTCTCTTGAAGAACTGGCAGGAAAGAAAGCTGTCTTTGTGATCGGCAGTGCTGACACAGCACATATCGGCGCCCAGTCATTTGCCGTATTTCTCTGATGCATCTGTTCATATTGAACAGGGACAGTCTGTTGTGACTGATATCTGATGAGATCGGATCTATGTTCTCATCATGTTGAACCTCCGCCTCCCAAATGCATTCGCATTATGGAAGGGGAGGTTCAAGGGCTTTTTGTATTCTGGCACCCGTGGGAGCGGTATTCCCTCGGGGACATTCCGTATTTGCGGCGGAAGCGCCGGATAAAATAAGAGAAGTTGTCGAACCCGCACAGGGAGGCGATGGCACCGACAGAGTCCGGGCGCTCCCTGAGCAGATAGGACGCGTA
>JAFWCM010000260.1 GCA_017536885.1 Solobacterium sp.
AGGCGATGCTAAGCATAAGCCAGGAGCACGGCCTCGTGCTGTGACGTCAGGACTGGCTGAGTGAGCTGCAAACTCTATAACCATTAAGGGATACGCGAAGCTTTGGCAAGCCTCGCCCCTTTATGGGGCGGGGTAATTGACAGGAAAGGAGTCTCTGTATGATTCGTTTTCGGGAGGATGGAATTCCTGATCAGAGATATTCCACGTGAAATAATTTCCGGCAAGGGGTCTCTTTCGAAAGTAAAAGTGTATAATTTTTTCATATGACAGACGGCAGGTCTGACCGGCTCTCTTTCGGAAAAATACGATACGGGTCTTTCTTAGTTTTCCGCAAGCTCTGAGCAGATCACTTCCTGCCGGAATCCAGTCATGAAAGGATCAGGGAACATATGCAGAAAAACAAGGTGGTACTCACCGTCCAGGCTCTCCTGTGTGTTCTGCTTACCGGTCTGTTATCATTTGCAGCGCTGTCGATCTACAACGCCGGAATGAGTGTCCGGGAATCGGGAGATGTACTGGCATGGATCTACAATCCGGAAGACATTCAGGCATGGGTTCCGATCATCGCACCGCTGTTTCTTCTCTCCCTCATCGTTACCGTCTATGCGGCGGTACAGGGAATCCGGGATGAGAACGCAGACAAGCCGGTGTTTGATCAGGAAAACATCCGTGATCTTGCCGTACTTCGAAAAGATCTGACCGAAGAGATGAAAAAGGAAGAGAATACCCAGAGGATGATCACAATCCTGGGCATCGTCGCCTTCCTCCTTCTTCTGGTACCGGTGCTTCTCTACTTCACAAGACCCACCAACTTCCCGCAGACGGATCTCGAAGGCATGTTCATCGCCATGATCTCCAACTGCCTGCCGTGGATGATTCTCTCCATTGCGGCATTAGCGGTCAGTTTCATCCTGAAGGACAGAAGTCTGAAAAAGGAAACAGAATTAAGCAGACAGGCTCCTAGTCATGAGGGCGAGCCGAAGAAGATGAAATCCCATACGGTCAATTCGCGTACAAGAACGATCGCAAGCACGGTGATTCTCATCCTCGCAGTGATCTTTATCATCCTCGGCATCTTCGACGGAGGTGCGAGAGATGTCTTAGTAAAAGCAGTGAATATCTGCACGGAGTGTGTCGGCCTTGGATAACAGTGTAAAAGTATCGTGGTGGGAAAGCCACAAGCCTTCGAAACGGCGTCTGGTACAGCTGTACAGCGCCCTTCTCTACAACGCGCATGTGCGCGGATTCATCGAAGGCGAAATTTATACGGGGAAAGCAAAGTACGCATGCGTTCCCGGCTTCAACTGCTACTCCTGTCCCGGCGCCGTGGGTGCCTGTCCCCTGGGTTCCCTGCAGAATGCGCTCGGATCTCTCGATCATACCGCCGGCTGGTATATGCTCGGCATCCTTCTTCTCTTCGGTACGATTGCCGGACGCACGATCTGCGGCTGGCTATGTCCTCTGGGAATGATTCAGGAACTGCTTCACAAGATTCCTACCCCGAAGCTTCGCAAGAGCAATATCACAAGGGCATTGTCCTATCTCAAATATGTCGTGCTTCTCGTATTCGCGGTTGGTCTGCCTCTGTGGTATGGCCTGAAGTATGACATTCCCCTGCCCGGCTTCTGCAAGTACATCTGCCCGGCCGGCACCTTCGAAGGAGCGATCAGCCTGCTGTCTGTTCCCAGCAACAAGAGCCTCTTCGGACAGCTCGGCATTCTCTTTACGAGAAAGTTCATAGTGCTTCTGGTGATCGGGCTGGCCTGTGTGTTTATCTACCGCAGCTTCTGCCGGTTCCTGTGTCCCCTCGGCGCAATCTACAGCCTGTTCAATCAGTTCTGCATTGCCGGGGTCAGAGTCGATCAGTCCAAATGCACGCACTGCGGTGCCTGCACCGCGCATTGCGGCATGGATGTCCGCCATGTTGGCGATCATGAATGCATTCACTGCGCAAAATGCATGAAGGTCTGCGCTTCGAAGGCAATCTCCATGAAAGCCGGCAGGATCACCCTGATCTCTGCCGATCAGGATAAGCCCGAGGTTGTTGAAAAGGAAAGACAGACCGGAAGAAAGGTCTGGGCCGGTGCGATTCTTGTACTGGTCGCTGCCCTGGTCTGGTTCAATGTGCTCGATCCTTCCCTGACCAAACCTGTCAGTGCAACGGAGGAAACCGCAGAGCAGACAACAGAAGTCGAAGACGAATGGAGAAGCGATGCCCCGATCGGCTATGATGTCGGCCAGCAGCTGGCAGACTTCAAAGCAGCGTGCGTAGACGGAAGCGAGTTCCATCTCGCGGATGAAAGAGGAAAGATCACCTTCATCAATCTCTGGGCAACGTACTGTACGCCGTGCGTCATGGAACTTCCGTACTTCAGTGAGTTCCAGCAGGCCCATGAAGATGATGTCACCGTGATTGCGGTTCATGACTCCATGGTGACCAAAGGCGTGGATGACTTCCTGTCCGATAAGGAATTTGCCTTCCGGATTGCGGTCGACTCCAAGGAGAAAGAGGTATGGAATGCGGTCAACGGTTCCACTACCCTGCCGCAGACGATCGTGCTTAACCGCAGGGGCGAAGTCATATACAACGAGCGGCGTTCCGTCACGCCGGAAATGCTCGAAGCGCTCTACAGACGCGCCGCAGAGGATGACGAATAAACCTGTGCTTTGATGAGAGGAACCCGGCGGGTTCCTTTCTTCTGCCCTTCATCCTGCATGCATGTATTCTTCGGGAAAGGGTTTGCGTGCATGTGTAATGAAACTGGCTTTTGCCCGTCCGGAGGTATCTGATGAAAAAGAACATTCCTGCATCAGTTCTGGCACTCGCTCTGGTAAATCTGACTTCGCACTTCATTCTTCAAGCGCATTTTTAAGCGCATCCATACTTGTATATCCCTTTTCCCGCTGCTGTCACTTGCGATGCGTCTGCCTTCTTTTATGGCGGCAGCTGTGACTACACCTGGTACCTCCGGTTTCAGTGAAGAAGGAATCCCATTTTCCCGGTTCACAGCTCTGAGAAACAGATTGACAGCGGTTGTCATGTTCAGTCCCAACTCAT
>JAFWCM010000261.1 GCA_017536885.1 Solobacterium sp.
ACATGAACGCCGAATACGGCGAGGACTGCCTCAGGGTTACGTTCAGGGAATCCTACCGGAACATGGGAGAAGTGCTTTCCGGACAGCCGGAACCGAGCCTTCTTGCCGTAAAGGCACTTACAAAGCTCGGCTATCTGCCGGAGAAACTGCCGATCCGCGGCGGGACCGACGGAGCGGCGCTTTCCTTCCGCGGCTTACCGTGTCCGAATCTCGGGACGGGGGGAAACAACTTCCACGGACCGTATGAATACTGCGTCATGGAAGAGCTGGAGGATGCGGCGGTTCTGATCCGGACCATTCTTGCCTGCGCTCTGGAGGACTGTCTATGATCTGCACCTGCACGATGAATCCGTCGCTCGACTATTTCATGGAGTTTGATCAGCCGGTAAAGGCCGGGGCATACAACCGCAGCCGGAAGGAATACTACGAAGCGGGAGGCAAGGGAATCAATGTGTCCATTGTCCTCAGCAACCTGCAGATTCCCACCCGGGCGCTCGGCTTTGTGGGCGGCTTCAATAAGGATTTCTTCATCACCCTGCTGGAAAAGTATTCCTTCATCCAGCCGAGTTTCACCTATACCCAAGGTCATACAAGAGTCAACGTAAAGCTCGCCGACGGTCAGAAGGAAACCGACCTCAACGGTGAAGGACCGCTGATCTCCAAGGATGACATGGAGCGGCTGATGGCCAAGACGGCACGTCTTTACAAAGGCGATTACTTTGTCCTGGCCGGTTACAGCCAGAGCTATCTCGAAAGCGATGTGCGCACGATGCTCAAGCGGATGATGAATGACGGGGTGAAGGTCGTGCTCGATACCCGTCCCTCAATCACCAAAAGCGTGCTTCGCGATCACCCGTTTCTGATCAAGACAACCCAGGAAGAACTCGAAGAGCAGGCGGGGGCACCGTTAACGGAAGATGAGATCATCGATCATATGAAAGGACTTCAGAAGGCCGGAGCTGTGAATGTCATGGTTCTGACCAATGAGGGAAAGGATGCCCTGCTTGCCTGTTCGGAAGGAATTTATAAAGGACTGCTCGTGCGCCGGCGCAAACCCGTCAGTATGGTCGGCACCGGCGATGCCCTGGTCGGAGGCTTTCTGATGAACTGCCTGCGCTCTGCCGGGGCGGTGGAATCCTTCCGCTACGGGTGCTGCTGCGCGGCGGCGACCGCCTATGTGCGCGGCTTTGCGGATCGGGCAATGGCCGATGAACTGGCAGAGAAATTTACGGTGACGTGTCTGGAAAAGGGGACATCGAAAGCCTGAATCTTGCCTGAACATTCTTCAGGGAGTATGATTACTTCCATGAAAAAGAAATTGATTGCAGTACTTGCACTTGCATCCCTGCTTGTCACGGGATGTCAGAATACTTCTCCGGGCACTCCGGCCGCGACCGCTGCGCCCTCTTCTGCGGACGCTTCACCCGCAGGGACTTCCGCTGCCTCGCCGAAGATCACGATCACCAATCTTGTGGACTTCCATGTCCTGGATGATCCCGCGGATATGAGCGAATACAAATGGATGGATAAGAACGATACTTCCTTCACGGGCATTTCCCTGCAGGAAAGCATCCGCTTCTTTACCGAAAAGGGGAGCGGAATTCTTGTCTTCAGCGCACCGACCTGTCCTTTCTGCAACCGGGCGATGCCGATCCTGGATGATGTGCTTGCGGAATACGGAATCCGTGCATATTACGTCGATACCAACCAGCCGATCGCAAGCGACATGGCAACCTCGATGCAGCTGTACAACGAGCTCTTCGATTATCTGGTCTCGATCTTTGAACTGGATGACAACGGGCAGCCGATGTTTCAGATTCCGGAGGTAGTCGCGATCAAAGACGGACAGATCATGGGTCATCATCTCTCGCTGGTGGAAAGTTTCACCATCGCGGATGAGGATTCGCAGATGAATGAGGAACAGACGGAAGAACTGAAACAGATTTACCGGAAACTCATCGAATCGTGTGCAGATTGACTGTACACGTTTTTTTCATTTGGTTATATGATGATTTCATGAAGTGGTTGTCATTTCTTTTCGGCCGCAGGGATCCCGTTCTTGCGGGTGAATCGATCGATCTTGTAGAAGAGAGAAAAGAACGACCTGATGCCTTCAATCAGTATGTCCTTACTTTTTATTACGGAATCTATCTTCATAACCGCAGAACCCGGATCGGCAACTGCGATCTGCGAGTCGGACATAATAACGAACTGTACTACGCCGGCAATATCGGTTATCACATCGATCCTCCCTACCGCGGTCATCACTATGCCTATGAGGCCTGCCAGCTGATGGTGGAGGAGGCGGTGAAGAACCAGATGGATTATATTCTCATCACCTGTTCTCCCGGCAATGAAGCCTCGAGAAAAACGATTGAACGGCTTGGCGCAACCTACCTTGAGACCACCGATGTCCCAAGAGATCACTGGCTCTATCAAAGGGGAGAGACGGTAAAGCGGATTTACCAGGTTTCCTTCGCCGACAAGCTCTGAGTTGTCTTTTACCATGCCGAAGTCCTTGGGAAAACATTTTTCCCGAAGGCTGCGGCCTTTTTTTATCGGCTTTGCAGCAGCTGCCTGCCCAGAACCCGGTTCAGAAAGAGCCAACCGTTTCCTTCGTGAGATTCGGCCGGAAATCAACCGCCCGGACCCTGCATCCGTACGGACAGAATGTGGTATTCTAATGGGAGAATCGGAAGGGGCCGGAGATTGAAAACGAGGAAACTGAAGCTCAGCAGACTGCAGCGAAAACTGATTCTGATTCTCGGAGGATTACTGTTTGCAATCCTTATTTTGCTTTTTATACTGGTTTTCCGGGACAATGGAAAGCGGCCGGACGGCAGCCCCCAGAGCACTGCGGAGACGATTGAAGAAGCGGTCAGTGAAGGTCTTGCCGCCCATGGCCATGTGACCAACACGGAACTGTATTCCGCTGCCGGTATCGAGATCGCTCACCGCCACATTCCGTGGGGAAGCCCGCGGCGGCCGGGCGAGATCCGTGAGATCAAATACATCACGATTCACGAGACCGATAACCGCCGCACAAGCGCCGGAGCTTCGGCGCACGGTTCTCTGCTCAGCGAGAACGTGAGTGAAATCACCAGCTGGCATTATACCGTGGATGATTCGGAGATCATTCATCATTTGCCCGACAATGAGATCGCCTGGAATGCGGGAGACAACCGCACCAAAGACGGCGGAAACATCAACGGCATCGGCATCGAGATGTGCGTGAATCTCTCCAATGATTTTGAACAGACGCTGAGAAACACCGCCGAGCTTGCGGCGGAACTATTGATCGCCTATGATCTTGACATGAACGCCGTGCATTTCCATGAGGACTTCATGGTCAAGGAATGCCCGCACCGGCTGATCTCCGAAGGGCGTACGGAGGAGTTTCTGGAAATGATCCGCAATGCGTATGTGCGGAAACTGAACGAACCGGAACAGGCAGAAGAAAACACTTCGGAAAGTGAGGAATAAAGATGGAAAAAGTTGGTCTGGTATTGGAAGGCGGAGGGGTGCGCGGTTCTTTTACCGCCGGTGCGCTCACCTGGCTCTACGATCACAATATCACCTTTGACTATACGGTCGGGATTTCTACCGGTGCGCTATACCTGACCTGTTTTGAGGCGGGAAGGCCCGATGCCCTGAAGGATATGGCATGCATCTATGCGGCCGATCCCAACAATGTCGGTCTGCATGCATTTCTTACGGAAGGCCATTATGTCGCCACAAAACACCTTGCCCATGAAGACCTGCTTCAGAAAGAACATCTGGATGTCAGCGGGATTATCGAGCGCGATGCGCCGATGGAAATCGGTGTCTATGATATGGAAAAGGGCGAGACGGTCTATTATCCCGCCCGTGAGATTGATCAAGAGCTCGAGCTGATCCGGGCTGCCTGCTCGCTTCCCATTGCCGCGGAAGTGGTGGAATTCAAGGGCAGAAAGTTTCTTGACGGGGGCATCACCAAGATGGTTCCGATCGAGCGGGCCCTGGAACAGGGGTGCACGAGAACCCTTGTCATCACCACCAAGGCAAAGGACTATGTCCGCAAGCCGTCTTCTCTGATCGTCCGCATTCTGATGAAGATCTTCTATCACAAATACCCTTCGATCGAAGCGGATTATAAAGTGCGTCATCTCAATTACTACAAGCAGATGGATATCATCCGTCAGGAAGAGGAAAAGGGAAACTGCATTCTCATCTGCCCCTCCGAAAACGTCAAGGTGAGCCGCTGGAAGGGAGATTCCGAAAAGTGCAGGCATCTGTTTGAACTCGGCTATCAGGATATGGAAAAGCGGAAAGAGGAAATTCTTGCTTTGGTTCATCCCGAGAAATTGAATGTTCCTCTGATGTATGAAAAGGAAAAGGTACCGGCATGATCAGACTGATAGCGAGCGATCTTGACGGCACGATTATCAATGCGAAGAATCAGTGCGATCCAAGTGTGACAGAAGAAATCCGCAGACTGCGCGAGCACGGTATGAAATTTGCGGTGTGTTCCGGGCGGCCGATCGATTCGGTGCTTCCGCTTCTGGAGGGATGGGGACTCAGTGATCTCTCTGATTATGTAGTAGGCTCCAACGGCGGTGAAGTGCTTGAAACCGCCACCGGCAAGCGGCAGGAATACTATCCGCTTGAACCGGATCTGATCCGGGAGATCATCGATCTCTATGAGCCGCTGAACCTCATTCCCACCCTGTATGACGGCACCCGGCTGTATGTTTCGAGAATCACCCCGGCCGTAAAGGTCGTTGCCGCAAGAGTCGGCGTCGATCCGGCGGAAGGTGATATCCGTGCCCTTACGACAACCCCTCAGCTCAAGGAGATGTTTATCCTCGACGGGGGATCGATGGAAGAAGTCGAACAGTTTGCGAAAGACCATGCGGATCCGCGGTTTGTCGGATTTAAGACCGCTCCCGATCTCTTTGAACTCTGCAGCCCGCTGCTGGCGAAGGATATCGGTGTCAAAGTCGTCGCCGCCATGATGCGCATCAACCCTTCGGAAATCATGGCGTTCGGTGATACGACCAACGATATCGAGATGCTGAGATGGGTGAGATACGGCGTAGCGATGGAAAACGGTACGGATGACGCCAAAGCGGCCGCGTGGAAAACCGCCGGCCCGGTAGATGAACAGGGATTTGCGAAGTTTCTCAAGGCGCATGTCAGCGATACGCTGGAAGTGATCTGAAGAAAGGACGTGAAGAATGAAAAAGCGATTCGGAAGGTTCTATCTCGATAAGGAAAAAGACATCATCGTCGATCTTTTCATGGACGGCGATGAGCTTTTTTATACCCTGAGAACACCGAACCACGGTACCGGAAACCTCATCCGCAATCTTGCAAAGCTCTGCGATCTCCCTTTGAGCAAGGATGAGAACGACCTTCTGGTCATCAACGGCAGAGTGCCGAGCTACTATGATACCTACAATCGCCTCGTGTATGTGTTCCGCCTCGCCAATACCAAGGTGGCCAATGTGTATCCCGACGGAACGATCGAGATGAAGGCTGCGATTCCTTCGATTGCCAAGACATTGATGTCGCAGACCAAGAATTACACGAGAAATGAATGGCAGACGATTGTCAAAACATTCATCCTTTCCGAATGCAAGTTCCGCACCGATCTTCATACGCATCTGAATGCGATTCTGTCTCCGGATATCCTGATTGCTCTGGGGATTGTGTATCAGATCCGCTACCCTCTGTACTATATCCGCAAGCTGAATCTGAGGCTTACCCGGGAACAGATGAAGTCCCTGGTGCTGCAGCGTCAGAAGACAGAGGAGCAGTTCCGTGACAGCCCGCTGACCGGAAAATATCTCAACCGCAAAATCGATGACAATACGTTTATCAACTTTGCCTCTTTGATTCTGCACAATCTGAAGGACAGCGAATACAACATCGCAAAGATCAGGGCAAGTCTCGGGGTGCTCAAGGACGGGCAGGCGGTGTTCTCCAGTCTTGAGAAGGTGTATCTCTACCATTACGTCTTCACCCGCGGCGTACCCATGCCCCGCAGGATAAACATCGACCGGTATGAGGAGATTCCCGATCCGGATATCGTCAATGTGATCAGCCAGATGCTGGAAGATCAGAACAATCCCGCTTACCGAAACTGCACGCTGTTCCAGTCCAAACTGCTCTGGATTGCAAGAAGCTATAAGGCCTGCGGAATCCGCTATGCGGAGATCAGCAGTACGATTCTAGTCAAACCCGATGCGGCACCCGCCATGCTTGAAGAGATCCATGCCGTGATGCCGGCGATCGAAAAGGAGACCGGGGTGACGATCCGGTTCCTGGCAGCGATGCGGAGAATCCCGCTGACGATTGTCAGGGATCAGGTCACGGCGGCGGATTATCTCCGGGAAAACCTCGAGACGCTGAGCGCTGTCGCGATGGATCCCTATGTCAGCGGCAGTGATATCGTTGGCGAAGAGATCAATGACATCCGGGAACTGAAACCCGTGATCCGGGAATTAACCGCCATCGCAAAAGAAGAACCCACCTTTGTGATCCGGATTCACGCCGGGGAAAACGACAGCCTCCGCGACAACGTCGCAAATGCGATCGCATGCGTGAAGGATTCCCTGGAAGAAGGCCAGACCATGCCGAGAATCCGCATCGGCCACGGACTCTATACCGCCAACCTTCATTCCGCCAAAGGAAAGAAGCTCATTCAGGAAATCCTGAACAACCATGTGGTGCTGGAATTTCAGATCTCTTCCAATGTGCGCCTCAACAATCTGACAAAGCTCGAAAGACACCCTCTGAAACAGTATCTCAGCAGCGGGATTGCATGCGTGCAGGGAACCGACGGCGGCTCGCTGTACGGAACGGACTCCGTGGATGAGCAGCTTGCGCTCGAGCGTCTGCTGGATCTGAGTCGGGAAGACTTCCTGAAGATGCGGGAAACAGAGGAGATCATCATCGTTGACAGCCTGAAGGCAAAAGAGGAAAAGAGCAGACGGCTGAACCGGATGAAAGGGGACGAGACGATTCTGCAGTTTTACAGAAACCGAATCGCCTCCCAGAAAAAGATGCACGGTCCATTGCTCAGTGCGGCTGTGCGGTATGAAAGCGCAAAGGAACTGAAGAAGCAGATCGCACCATTGCCCGAGGACAGGTATCCGGTGATACTGGCCGGGGGTTCCTTCAATAACGACAGCCATTCCACCAAGGTGAGAGAAAGCGGTCTTGATCTCATCGATCAGCTGCTTTCCCGTCTGGATCCGAAGAAGGTGTTCTTCCTGATCGGAGACCGCCTTTCCGGATATGAAAAAGCACTGGTGGAAAAGAACGAAGACCGCTTTGAAATCTATGCGGTAGTGCCGACGATGATCAGCGGCTATGAGAGAAACAAACTGATCGAGAGCCGGGTGAAGATCCGGGTTTCGATCGACCCTACAAGCATGGGACTGTACAAGAGTTTTGCCTATGAGGTATTCAAGCGCCGGGAATCGGCGGTGATCCTGCTGGATGGAAATTCCGCCGCGGCCAATCTCATGCAGGAGGCAAAAAACGGAAAGTACAAAGCAAAGATCTTCGTCAGCGCAAGATCCCGTCTTTTGTCTTCCAAGGCGGAAGCGCTGCGCGGATATGTCATTGTCTTCCAGAACGGCGAGGAGGTGCTCTCAGGCCTCGATCCTTCGCTGTTTCTTCCCGCAGTTGAGCAGAACTGAACTGGTTTGAAGCGGGGAGTTGAGATCGCTTATTGAATCCGCTCTTCTGTCCATGCATTACAGACCCGGAACCGCTGACTTGTTCCGGGTTTTCATATGGAATCTTTTCGCACAGAAAAAAACCATGTGCGTCAGATCATACTCAGGCACAGGAACCTTGTATTTGTACCGGAAACGAATCTCTGAGCGTGAAGGCTGCCGGAATCGGTAAGACTCTCCCTGATACGGCACAGGGCTTTCGCTAAACGTTTCGATCGGTGATTGCCGGAATACCGGCTCAAAGACGGTAACGCTGATGATCTCCGATTCCTATGGTAAAAGCAGGGTGAAGTTATTACACCATTCCCGTATACACCGTATAAAGTCATCCAGACTGATCTGCGGGGCCTTATTTCGCCCCCTGCTTGTGTCTGGAGATCTCTCGGATTACAGAAATAAAAACGGCTCTTTTCACTTGCTTATGTTCGATCGATAATATAATCTAAATTATATAATTACGATTCTATAAACGTGATTATATGTGGAGGGATTTATGTTTTTGTGCCGGGATAAAGAATTAGATGAACTGAATTACAGATACGACAGCGAAAAATTCGAATGCATAATTGTCTATGGTCGCCGCAGAGTGGGAAAGACAGCCCTGATCAATGAGTTCTGTAAGGACAAAAAAACAATATATTTTCCGGCATTGAAAGATACGGAAAGAGGAAATCTTGAAAGTCTTTCTGCAGCAATTCAGGCATATAAGAATCCGGAAATGGCAGAAGGACCGGTTTATTCTTCTTTCCAGTCTGCGTTTGAAGAAATTGGAATGCTTGCAAAAAAAGAGCGTATCATCTTTGTGATTGACGAATATCCTTATCTTGCTAAGTCAGATAATTCAATTTCCTCTCGTCTTCAGCACTTAATCGACCTGAAGTGGAATAACAGTAAGATGTTTCTGATTCTGTGCGGGTCCTCTGTGAGTTTTATGGAAGATGAAGTACTTGCATATGAAAGCCCTTTATATGGCAGAAGAACCGGTCAGATACACCTTCAGCCGCTGGATTACAAAGAAACAGCAGAATTTAATCCTGATCTTGATCCTGTTGACAATGCCATGATTTATGGCATCACCGGCGGGATTCCGTTATATATTCAGCAATTGGGTGTTAAGAAAGATCTTCGAAGCGCACTGCTTCGGAATTTCTTTCATCCGGCAAGTTATCTTTTTGAAGAACCGGAGAATCTGCTGAAACAGGAGTTAAGGGAGCCCGGCAAGTATAATGCCATTATTAAAGCAATTGCGGAAGGCGCAACGAAACTTGGAGATGTCTCTTCAAAAACCGGTATTGAAACCGCATCCTGTACCGCTTATCTTAAAACCCTCAGCGACCTTGGTATTATCAAAAAAGAAACTCCCATTGGTCAGAAAGAAGGCCGTCGGTCAATTTATACAATTTCTGATCCGTTTTTTCGTTTCTGGTATCGCTTTGTTCCGCGAAATATGGGTGCAATTATGACAGGAAGAATCGAATACACTTACCAAAGGGCTGTAGAAGATTACCTTCATGACTTTATGGGGCCGATTTTCGAAAAAATATGCGGTCAGTTTTTAATGAAATATGACTCTTCACTGCCGATCAATCTGAATGTTGTCGGAAGATGGTGGGGAACAGATCCCAGAAATAAAAAAGCAATTGAAATTGATTTGATTGGGGAATCAGTCAGGGAAAATGCTCTTCAAAAAAAGGAATACATCGCCGGGTCCTGCAAGTTCAGAAACAGAGAAACCAATATGAAAGATTACAAAGACCTCAAAGAATACAGTGAGGTATTCTCTTCTGAGGCTGAGTTCCATTACTGCATGTTTTCTGTTTCTGGTTTTACAGAAGATTTGAAGGCATTGAAAGAAGCACATCTGAGACTCATATCAATTGACCGGTTGTACAGAGAACCCTAAAGCCTTTATGCTAATGCTGAATCATGTTCGCGCGAGAAAATATCATTTGCATACTCCCTGAAAATAGTTCGAATACGAAGGGGGCTGCGTTAATTATTTGAGATTATCTTCCGATGAACAGATTTACGGTGAATTTCGCTGCATGAAAAGCCGGATGGGACAGGGTGAAGAAAGCGAAGTGTATTCCGGGAATGGATCTCAACTATATCGAAGTCGGCTCCGCAAACGAGATTGGTGTCGCAAAGAATTATCTGCCGAAATCGACTGCGGATCGAATTCGGGTTGCAAAATATAATGCCCCTGAAGAACTGCTGCAGGCACATCCGGGTGCAGATAGTATTCCGGACACGGAGCCGTTCGCATATGCTGGCCCGGATCTTTGCAGCAGAAGCATCTGCGATATATCTGTATACATCGATGATTGTGTTCCGTACTGCGAATCAACGGTGGATTATGTTAAGATTTTTCCGGCACTTATGCTTATGGAATTCGTTGTGAATGCGAACTCGCTTGTGGGAAATGAATTCCGGCTGATTGCGTTCAGGAAACCCATTGATTAGGCCCCGGATGAAATGAGAAATCCTGTTTTCCGGAAGTGCCCTGGAGTACTTCTTGTTCTCTTTCCTGATCTCAGGATTTTCTGCGCTTTTTCGAATAACAGTTAGAAGAAATCAAGGATTATTGCAATGGATATATTTCACCTGTCGATACTCTCGCTCTTTACATTCAGTCTGGCGGTGAACACATACAGACATGCTAAGAATGCGATTGAGATAAAAAAAATTCTTTCAGAATCATCACCGACTGATATTAAGAGAACGTTCCATTCTCAGATTTTCAGTTCTCTTACTTCATTGGGATGTTTTATTGTATTTCTCTGCATCTCGGTAACAAAGTGGGCTGAATATTTTAAGAATTTTGGACCCGAGTCAATAAAACAACTTGGCATGGCCGCAGGTTTCCTCATTTTCAGCTGTGTGTTTTTTTACCTCTTTTTCAAATGGGTGAAGAAACAGGAAGACAAGCGATAGAAAGAAACATATGATGTATAGCAAAGAAACACCTTTATCAGAGATCACGCTTCAGATCTCAGATGACCGAATCGCGCACATGCATGGTGTCGCAGAGTGGATGTACAGACATGCCGAGGAATTCGGCTGTGAAGACAAAAATAAGATGTACCTCCTCGGTCTCATTCATGATGTAGGCTATGTCTTTGGCAAATCCAATCATGAACAGACCGGCGCAGACATCATTGGACCCGGCACTTTCCTTGGTGACCTCGTGCGTAATCACGGATTATCACCGAAGGAATATATGGAACTCCACGGATGTTCCGAAGAAGAAATTCCCAGAGAATTGATCCTGCTCTGGACCGCTGATCTGATCGTGGACGCGAAAGGGAACACCGTTGGTTTCAGAGGACGGCTCGAAGACATCTGGGACCGCCATGGTTTGGGTAGCTTAGCGTATCGAAACTGCAAAGAGACCATGGAATGGCTCAGAGTACGCGGGTATCCAGAGAAGTAGAACATATTTAAAGGGGCAGCCGCGGAGGTTGTCTTATTTTCGGAAAATGGAAAATGCAGGCCGCAAAGATCAGCATTTCAGCATTCAGAACGGAACCGGGATCATCCGGCAGATGTCATTCGGATTAAAAGTGATTTTCATATTGTCTGTTTTCAGTGCTGAGATATCTCTTCTGTAAAAACGGTCCGATTGAGACCGTTTTAATATCGCGAATTCTATGCTGTGAATCATTCGGGTTCAGTAATTAATGAGAAGATCGCAGAGCCCTATAACTGCGTTCTTTTCTTTCGCTGATAATTTCCGGTATTTGATCAGAAGATTTTGCTCATCTTCAGATAACTGCTTTGATTTAGCTCTGTCTTTCTTCTGGGTATATCTGCTGTCTCCTTCGATCAAATCATCTGCAGAACACTCAAAAACTTCAGCCATCTTATCAAGTAAATCCAATGGAACATACTTAACAGAGCCGTTCTCATATCTGACTACAGAGCTTTGACTGATTCCGATTTTTTTTGAAAGGTCTGTAGTTGTGATATTCCTTTCTTTCCGCATAATACGGATTTTCTGATTAACCGTCATATTATTGCCTTCATTCATTGATATTTGAGCGTTCAAAGGATGATGTGCATTGGCTCAGTCTTTGCTGTAGGTTTCAAGAAAGCTGTGAAGCACGCCGTCGGCCTTATAGCCGGGGAAGGTGGACAGCTGAACTGCATGCAGGGCGCGGAACATGTTGTGTTCGATTTCCGGATTGACCTGTCTCAGGGAGCGGATCAGTTCCTTGACTTCCTTCCGCTTGGAGGAAACAGCACCGTTGCTTGTGCCTTCGGTAAAACGGCAGGCACACTGGATGAAGTGCAGGTCATTGTATCTGGCCCATGCGAGAATGTCATCTTCGCGGATGCAGTACATGGGGCGGATCAGCTCCATGCCGGCAAAGTTCTCACTGTGCGCCTTGGGAATCAGGGTATCGATCTTGCTGGCGTACATCATCGACAAAAGAGCTGTCTCGATCGCATCGTTGAGATGATGGCCGAGGGCGATCTTGTTGCAGCCAAGCTCTTTCGCCTTGTTGTAGAGATGACCGCGGCGCATCCGGGCGCAGAGATAGCACGGGGATTTGGGCTGGATGTCGGCAACGCGGAAGATATTGGTTTCAAAGACGGTGATCGGGATTTCGAGAATTGCGGCATTCTCTTCGATCCGCTTTCGGTTTTCCGGATTGTATCCCGGATCCATGACGAGAAACACCGTTTCAAAGGGAACCTCGGTGATGCGGGAAAGCTGCTGGAACAGCTTTGCCATGCACATGGAATCCTTCCCGCCGGAGATGCATACCGCGATTTTATCCCCCGGCTGGATCAGTTCATATTTTGTGATCGCATTGAGAAAAGGAGCCCAGAGTTCCTTGCGGAATCTGCGTACAATGCTCTGTTCGATTTTCTGAACCCGGCTCAGCTCTCTTGCCATAACACTCTCCTCTGCACAGAAAAATATACCGTAATACGAATGAAATGAAAATCCGCATGCCCCCGAAAAAAAGCAGAGAGTGCAGTACCGGTCAGGATTCCCGATAAAAAAAAGCGGAATGCATGCATGATGGCCGAAGGGCTACTGCATGGAATATCCGCTGTATTTTTCCAAAATGGTGAACAGTGTCTCCGCTCCGTCGAGAAGATAGCATTCGTCTTTCGGACCATAGGCGAGCTTCCCTCTGCGGAAGCGAACATTGACGGAACTGCCGTCTTCGAAGTAAAAGGTGATCACATCATCGCTGTCCGTTGTCCCGTCCGTGCTCTTATCACCGATTTTGATTGTCTTCATCGCGTTCAGGGTGGCTTTGATCACCAGAGGGTCCGTGATTTCGGTATTGACGGTGGAGATGCGCTGAACGGAAAGCATCATCCGCTCCACCGGCCGGTTATTCAATGCGAAGGTATCGCTGAGCGTTTTGGAGAACGAGATCAGGCAGGGATTCTGGATGCGGCCTTCGTAATCAATCATGTGATTCACAAATTCTTCTGAGGAAATCGAAGATCCGGCTTTGTCGTTGTCCGCAGCCGAAAACCAGGGATAATCACTGCTCAGGGTTTCGTCATAAACGATGCCTTCCCGGAACACAAGATCTGTGTTATTCACCCCGAGAACATTCCAGGAAGATGAAAACTCGGAATCGGATTTCTCCTCAAGCAGTTCTTCCCGGTCCAGAAGATAGATGCGGTCCTTGTCACTTCCGGAGAACAGGGAAACGGGGTCGCCGTCACCCAGCTGAAATACATGGGTGATATAACTCTGAAAAACACCGTTTCCGATTGTTCCGATCAGCAGCTCTTCTTTTTCATCACCAAACGCATTTCCGATGAAATATCCCTTGCCTTCTTCGGTGTATTGCCGAATGATCTCCTCCGCAGAGTGCGGGGCAGAAGACGGAGTCGGGGAAGGAGAGGGGACGGATGTTTCGGCACATCCGAAAAGGAATACCACAGATACGGATAGAGTTTTCAGAAATAGCTTTACTGTGTCCATACCTAATATTATAAAATGGAAATTGCATTAATTAATGCCTGATTTTGCAAAATGCCAAATCAGGTAACATATGATTCGGCACCTGAATGCCGGAAACGTACCTTTGAATTATCATAGAATGACATTCCGAACACATTTCACAGGGAACATCAAAAGGAGTGCTATATACTGAAAGTTAAGAAGGAGCATATTGATGTTATGAGTACTGTTTATTCCCCAAATGAAGAATTTCACCTGAAGATCAAAGCCGGAGATGTCGGTAAATATGTCATTCTCTGCGGAGATCCGGGGAGATGTGAGAGTATTGCCGGTCATTTCGATGAGCCTGTTTTTCTGTGTTCGAACCGGGAGTATACGATTTATAACGGTAAACTCGGCGGAGAACCGGTTACTGTATGCAGCACCGGGATCGGCGGCCCTTCCACTGCCATCGCCGTGGAAGAACTGATTCACTGCGGCTCGCATACCTTTATCCGCATGGGAACCTCCGGGGGAATGGATCCGGATGTCATGGGCGGAGATGTCGTGATCGGAACCGGTGCGATCCGCATGGAAGGAACGACGCGCGAATACGCTCCGATCGAATTCCCGGCAGTGGCGAACTATGAAGTGGTCAATGCTCTGATCGAAGCGGCAGAGGCATCCGACCGCAAAGATCATTACCATGTCGGCGTACTGCAGTGCAAGGACAGTTTCTACGGCCAGCACGATCCCGCAAGCATGCCTGTCAGCTATGAGCTCGAGCAGAAATGGGAGGCCTGGGTGAGATGCGGAGCCCTCGCTTCCGAGATGGAAAGCGCCTGTCTTTTCATCCTCGGCGCCGTGCGCAAAGTCCGCACCGGCAGTATCATGACGGTTTTTGCCAATCAGACCCGGCGCAGGCTTGGACTGGAAGATCCCCAGGAATACAGCACCGAACCGGGGATCAGAATTGCGGTGCAGGCCCTTCGCAATCTCATTGAGAAAGACCGGAAGAAAGAAGCAAACAAATCTGAGCAGTAATCGAGACAGGGAAGCCCGAAGCACGGACTTCCTTTTTCAGCGGAAGAAGTCCTTCCGGAGGGATTCTCTGAATCATTCTGTCATCGCAGGATTGCTTTGCCTGCAGTGCACTTTTCTTTGCGGCAGTACCGTCAGAGCATAAAATAGTAATGTATGTTCGGGTTTGCCGGACAAAGACGCTGTCTGCCGATCGGTCTTTTCTCTTTCGGAAAGGCACAGGAAACAGCAGAAAACCGCGAGACCTTCGGTTTCTTCCTGCAGGGAACCCCGGGGAATATCGGTCTGAAAAGAAACGCAGCTCTTATAGGAGACAGATCTATGAACAGTATTCATGAAACAGAACAGGCGATCCGGCCGGATGATTCCCGGGAAAAAACGATAGTGCGCACCAGCATCATCGGCATTCTGGCCAATGTGTTTCTCGCCGCATTCAAGGCAGCAGTCGGCATTCTCACCAATTCCATCGCCATCACCCTGGATGCGGTAAACAACATCTCCGATGCCGGAAGCTCATTGATCACCATTGTCGGAACGAAGCTTGCCGCAAAGGAACCGGACAAGGAACATCCCTTCGGCTACGGGAGAATCGAATATCTTAGTGCAATGATCATCTCGGTGATTGTGCTGTACGCCGGCATCACCTCTTTTACGGAATCCGTAAAGCAGATCATCCGCCCCACGAAACCGGAATACACCACCGTATCCCTGATCATCGTTGCGGTCGGTGTGGTGGTGAAGATTGCGCTTGGCCGCTATGTCAAAAGCGTAGGAGAGAAAGTGCATTCGGATTCTCTGATCAACTCCGGAGAAGATGCGACGCTCGACTCCGTGATTTCCGCTTCCACCCTGGTGGCTGCCATTATTTACATGGTCTTTGATGTATCGCTCGAAGCGTGGCTCGGTGCCGTGATTTCCATCGTGATCATCAAATCGGGCGTTGAGATGTTAAAGGATACGATCTCGCAGATTCTCGGAGAGAAAAATGATCCCGAACTGGCGCGGGGAATCAGGAAGACGGTAGAATCCTTCCCCGGCGTGCAGGGAGCCTATGATCTGGTTTTGAACAACTATGGGCCGGATAACTGGAACGGCTCCATTCATATCGAAGTTCCGGATACCTGGGACGCCGACCAGCTGGATCGCCTGATCCGGAAGATCCAGGTCGCGGTATACAGGGAACACCATGTGATTCTCACAGCGATCGGTGTTTATTCGGTCAATACCAGAGATGAAGAGATCATGGCAACCCACCAGAAGGTCAAGGAGATCGTGTTCTCTCACCCCTATGTGAGACAGATGCACGGCTTCTATCTGACCAAGGAAGAAAAAGCCATGCGCTTCGATATCGTGGTCAGTTTCGATGCCCCGGACCGCAGAGCATTGTACCGGGATATCATCGCGGATGTGCAGAAGGCATTCCCGGAATACACGATTCAGGCAGCCATGGATACGGACTTTTCCGAAGAATGAGAAGCCGATTGAATAAACAGATAAGGAGAAAAAACAGATGAAAGTCGCAGTCAGATACTATACAAAGACCGGAAACACCAAACGCCTGGCGGAGGCGATCGCGTCCGCTGTCGGCGCTGATGCACTTCCGATCAGCGTTCCCGTGACCGAGAAGACGGATATTCTCTTTCTCGGCAATTCCTATTACGCCTTCAGCATCGATCCCGAAGTGCGCGATTTTGCAAGAACGCTGAAGAAGGACAACGTCGGACGCATCGTCAATTTCGGATCCGCAGCGATGCTGAATTCAACGTTTAAGAAAGTCAAAGCCGAAGCAGACAAAGTCGGAATTCCGATGGATGAGAGGGAGTTCCACTGCAAGGGAGAATTCAAGGGTCTTCATAAGGGAAGACCGAATGATGCGGATCTTGCCCAGGCGGCAGCCTTTGCGAAATCCATCGTCGGTTAACATCGGAAAGAAACAACATGGAAAAGAAGTTTACGACGAAACGAGAACTTGTGCGCGCATTTGCCGGTGCGATGAACCTGATCTCTGCAGAAATCCAGAATCATCACGAAAAGACAGCTTATCTTTCCTTTCGCCTGGCAGAGGTGATGGATCTCAGAGGTATACAGAAAAAGCTGGTTCTTGCCGGCGGACTTTTCCATGATATCGGCGGGATTCTTCAGCAGGGCAAAGTCTCACTCACCGAACTGGAAATGCATTCGGAAGACGTAGCGGCAATCGGTGCATCATTTCTGGAGCGGTTTCCGGAAACAAAGCAGTATGCCCCGGCCGTGCGTGAAAGCCAGAGCTCCTGGAAGGATGCAAAAGGCACAGAGAAAGCTTCAGAGGAGTCATTTCTTCTGGGTCAGATCGTGCACATGGCAGATGCGGTCTCTCTTCTTCTGAATGAGGATCAGCCGGTATTGAACCAGGTTGGCGAGATGCGGAAGATGATTTTCAGCGAAGGGGAGACAGAATTCTGTCCCGAGGTACTTTCCGCTTTTGACAGGCTCTGCAGCCTTGAGTCTGTCTGGCTGGATGCCGTATATCATCCGCAGTGCTTTCTCGATCTTACCCCCGACATCATGGTTACGCTGGATGAGACCGTGAAGCTGACGGAATTCATGTCAAAGCTGATCGACTACCGCAGTCCCTTTACCGCCATGCATTCGGCCGGCGTTGCCAGCACCGCCGTTTCTCTGGCGGAACTTGTCGGCATGTCGGAGGAAGAGTGCCGAATGATGCGCATCGCCGGCTATCTTCATGATCTCGGCAAACTGAAAATCCCCGATGAGATCCTGGAAAAACCGGGAAAGCTCACCGAGGAGGAATTCAATGTCATGAAGGAACATGCCTACTTTACCTGGGTTCTTCTCAAAGATGTGAGCGGGTTTGAAGAGATCTGCACCTGGGCGGCGCTTCATCATGAGAAACTCGACGGAAACGGCTATCCGTTCCATCTTCCCGATCAGGAGATCCCGCTTGGATCGCGGATCATGACGGTGGCGGATATCTTCTCCGCGACCACGGAAGACCGCCCGTACCGCAAAAGCATGGATTCGGAAAAGGTGAAGGCCATTCTCCGCGAAGATGCGGAACAGGGCTGTCTTTCCGGGAGTCTGGTCAGCCTGCTGATCGAGAATTACGATTCCATCAACGAAAAGCGCGCGGCGGAAAGTAAAGCCGCGAGTCAGAAATACCAGGAAATCCTGGCGGCGGAAAAGAAGGAGACAACCTGATTTCTGACAGCGCCTGACTTCAGGCAAAGGAGAACAGATCATGACAAGAGTACTGACCGCATACTTCAGCGCCTCCGGCGTCACAGCAAGACTGGCAAAACGACTCGCCGAAGTGATTCGTTCCGACCTGTATGAAATCAGGCCGCAGATCCCTTACAGCAAAGCGGATCTGAACTGGCTGAATTCCAAAAGCAGAAGCTCAGTGGAGATGAAGGACAGAGCCTGCCGTCCGAAAATTTCCGGAGTGATAGATCATTTCGAACAGTATGATGTGGTGTTTCTCGGTTTTCCCATCTGGTGGTACCGGGAACCGTCGATCATCGATACATTCATGGAGTCCTATGATTTCAGCGGGAAAACGGTGATACCATTCGCTACTTCCGGAATGAGCCCGATCGGCGAGTCCGGAAGAAACATGCAGAGGCTTGCGGGATCCGCGAAGGTGCTGGAGGGGAAGCGGTTTTCTGCCGCGGTCTCTTCCGAAAAGCTGAAAGCCTGGGCGGAGCAGTGGATCTGTAGAACTCCGCATTGCGCTGAGACTGAAAATGAGCTGCGTCCCGCAGACTCTTTTTCGTTTTGAGGATACAGTTGGAAACATATCTGCCGCTGTATGGTGTAACATAAAATCTATGAAAGTGAATGTTGAGTTTCTCTCTTCGGAGCCCCTGAACAATGTGATTACCTGCATGCGCTATGAAATGGATAAGGTATTGTTTTTCGGCTACGAAGATAAGATTGAGCGAATGCAGAAAGTGACGGAGTCCTTTCTGAAAAAATACTGCGGTGTCAGGGAGACGGAGTTCGTGGCGCTTCCGGAAGGGGATTTTGACGGCATCCGCAGAGCGATACGGATGACAGTGACGAGGGAAGCGATCCGCGGGCACCGGATGTATTTTGATATCACCGGCGGCGACAGTCTGATTCTGGTCGCATTCGGTCAGCTCTCCACGGAATTCATGGCATCGATGCATATGTTCGATGTAACTGAGAACAGGCTGATCGAATTTAATCACGGCCCAATCCATCTGCTTTCCGCCGATGCAGAACAGAGAACGGAACAGTACAATCTCGATCATTTCATCGAAATGCAGGGCGGTGTCATCAACTACCGGCTTCAGAAAAACATCAAGAAAGACGAAGATTCCGAATTCGGTCATGATATCGATGCGATTTTTGATGTCGCAAAAAAGGAATGGGAAGTCTGGAATCCGTTCTCGGAATTTCTCAGAACCAGTATGGTGCCGGATGAGAACCTGCGGGTTGTGCGCAAAACCGAAAAGGTGAAAGCAATGCTTTCTTCTTCCGGCGGCCGCCTCAGAAAGATCGAACGATTCAGCGAGATCATCGACAGGCTTGCCGAAAAGGGTGTCCTGAAGGAGGTGGAACACAACGATGAAATCTTCCGCTTCCGCTTCAAAAACAGGGAGATCAAGGACTGCATTTGGGAAAGCGGCAGTATTCTCGAAATGAATGTTTACGGAAAAGAGAAAGCGGTCAGCGATGACTGCCGGGTCGGCGTTCATCTTGACTGGGACGGCGTCATTCATCAGAAGGGATTCAGTGATGTCATCAATGAAGTGGATGTGCTCTCCCTGAAGGGAAATATCGTGACCTTCATCTCCTGCAAGAGCGGAAAGATGGATTCCAAGCAGACCCTGCATGCATTGTATGAACTTGACACCGTGGCGAACCGCTTCGGCGGCAAGTATGCACGCAAGGTGCTGGTCAGTGCTCAGCGGCTTTCCCGGAACTATCTGGAGCGGGCCAGGGAAATGGGAATCGAAGTCAGATGGGAATAGATGAAACAAAGAACTCCATCGGAAAGAGAATTCTTGTGATCGGCAGTCCCGGCTCGGGAAAAAGCACTTTCGCGGGAAAACTCAGCAGAAAAACAGGACTGCCTCTGTTTTATCTCGACATGCTTTATCACACCCCGGAAAAAAACACCGTCCCGAGAGAAGTGTTCGACGCCGCCCTGGAGGAAATTCTGGAAAAGGACCGGTGGATTATCGACGGCAACTACATGCGCACGCTTCCACGGAGACTTTCCTTCTGCGATACGGTATTCTTCTTCGATCTTCCCCGGCAGGAATGCATTGAGGGAGCCCGGCAGCGGATCGGGAAACAGCGGGCGGACATGCCGTGGATCGAAGAGAAATTCGATCCGGAATTCCGGCAGTATATTCTGGATTTTCCGAACGATCAGACACCGAAGATCTATGATCTTCTGAACCGGAACAAAGACGGAAAAAACCTCATTGTGTTTCATCGAAGAGAAGAGGCAAATGCCTTTCTGAACGAGCGGAATACAGCAGTCTGAATACAGAGAGAAGGAGAAATGCTATGCCATTCAGAAGTGACTTTTTATGGGGCGGTGCCACAGCCGCGAATCAGTATGAAGGAGGCGTCTTTGAGGGCGGTGCGGGACTCTCTACCGCCGATGTCATGACCAACGGTTCTCACACGGTGCGCCGTCAGGTGACATGGAAGAAGGAAGACGGAACCTGCGGCTCCACTCCGCTTTGTTTCGGAAGTCCGGAGCGCCATCTTCCCGAAGGCGCGGTGCCGTGCCTGATCGACGATGAGAAGTATTACTATCCCTCCCATATCGCCTCGGATTTCTATCATCACTGGAAAGAGGATATCCGCCTCTGTGCCGAGGAGGGATTCAACTGCCTGCGCTTTTCGGTCAAGTGGTCGCGTCTGTTTCCTGACGGTGAGGAAGAAACGGCCAATGAAGAGGGCGTTCGGTTTTACAGGGAGATCTTTAAAGAATGCAGGAAGTACGGCATCGAACCGGTGGTGACTCTTCTGCACTACGAAAATCCGCTGGCGTTTGCGCAGAAGTACAACGGCTGGGCTGACCGGCGGCTGGTGAATGCGTATGTCAGATATGCGGAGACCTGCTTCAGAGAATTCCGCGGCCTTGTGAAATATTATTTGACCTTCAATGAGATCAACTGCATCGAACACGCGCCGTTTGTGACGGCTGCTTTGATCCACGGCGATGAGCAGAACTGTGCCAGTGCAGTGTTCCATCAGTTCCTGGCCTCTTCTCTTACCGTAAAGAAAGCACATGAAAGCTATCCGGAACTGAAGATCGGAATGATGCTTGCATACGGACCGGTATACGCCTATACGGCAGACCCTGCCGATCAGCTTCTGGTGCAGCAGGCGATGAACCAGACCCTGTTCTATTCGGATGTACAGATGCTCGGCCGCTATCCCGATTACAAACTGAAAGAATATGAAAGAGCCGGTATTACGATTCCCGCAAAGGACGGTGACTTCGAACTTCTGAGGGATTATCCGTGTGATTTCCTGAGCTTCAGCTGCTATGGATCACATGTCATGACCTGCCATGAGGAAAACACCGAACAGGGAGAAGGAAACGGCGGCGCTCAGGCGCACATGGTCAGAAACCCGTATCTCAAAACGAATGCATGGGGCTGGGCAACAGATCCGCAGTGTCTGCGAATTACCCTGAATACTCTGTATGACCGGTATCACTGCGAACTGTTCTGCGTTGAAAACGGCATCGGATGGAATGATGTTCTGGAAGAGAATACGGTTCACGATGATTACCGGATCGATTACATGCGTGCAAACATCGCCTCCATGAAGGATGCGGTGGAGCTCGACGGAATACCCTTAATGGGATATCTCTACTGGGGCTGCGTGGATATGGTAAGCAACGGCGAAGGGGAGATGGCGAAGCGCTATGGCCAGATCTATGTCGATGCCGATAATTACGGAAAAGGATCGTTCCAACGTCTTCTGAAGGATTCTTATTTCTGGTACAGAAAATGCATTCAGAGCAACGGCGAAGATCTTGACTGAATCATGCGTGCATAACGAAGGATTTGAAATCCGCTGAGGAATGAGGAAGATAACGGCAGTTTCGATGGGATCTGCCGTTTTCCTATGGACAGTGATTTCATGTGTATTCAGAAGCGATGAATTGATTGGACTGGAGTAAAATAAAACTGTATTGCAAAGTATGCAAGCGGAGGTTCTATGTCATTTATGGTTTTTACGGACGGAAGCGCCAATCTTCCGGGAAGCCTGCTGGAAGGCATCACCCTTCTTCCCAGCACCTATACAGTCGATGATGTGCCGTATACCTATCTCGGTGATATTGAGAACTTTGACATGCATTCCTACTATGACGGACTGCGGCAGGGACGTGTTGTCAAAACGAGTCTTCTGAATACGGAACTCTTTCTCGAAAGCTTTGTGCCGTATATGAAAAGCGGTCAGGATGTTGTCTATATTGCCATGAGCTCCGGGATCAGCGGAACGTTTAATGCGGCGCAGATTGCGGCCGATCAGCTGATGGAGGAATTTCCCGGCAGATATGTTCATATCGTCGATTCTCACGGCTGCGGATTCGGCAGCGGAATGCTTGCGATCAAAGGCGCCCAGCTCAGCAAGGCCGGTGTTCCGGTCAGAGAAGCTTCAAGACAGTTGGACGATCTGGTAGAGCACTGCTGTCAGTACTTCACCGTAGATGATCTGAACTTTCTGAAGCGGACAGGCAGAGTCAGCGGTGCCGCAGCGATGATCGGTACAGCGCTGAACATCAAGCCGATCCTCTATGGCGACAGCACCGGGCATATTGTCTCCTGCCAGAACTGCCACGGAAGAAAGAAGGCGGTGCAGGCCCTGGCAGAGAAGTACAAGGCCAAACGCATGGACACAGAGGACCAGCGGGTTTATATTTCCAACGGTGACTGTCCGGAGGATGCGGAGAAACTGAAATCGATGATTCTTGAAATCACGCCGGATGTGCCGGTGCTGATCTGCCCGCACGAGCCGTTCTCCGGCGCCCATGTCGGTCCCGGCATGCTCGGACTCTTCTTCTTCGGCACGGAACGCTGAGAATCCAGCGGATCTTTGTCCTAAGAAAGAACTTCAAAGAACTGATGACCCCGAAGACAGTATTTGGGGTCATTTTTTACAGACGCAGTTTTCACATTGATTTGTATTTTTCAGAATAAAGGATTACAGCAGACCTTCAGCTTTCTTCCTCCGTGAAGCTTCCGCAGGATTTCCGCCTTTGCCGGTGCATAACTCTGATTCTCTGATTTCCTGCATGTGCGTGCTTTCTGAAATGAAATCCGCCAGCCAGAAAACAAGAGCGGAATGAGAATGAGGATGCTCAAAGGGGACTGTTAAAAAGAGATGATTGAATTGTTTCGGCTCTTTTTCCTGCATGATATAATCAGGGCATAACAGCCGAAGTCTGAATTCGGTAAAGGAGAGGAAAAAACAATGAACAAAGAAGAACAGGAAAAAGTCGTTAAAACCCTCGACAGCTGTGTAGAAAAAGCTAAGGAAATCATTAAAGATCCCGAAGAAGTGAAAAAGGTTCTTGCCAAAACACAGACAAAAATTGATAATTCTCCTGCTTTGATTGAAGAGGGCGGTGACAAGCTTGCAAGCATGCTCAACCTGGTGAAAAGCTGTTTGATCGGAGAGTATACCGACGCTTCCGAAGACAGCCTTGCCAATATTGTCGGTGCGTTTATTTATGTGACAGAAGAATTTGATACTGTTCCCGACCTCATTCCCGTTGTCGGATATGAAGATGATATCAAAGTGCTGAGCTGTGCCGCAGAACGCGCATCTGCAGATCTTGAAGCCTACGACAAATGGACAGAAGGCAAGATCACTGTCTGACGACTAGATTACTTCAGCCCGGGATGACAGAGGATTTCTGAAGGAGTAACCGAACTGTTATTCCAAATACTGCAATCAGCGGATCAGGAAAAGAGGTTCATGAACTCTCCATACGGAAGAGGGCAGTGAACCTCTTTTGCATTGGAACTGTATCGCAGTAATGGTGAGGAAATTTCTGTGGCTGAGGCAGAAACACCCAGCACTCTTTGTCAAGAAAAATACAATTTTGAAAATAAAGCGGCGAGTCAGCTGACGCACATGAAACTGACAGCCAGTGAGGGTGAGCTGTTGAGAACATGATTCCAAAAGGTGAACTGCCTTTACGCAGAGAAGTGTTCCCTATGTCACCTGAACGCAAAACAATCATTCATCTGCTTTCTTTGCCGTTGGAATGATGAGGCAATACAGGAAATTGTAAAGAGAAAATAACTCTTGTGTGTACCAAACCGGGAAAAAGACGGTTTTTTCAGCAAA
>JAFWCM010000262.1 GCA_017536885.1 Solobacterium sp.
ATTAAACGGTATCTTAGAGAGCTTGTCTCTGAGATGTATCTGGTGCAGATATTGGAGCAGTAAAATAGCCCCTCCGTCACTGGAGAGGTTACCGCCATTGAAATTGATATTGTCAAATACAGGGGCCTGGCTTAACATATAGATGGTTCCTTTCTTGTGACTTTAGCAATTACATTATAAGGAACTTTTTCTATATCTGTAGCCACACCCAACAGGTGTAGATACATATTTGTAAAACGCCCGAGATTATGCACTTTCTCGGACGTCCAAAGAGTTTGATGAATTATTCAGGATTAAGCGCTTTATTGCGCATATTGTGCGGAAACTGGCATCTGCGTGCCTTGGGCTGAGAATGAAACCCCTTTCAAAGCGCACCGGAATCGGCTACACTGTTTGTGCAAAGGATGTTTTTTTCATGGACTATAAAATAAAGGAAACAAAATCCCGCATCACCGGTGACAACGATGTGATTGCGCGGGAGGTGAACCGGAAGCTCAGAGAGAAGAAAACGATGTTCATCAATCTGATGGGCAGCCCGGGAGCTGGCAAAACCTCGGTATTGACCGGAACGATCAATGCCCTGAAGGAGAAGTACCGGATCGGGGTTATGGAAGCGGATGTCGACAGCGATGTGGACGCCGCCGCGATCTCCTCTCTCGGCGTACGGGTTATTCAGCTTCATACCGGCGGCAGCTGCCACATGGATGCGGATATGACCATGCGGGGCCTCGAGGAGATGGGGGTTGATGATCTTGATCTCGTCTTTCTCGAGAATGTCGGAAATCTGGTCTGCCCGGCGGAATTCGATGTCGGCAGTGACTACCGGGTCATGATTCTCTCGGTGCCGGAAGGGGATGACAAACCCCTGAAATATCCGCTCATGTTTCAGGTCAGCGATGTCATGCTTGTCAACAAGACGGATGTCATGCCGGTATTCGACTTCGATCTGGAACAGGCAAAGAAAAGAGCGAAAGCACTGAATCCGGGAATCGAGATCTTCGCCCTTTCGGCAAAGACCAATGAGGGATTTGATGCCTGGATCGGATGGCTGAAAGAGAGGCTGGAAGCGTATGAAAGTCATTGAACTCAACCGCTCCGTCACGGATTCCAATGACCGTGATGCCGAAGCGTTGCGCCGGGAACTCAAAGAAAAGGGCGTACTGCTGATCAACCTGATGTCTTCCCCGGGCTCGGGTAAGACGACACTTCTGTCCCGTACGATTCAGGATCTTTCCACAGAGATCCGCATCGCGGTGATGGAAGCGGATATCGAAAGCGCCGTGGATGCCGAGCGCATCGAAGCCATGGGCGCCGCTGCGATCCAGATTCACACCGGCGGAATGTGCCATATGGATGCGGGCATGACCAGAAAAGGTCTGGAAGAGATGGGGGAGGAAAGAGCGGAGCTTGTCTTCCTCGAGAATGTCGGCAATCTGATCTGCCCGGCGGAATACGATACCGGAGCCGCGAAAGACGTGATGATCCTGTCGGTGCCGGAAGGAGATGACAAACCCCTGAAATATCCTCTGATGTTTGCCAAAAGCGATGTGCTTGTAATCACCAAAACAGATACCGCACCGTACTTCAATTTCGACTTTGAAGCCTGTAAAAAACGGGTGCAGCGGCTGAATCCGAGAATCCGGATCTTTGAAGTCAGCGCCCGCACCGGCGAGGGAATGCAGGCCTGGGAAGAATGGCTGAAAGAGGAACTTGCGGCCTGGAAAAACAGATAAGGAGAACATATGACTGCGACTAAAGAAGAAAAACGTTTTTTCAATGAAGGAGATTTCGTTCAGGATCCCAACTATGTTCCGGCTGACCCCGAAAAGGCCAAGTTGGTTCTGAAGCTCGGAACGATGATCACTGACCGGTATCTCAAGAAATATTCCGGAACCCTGAATACCAGCGATCCCGAATACTGGGCACTCGATGAAGTTCTGACCAAGGATGAAGTCAAATTCATGCTTTCGTTCAAGAAGACAAGAGTTCCCTACAGTGTCGAACAGCTCGCCGAGATGAACGGCATGTCGGTGGAGGATACCCAGAAGATGCTCGATCATCTGACCTGGGTCGGTGTCATCGAGACCAACCGGGAAAACCCCGCCAAGACCATTCAGTACAATGTGCCGATCTTTGTGCCGGGTTCGGCGGAATTCATGATGATGAATGATGAGCTCACCGCCAAGCACCCCAACCTTGCGACCTTCTTCAACCTGATGACCCAGATGCCGCTGGAAGGCATCACCCCGATGATCCCTCCCGGAGGCGCGGGTGTCGGCATGCATGTTATCCCGGTCGAAAAGGCGATTGAAACCGAAAGCCAGTCGGTCTCGGTGGAACATATCAGCCACTGGCTCAACAAGTATGACAAGTATTCTGTCGGTCAGTGCACCTGCCGCAAACAGCAGGCGATGCGGAACGAAGGCAGCGGTGAGATCAACGGCGAGTTCTGCATCGGCGTCGGCGATATGGCAGAATACTGCGTGAACCGGAATATGGGAAGATACATCTCCTATGATGAGGTCCTGGAGATTCTCAACCGGGCGGAGCGCCACGGCTTCGTGCATCAGGTCACCAACATCGACGGCGAAGACAAGATCGTCGCCATCTGCAACTGCGCTCCCGGTGTCTGCAATGCGCTCCGCACCTCGCAGCTCTACAACACTCCGAACATGAGCAGAAGTGCCTACCGCGCCCATGTTGAAAAGGACAAGTGCGTTGCCTGCGGCAAGTGCGTGGAAGTCTGCCCGGTCGGAGCTGCCAAGCTCGGCCAGAAACTCTGCACAAGACACGGTGAAGTCCGCTATCCGATGACGCTTCTCCCCGATGAGACGAAGTGGACCCCGGACAACTGGAATCCCAATTACCGCGAAGACGCGAAGCTCCATTGCTACAGCACCGGCACCAGCCCCTGCAAGACCGCCTGCCCGGCGCACCTTGCGGTACAGGGATATGTCAAGATGGCAGCCGAGGGAAGATATCTCGATGCCCTTAAGCTCATCAAACAGGACAACCCGTTCCCGGCAGTCTGCGGTGCTATCTGCAACCGCCGCTGTGAAGATGCCTGCACCAGAGGCACGATCGATCAGCCGGTGGCGATCGATGAGATCAAGAAGTTCATCGCCGCTCAGGAACTCAAAACCGAAAACAGATATGTACCGATCTGTGAAAAGGATGACGGCGGCATGTGGGGCCCCGACTATAAGATGGCAGTGATCGGAGCGGGTCCCGCCGGCATGAGCTGTGCCTACTACCTGCGCACCCGCGGCTATGATGTCACGGTATTTGAAAAAGAAGCCCGCCCGGGCGGAATGTTAATGAACGGCATCCCGAGTTTCCGTCTTGAGAAAGATGTCATCGAAGCCGAGATCGATGTTCTGAAGCAGATGGGGGTAGAGTTTAAATGCGGCGTGAATGTCGGTGAAGACGTCACAATTCAGGATCTGCGCCATGAGGGCTATCGTGCCTTCTTTGTGGCAATCGGCATGCAGGGCGGAAGACTCGCCGGCGTTCCGGGTGAGGACAGCGAAGGCATCGAAACCGGTGTTTCATTCTTAAGAAGAGTCAACCTCGACAACTCCATCCGCCTGCAGGGTGATGTGGTTGTGGTCGGCGGCGGCAATGTCGCGGTCGATGTCGCAAGAAGCGCAAAGCGGGTGACAACTGGCAAGGTCACAATGATCTGCCTGGAAAGCAGAGAAGAGATGCCGGCTGACAAAAATGAAGTCGCCGAAGCGGAAGCGGAAGGCATCGAAGTGCTCTGCGGCTGGGGACCGAAGGAAGTCATCAACAAGGACGGCAAGGTCACCGATATTGTCTTTAAGAAGTGCACTTCCGTCCTGGATGAGAACAGAAGATTCAATCCGAAATACGATGAGAGCGTCACAAAGACACTCGCCTGCGGAACCGTTCTTCTTTCGATCGGACAGTCCGTTATCCTCGGTGATCTGCTTAAGGGAACCGCGGTCGAATTCAACCGGAACGGAACCATCAAGGCCGATCCGGTAACGCTGGAAACAGCGGAGAAGGATATCTTCGCCGGCGGTGATGTATTCACCGGTGCGAAATTTGCGATTGATGCGATCGCTTCCGGAAGAGTCGCTGCGGAATCCATGCACAGAAGTGTCCATCCGGGTCAGTCCCAGCGCATTGCAAGAGATCTCCGTCAGTTCATCGAACTCGACAAGGATGATATCGTCGTCGAACAGTTTGACAACGCCAAGCGCGAGATTCCGGGCAAGCGCCCCGAGGCGGTTATGACCTTCCGTGATGAACGGCTGCCTTTTACCGAGGAACAGGTGAAGAAGGAAGCCGCAAGATGCCTCTCCTGCGGCGCTACCACGGTGGATCTCAACCGCTGCATCGGCTGCGGACTCTGCACGACAAGATGCGAGTTTGACGCGATCCATCTCAGCAGGGATCTTCCCGATGCCTCCAACATGGTCAGGTGTGAAGACAAGATTCTGCCGGTTGCGGCTTATGCGGCTCAGCGGGAACTGAAGATTCTCTTCAAGAAGAAAAACAATGCATGAGATGGGAATCGTGCTTCATCTTGCAAAGACATTGGATGATCTTGCCGAAGAGCAGCACATCTCAAAGATCGGATCGGTAACCCTGAGGGTCGGCGAAGTTTCCGGCATTATGACAGATCTGTTTGTCGATGCGTGGAATTACTTCAAGGTGAAACATCCGGTTCTTGCGGAAAGTGAGCTGAAGCTTGAAAGCGAGCCTGCGGTGACGATCTGTGATGCCTGCGGGAAGACGTATGAGACCATCAGATACGGAAAGATCTGTCCCTTCTGCGGAAGTGAGGAAACCTGGCTTCTGCAGGGAAACGGGTGCGTGATCAGCGAAATTGAAGCGGAATGTGAAGAGGAGTCCGAATAGGGCTCTTCTTTTCTTTGTGAAAAAAGTTTTCACAATTCGAACACCTTCGTTTCCGCTGCTGTTCAAATCCCTGCCCGGTTTTCCCATACGCCCGGAAAACGGCGAAATAAAGGCACATTTCCTCATTTCCGGATTCCTGAATTTATATTAATCCGGACCTGTGGAATCGTTTCCAAACCCGTATCCCATCAATAATGATGCTTCACTGTTTGTTTTCATCATTTTCATAAATCGGCAAATTCCGGCCAAAAATATACATGATAATTCCTCCTGCTTCTTGAATTGCGAGAATAAACGTATTTAACATGAAATCAAGAAGTCAAACGCATAGCTTTTTCTATGGTGGAATAATGCTTCTGAAAGAATTATTTAAAGACTCAGTACAATCAGAAATCGGAACCGTAAAGAGCAGGGGGGGAAACGATATGTTAAAACAAGTACTTCGCAGAGTCGGTGCAGGCATTCTTGCCTTTTCACTTGCATTCAACACTGATTTCCGGATCGTTGCGGAAACCTCCGATGAGGAGGGATTCAAGGAAGA
>JAFWCM010000263.1 GCA_017536885.1 Solobacterium sp.
GAGCCTGACCGAAGAATACTTCGACAACAAGCTGGACTATCTCATCTTCTACAAATACCGTGGCGTTCTCTATGCGGTCGGAACCTACTATTCCGACTTTGACGGTGACAATGGTTATGCCGCGATGTACAAGGAAGCCGCAGCTGACACCACTGCCGCAAAGCCTGAGGTCACGGTGAAAAGGCCGGAGGTCATCCATTCCGAAACAACGCAGGAAGTCGTTGAGATTCCCGAAACCGCGGAGGCGCCGTCCGGACTGGAATTTGCGGAAGGCACCTGGAAGAGCAGTGATCACTATTTCACGATCCGCTTTCTCGATGACGGACGGCTGAACTACATCCGCTACGGAATGGAAGCGCTCGGCGATGAAAGCGGATTCGGCGGGATGGATGCCCATACCATGCGCAGCACCTATTGTGACTACAGCTTTGACAGCGGCAAAGGCGAACTGTCCTTTACGGCGGACGATACGAAGGAATCCGTTGCGGTTTCCAAAGGCAGCGGCGACAGTCTTACGATCCGCTCTTCGGCAAACGGAAGCCAGAAAGAAAGCACTGCCGTCCGTTCGGAAGCGCCGACCGTGATGGTTCCGGAAAAGAACTGATCAGACAGGAAAGGAGAAGCTATGAAAAACGTATGTCCGCATTGCGGTGCGCCGCTTTCCGAAAGCGAACTCATATGCCATGCCTGCGGCAGGTCCGTTGAAGCGCCTGTTTCAGAACACAGCACCGGAGGCTCCCTCAGAAAGATCGGAAAGATCGTTCTTTCGGCGGGAATGATTCTGTGCCTGGGCGCTGCCCCGCAGAAAAGCAGTCAAGTTTCCCCGAAGCTCGCTGAAGCAAACATCACCGCACCTTCACCGGTGAAAGTGAATCCGGTCAGCGGTAACCAGATCACCACCGTGACCAAGCCGCTCTACATCATCAAGGAAGATGATTTTGCCTATACGAATATTCAATGGGCAATCGCCCTCTGCCCCGAGGTTGAGGATTACATTCCTAAAGATGTCCCGCTGCTCGAACCGGACCCGAACAATCAGATCAAAATCAGCGGCAGTTCCATCTCTTTCAATCTGGCGCCGCTTGCGGGAATCACGCCGGTGATCTATACCGATCTGAAGGACGGAAAACTCGCGCCGTCCAACGTTCCCGATGAAGAGATCGAAATCGTCTACGGACACCGGGACGGCATTACATTGTATGGTACGATCACCGACTACGGCACCACGAAGGAACTGGACCCGGACTTTCATATCTATTACGGAAAGTACTCGGGCTATTATGACGACAACAGATTCACCAACAATACGGTGTATTACCTCAACGGAACCATCGACCGGGTAAAGAACAACATCAGAACCGGAGCGGGATTTATCTCCGGATACAAGCAGACGGTATACAACCATGACGGCATGTTTGCCAACGTGAAGAAGACTCATCAGTCGATGATCACCTATCCGGGACTGACCCAGACCGGAGTTGCATATCTCTATAACCGCGATGAAATGATCGGATCTGAGGATGTCGAGTATCAGGCATTCTCCCGCTTCCAGATTCTCTATTTCCCCGATGAGGATCTGTTCTGGGCGGAGATCAAGCTTCTGGATCAGGGGACCATTTGGGCGGAAGGGTCCGACGGCAAGGGAAGACATGAGGAGGATTCTGCGGAATCGGACTTCATCTACAACATCATCATGCTTTCCGATTACAAGATGATGCGCGATACAGAGGCAGAACACACCTACATGGGAGATACCTATATCACCGTCCCGCGCTGAGTCTCTCTGAACTCAGAAATCATTCATTGCCGGCCGGAATCTCAGGGTTCCGGCCTTTTCCATGCACGCAGGCAATTAAGTGATATCGCATTAACAAAGAATGTGCGCCGTAAAGGCAAACAGTGTACAATGGCAGGGAACAACATCGAAAGGGACAGACATGAACAAATACAGAGATTATGACAATTACCTGAAGGAATACCCCGACGCCGACGGCTGCTTCGGAAAATACGGAGGAAACTATCTCGAAGACCCGGAGCTCATCAAGGCATTCAATGAATATGCGGAGGCGTACAACACGATTGCCCAGTCCGCTCAGTTCATCAATGAGCTTCGCCGCATCCGCCGTGATTTCCAGGGCCGTCCGACCCCGGTCTATCACTGTCAGAATCTCTCCAATCTTCTCGGCAGAACACAGATCTATCTCAAGCGCGAGGACCTCAACCACACCGGCGCCCATAAGCTGAATCACTGCATGGGCGAAGGACTGCTCGCAAAATACATGGGAAAGAAAAAGCTGATCGCTGAGACCGGCGCCGGCCAGCATGGGGTGGCACTGGCTACCGCGGCGGCGTACTTCGGAATGGAATGCGATATCTACATGGGTGAAGTCGACATCGCCAAGCAGGCGCCCAATGTCACCCGCATGAAGATGCTCGGGGCCAATGTCGTTCCCGTAAGCTTCGGCCTCAAGACCCTGAAGGAAGCGGTGGACGCCGCCTTCATGGCGTATTCGAAAGAATACAAGGATGCGATCTACTGCATCGGCACCGCTGCCGGTCCCCATCCCTTCCCGTTAATGGTCAGGGACTTTCAGTTCTGCGTCGGCGCCGAGGCAAGAGATCAGTTTGTCGAAATGACCGGCCATCTTCCCGATCAGGTCATCGCCTGTGTCGGCGGCGGATCTAATTCGATCGGCATGTTTACGCCGTTCCTCGCCGACCCCGTTGAACTTGTCGGAGTGGAGCCGCTTGGCAGAGGGGAGAAGATCGGCGACAATGCGGCGACGATCACCTACGGCAAAGAAGGCGTCATGCATGGATTCAACAGCATCATGCTTGCGGATGAAAACGGCGACCCCGCACCCGTCTACTCCAATGCCAGCGGTCTCGATTATCCGTCCGTCGGTCCCGAGCACGCGATGCTGCATGACATGGGACGGATCAGTTACGTGACCGTCGGTGATGAGGAAGCGATCGAAGCGCTGTTTCTGCTTTCAAGAAACGAAGGCATCATTCCCGCGATCGAAAGCTCACACGCTCTCGCGCATGCGATCCGCATCGCAAGAAGCGGCATCACCGGATCGGTGCTGGTCAACCTCTCCGGCCGCGGCGACAAGGATCTCGATTTCGTCGCCGAACACTATGGCTACGGTCCCGATTTCCTCGAAAAAAGAGGCGTGAAGTCCGGCCGTTAGGAAAACGGATGAAGCCCCGGAAACCATCTTCGCCGATGGGCTCCGGGGCTTTTCTCTGAAATCGGAAGCGTGATCTCAAATCGCCTTGAAATACAGCGAAATTGATACGAAAAACACAGATTCCTCGTTTACGCCGATCATGGCGGAATGTTATAATTAATTGACTTAATAAGGAGGAGATTCATAATCTATGTCTAAGGTTACTGTTAAGGATCTGGACGTTAAGGGCAAGCACGTAATCGTACGTGTCGATTTTAACGTTCCCCACAAAGGAGATGTCATCACAGATGACAACCGCATTCAGGCGGCTCTCCCGACCATCAACTACCTGACACAGAATGGCGCAAAAGTTCTGCTCTTGAGCCATCTCGGCAAGGTGAAGACGGATGAAGACAAGGCAAAGAACGACATGAGCATCGTTGCCAAGAGACTGGCAGAAGTGCAGGATGCCCCAGTTACCTTTGTCAACGCAACCCGCGGTGAAGAACTGGAAAAGGCTGTTGCGGCACAGGAAGACGGAACGATCGTTCTGATGCAGAACACCCGTTATGAAAAGGGTGAATCCAAGAATGATCCCGAGCTCGGCAAGTACTGGGCAAGCCTCGGTGATGTGTTCGTGGAAGACGCGTTCGGAAGCGTTCATCGCGCTCACGCTTCCACCGTCGGCATTCCGTCCAACCTGAAGGAAGTAGCTGTCGGATTCCTGGTAGAGAAGGAACTCAACGTTCTCGGCAAAGCACTCAATGATCCGCAGAGACCGTTCGTCGCAATTCTCGGTGGTGCGAAGGTTTCCGATAAGATCGCTGTCATTGAAAACCTGCTCAAGATCGCCGACAAGGTTCTGATCGGCGGCGGCATGTCCTACACATTCGCAGCCGCAGAAGGCGGAAAGATCGGCAACTCCCTGCTCGAAGCTGACAAGATGGATCTCGCGAAGGGATTCATGGAAAAGGGCAAGGGCAAGCTGTTCCTGCCGGTTGACACCGTTGAAGCAAACGATTTCTCCAACCCGACCGACATCAAGGCTGTCAAAGCCGGTGCGATCGACGACGGATACATGGGTCTTGATATCGGACCTGAGACCGTCAAGGAATTCCAGAAGGAACTCGAAGGTGCCAAGACCGTATTCTGGAACGGACCGATGGGTGTCTTCGAAGATCCTCGTTTCGCAGTAGGAACCGAAGAGATCTGCAAGACGCTGGC
>JAFWCM010000264.1 GCA_017536885.1 Solobacterium sp.
CATCATCCTTTTTCGGCTCATACGGTTCATCACTGTGATGATGAGGATCCGGGCTCCATTTCGGAGGCCACGGCCACGGGTTTCTCTCTGCAAGTACGGAAATCGGTGCACCCGCAATGAGAAGAGATGCTGCAATACTGATTAACTTTTTCATATATAATCCCCTCATTCTCTGCTGTGAAGTCTAAAGCACAGCTTTTTCTTTACACCAAACATTCTATACCCGTCTTTCATTTTGTCTAGAGTAAAGTTCGCTTTTTCAGTGCACAATATGCCCTACAGTATGAAATTTTCTGAAAACTTTTCAGAAAACTGTTTTCATTTTGTGCGTTGTCAGTGCAAAAGATGCATATTGTGTTATTTTGCCTGTTTATTTCCAGTTCCCTTCAACAACTCACGGTTACGATATGCTGTTTTTTCGTACTTTCCCGCAATCATATTTTATAATTAAGAACGCGGACATGATTCCGTCCGTTTAAAAAACAAATGTAAATCAGGAGGAAACACCTATGAAAAAGGAAAGCAATATTCTGCTGACTTCTCTTTCCAATCAGTATGACCGCTTGTCCCATCGTTATTTTTATTTTACCCGGGATGGTGAGACCAAATTCTGTGATGGTCTCAGTGTCGCGGAAGCCGGTGCCAAATATCTTCTTTCCAATGTTCCGATCGATGAGATTATCGTACTCGGAAACGGAAGAACATATGACAAGGGTCAGGAAATGGTTCCCCTGGTGCTGAAAGAATGGTCTGATTTTAATTCCGAAGATACTTCTGCCCTTTCTGAATACAGTTTCTTTCAATACCGGATCGCGCAGTTTCTTGACGGCCTGGATCTTGAAGCAGTTGATGTACTGGAAGACGCTTCCGACATCCGCCAGGACTACATCATGGAGAAATATCAGAAATTCCTTGATGAAATCAAAACCCATGAAGACTTCCGTCCTGACCGCATCTTCTATCTCCTCACCATGCATGAAGAACTGGTTCTTAATCTCATGGACCATATCAGTGACGCAACCATGAGAGAACTTCTCTGGCTGAAGCGGAAGATTTACACCGCGCTTGCCGATTCCATGAAATTCTCTCCCCGCCAGGATAATTCCGATCTGAAGATCTGCTTTATTCCGACCGAAAAGAATAAAAGCAGAAATTATGTCCCGGCAGAGAACGTTACCCAGCTGGTGAAAGCACTTGATACGGTTGACGCAGAGCAGGTCAATATCTATATGGATATGCAGGGGCTTGCCTCCACCGAAGGATATACCTTCCTTGCCGTGCTCACCATGCTCAGTCTCGATGTCAACAGCCGGATCAAAATCCGCGAAATCATCACCAGCAATTATGATCCGGTTCATTTCGCCGGAAAGATCGACAACAATGAAATGAAGCGTTATGACATCAATGTTCTCGTCTCCGGCATGAGCGCATTTGTCCGCTACGGGAAAGTGGATGACGTGCTTGCCTACTGGAACAGCCGCGGCATTCAGAATGAGCATATCGACCATCTGCTCTATGCGATGCATCGGGTGGATGACGGAATCTCCCTCTGCAATATCGAGGATCTTGTGGCCGGCATCACCATGCTCAGAAAAGTCTTTGAGACAACGCCCACCGAGGATCTTCCGGAAGTCGAAAGCAATATTTTCCGGATTCTCGAAGAGACCATCCGTCTCGATTACGGTCCCCTGCTGGAGGGAGATTCCATCAATCAGCTGGAGCTGATCAAATGGTCTTTCCGGAAGGAGTTCTACCAACAGACCCTCACCATCATCGAATCGAAGATTCCGATTGAGATTGTAAATTCCGGCATGTTCTTCTATGCCTGTGATGAAGCCAGCAGGGATGCATTCATGCAGGAAATCAACAAACAGTACTGGGAATGTGCGCCCAAGGATCGCTGGCAGTTTGATCACATCAGCCATTTCTTCGTAAAGAATTACGCAAAAACCGCCATGAAGCGCAACCCCGCTTCCAAGGACAGAGCGAGAGACTACACCAATTACCGGCTGGATTCGCTGGAAGAAGGAAAGAGCGAACTCCTGAAAACCTTCAGCCGCCTCGATGACAGGAAAGTTCTGGGAGATGTTCTGTATGCCTACTATTCCCTCGGTACGATCCGCAATCAGGTGAACCATGCGCAGGAGAGTGTCGCCGTCAACATCGATGATATTGATATCCATGCGGAAAACCCGAATATGAAAATGATCAAGGCCGGAATCAACACTCTCATCGATGCCTTTGAAAAAGCATTGAAATATATGGAAGAGCACCCGGTTGATATTCCGATGTTAACGGTTTCGGAAGCGGAGTTCAAGGAATACAGCGCTGCCCATAAGGTCTACAAGAACGACAAGTTCGAACGCAAAGACCAGAGAGACTCTTCACCGAAACGGGATAACGACAAGAATGACGAGACAAAGCCGGCTGAGTCCGCACAGGGTGAAGCTGCCAAACCCGCTGCACCAGCTCCCTCCGGGGATTCCGGGGCACCGAAGACGGTACAGAAGGAGCCCGAAAAGAAAGCAGAAGGCGGTTTCGGAGGTTTTGTCAAGAACGTGGCATCTGCGATCACAGAGGCCGGCAAACCAAATATTCCAGCCTCCGTACCGACCGCACCGAACCCCCCTTCTCCTGGCATCCCGAAACCGAATACGTACAACCACCCTCGCTATGACAACAGAAAACCGGATGAAAAACGGTATTTCAAGCCCAATAATTCCGGGAATTACTATCACGGAAAAAACAACAATCATTCCGGTCCCAGACAGCAGGTGATCAATATTTCTACGGGAAATGGAAATTCTAATGGGAAATTATTAAGAATTACGATTAATATTGAAGAGGAAAGATCAGGGGAGAAAAAACTATGATGGTTGAAAGCAAAAGAGAAAACGATACTCTGATAATCACTCTGCCGGAGCGCATTGACGCCTCCAACGCGGCTGAGGCTGAATCGGAAATCGAGTCCTTACGGGATCTTGAGAATCAGGAAAACGTCATTCTTGACGCAGACAATCTTCAGTACATCTCAAGTGCCGGTCTGCGCATCATCATAAAGCTTGTCAAGCGGGAGAAATCCGTCACCGTGACCAATGTTTCTTCGGCGGTGTACGATATCTTTGAAGTTTCCGGTTTCACCAACTTCATCACCATTGAGAAGAAAGATTCCTGATTCATTCAATTCATATCCAAGCAAACGGGCTGTAACGGGGGGGTGACCCTCTCAGACCCTGAAATATTCATCTGATCGTGAGCCAAAATACGGCTTATGATTGGATGATTTTTCTTTTATTCTTGACAACTAGGCTCTAGTGTGTTATGCTGTTTTCAGGAAGTGGAATGAGACTATGGCAAAAACAAAAGAAGAAAAATCCAAGTATGATCAGGAATTTCAGAAGACCCATATGAAACACATCAGTATCTGGTTCAACCGTGAAAAAGACAAAGACATTATCGATCGGCTCGAATCACAGCC
>JAFWCM010000265.1 GCA_017536885.1 Solobacterium sp.
ACAGATTCATCCATTCCTGCAGGTTGTTCCCTGAATCCACCATGTTAACGCATGAACTGCTTTGCGAGAGAATGAATCCAATTGACAGGATTTAATGGATTGTCTTTATCTTTAAGTTTCTTGTGGCTCTGTTTTACCAACGCAGTGCAAATTACGGTTTTAATAGAAAAAACGTACCTGCCTGAAAGAAGAACTGTTTTGTTTCTTTTTCCGTCAGAACCTTTCCCTAAAGGGAGCTGATGGAAACAAAGCTGCCTGCAGGCAGAACTCTGACAAAGCTCGGAATTTCTCTTCGAGTGAGAAGGACAGGAGGGTATGCGTGACTCGTCACGCGTCCGGGAGCTTCCTGTTTCTTTCATTTTCTGCAGCTGAAGAAAGGAGATATTCAATGAAAAAGAAACTGCCCCTTGCTAATCTGCCACTTGCCATTCAGATCTTAATCGCTTTGTTTCTCGGCATTATTGCCGGCATGCTTATGAAGGGAAATCCGGAGGCTGCGTGGACTTATATCCGGCCGTTCGGAACGATCTTTCTGAATCTCGTTCAGTTCATCATTGTTCCGATCGTGCTGTTCTCCATCATGGACGGGATCGTATCCATGAAGGATATCCATAAAGTCGGATCGATCGGCGTAAAGACCGTTGTCTACTATCTTTTCACGACAGCGGCTGCCATCGTGATCGGACTTGTCTGCGGAAGTTTGTTCCGGCCGCTGTTTCCAACGCTTGAAACGGCGGATCTTGTCTATGAAGCCCCTGCGTTTGATCTGATGGGGACGATAACGAATATCTTTCCTTCGAACTTCCTGTCACCGCTGCTCAGCCCGAATATGCTGCAGGTGATTGTCATGGCAATTTTCCTGGGGATCTCCATGATCGCTCTGAAGGAGAAGAGTGAACCGGTAGTAGTGCTGGTGCATTCATTGAATTCTGTCTTCATCAACTGCATGGAGATGATTCTGCGCTTTTCGCCGATCGGCGTATTCTGCCTGATCACCCCGGTCATCGCGGAAAACGGCAGTGAGATTATCGGCTCTCTTACCGCGGTGCTTGCGGCGATGTATATCGCCTTTGCCATCCATATGTTCGGCGTTTATTCCTGCACTGTTTCGGTTCTTGGAAGGATGAGTCCGGTGAAGTTTTTCAAAACCATGATGCCGGCGATTCTCTTCGCATTCTCCAGTGCATCCAGTGTGGGAACTCTGCCGATCAATCTCGAATGCTGTGAAAAGATGGGGGCCGACCGGGATATCGTCTCGTTTGTTCTTCCGTTAGGCGCTACCATAAACATGGACGGAACGGCGATCTACCAGGGCGTCTGTGCGATTTTCATCGCATCCTGCTATGGCATAACGCTTAGCTCCAGCCAGATCATCACCATCATTCTTACCGCAACTCTGGCCTCGATCGGAACCGCAGGCGTACCCGGAGCGGGAATGGTGATGCTTGCGATGGTGCTTTCATCCGTAGGTCTTCCGGTAGAAGGCATTGCGCTGGTAGCGGGCATTGACCGGATCTTCGATATGGGAAGAACGGTCGTAAACATCACCGGCGATGCCTCCTGTGCCGTGATCGTCTCAAGGTCTGAGAAAAGGAAAGCGGAAAAGAAGAGCGAAACGAAATAAAAGAAGGGGATCACCGCAGCGGTAATGCATGGTTTGGCGGGCGGTGAGAAATCCGGCAAAGAAGAAATCCATTGAATCTTCCATCAGAGACCCGGGGCACGGTATTGATCTGTTGCCCGGGTCTCTTTCTCTTTGAAAGAAGACTGCGTTCCGGGCTGAAATCCGGACTGCATTGACCGTTTCTCAGAGAAAAGAAACGCAAAAAACCGGGAAGAATCAAAGGAAATCCTTGCATCTCTTGGCCGTTATGCTATAATCCGTTTTGCGTATTATTATCAGGAGGAAACAGACATGCCCAGAGAGAATATTTTATTCCGTTGCAGCGTCTGCGGAGAAGAAAACTATATCGGTACCCGCAACAAGCGCAAGCATACTGAAAAAATGGAAATCAAAAAGTACTGCCCGCGCTGCAATAAGAAGACTGTACACAAGGAGAAGAAGTAATCCCGGGGCGGATTGCTTTTTTTGAATGCCATGAAAGTAGATACTCTGCCGATCGGACTGTATCAGGAAAACACCTACGTCCTTCATGATCAGGGACATGTACTGATCATTGACCCGGGAGGACATGCCGAATACGTCGCCGCTGCGATTAAAAATGACGAGACGGTCGATGCCATTCTTCTGACCCACGGGCATGAGGATCATACCGCCGCTGCGGATGACCTCTATGATCTCTACCACTGTCCCATCTACCTTCATCCCGGGGATGCCTTCATGGTGGACCCGAAATACGGAACCGGTTCCTTTTCCAGACCGGTCTATTCCCCGATTCAGGAGTTTACGGAAGGGAAGATGAAGATCGGAGCCTTTGATCTCGATATCATCTTCACGCCCGGTCACTCCAAGGGTTCGGTATGCGTACTTTACCGCAATCGCCTCTTCTCCGGCGATACGCTGTTTGCCGGATCGATCGGAAGAACGGATCTTGAAGGCGGGGATGATGCGGAGATGGTGCAGTCCCTGAAGCGGCTCAGGGAGCTGCCGGGGGATCTCTGGGTGTATCCGGGACACGGCTATGCCACGACGATCGCCCAGGAAAAAGAGACCAATCCGTTTCTTCATTACCTGCGGGCGGATCTTTACTGAAACCGAAAAAACACTGCCGGTGATCTCTGTTTCTATTTGAGTTCCGGCAGTGTTTTTCTATGCGGGGAGTTCGTTTCGGATCACCTCATAGTCATAGATTCTGTTTTCCGAAGTGACGGTGACGATCAGGACTTCTTCCAGCGGCGAAAGGATCGTGATCCGCCAGCCTTCCGGGCATTCCTCCGCCCGGAACTCTGCCGCTTCCGTGCTGTGAACGCCGGCCTCCATCCGTTCGTTGAGCAGTTCACAGCGAAGATACTGCATCACGGCCGCCTCTTCAGCGAGGTAGAGATTGCTCTTCTGCAGATTGGCGGCGGTTCTCATCCGGTTATCGGAACGGGAGAGAAGAATGCCGATCAGCAGGGTGATCAGAAGAAAGAGGATCAGAAAATACAGACAGACAAAGCCGCTACGAGACAAGACCGAGACACCGCTCTTTTTCCGGTTTTCCTTCATGTGCATACCTCACAAATACAAGATTTCCCCGGATTTCGAAGGAGACACTCTCCAGTTCGATGAGAAAGATCTGCGTTCCCGGGGAGAGCAGATCCAGACAATCTCCGCGTCTGGCAAGATACATCTTTTTGCCATGGCAGGTGAGATTGAGACGATTGGTTTCGCAGGAGATGTTTTCGCTGATATTGATGACATGGCGCAGCTGAGCGATGCCCGCCTCATCCTGAAATCCTTCGCGGGTGTTCATGGCCCGAAACAGGATCAGAAGCAGGGCGGTGCACACCGGAATCAGGAAGGCGCAGATCATCAGGGTGATCAGAAGCTGTTCGATGATGTATCCGTTTGTTCTTCCGGATCTGTCATTTCTTCCTGTGCTTCGCATACGCATTCTCCGATTCCTGACAGCGTTTCCTCATACGTTTCTGCCGAGGTGTCATAGACCTCATTGACCAGGGTTTCTCCTCTTGTGATCACCCCGAGGGCAGCGGCGGTAACGGTGCAGCACACCGAGACCACCGCTATGGCGACCAATGCATCGCTCAGCACAAATCCCTCAGTCGTCAAAGACGAGAGTCCCGGGGCCGAGCTCGAGGATGATTCTGCGGCTTGTGAGCCCCCGCGGGAATACGAGGGTTCTGGCGAGATTGATGTTTCCGGCGCCGGAAAAGGTGATCGGCGGGTAATCCATATCGGTAGTATCTTCATAGGTTCTCTTTTCTCCCGTGAGAATGACTTCGCTTCTGATCCGGGTGTACTGATCCGGGAAGATGTAATAGGCTTCCGAGGAAAAGCGGATCATCTGAAGACAGAGCATGCTCAGCACCGCGATCAATACAATGCAGATCAGAAGCTCGAGGAGGGCAAATCCCTCATGATGCGTGAGCCTGTCCATCGCTGATCGAAATCGACCTGCCGTCATCGCACCGGGTCTGTTCCTCGGTGAGCAGTCCGGCACTGATGAGTTCCCCGGTGCTTCCGGGATTCTTGTCGTTTTCGAGCCGGTACTGCAGGATCGCCGAGTCGACGGTCTTCACCAGAGCATTGCAGCCTTTCTTGTCGACGATGCCGAGGGTCTTCTGAATGTTGGGAACGGTGAGAAGAAAGAGAATGGCGATGATCGTAACGACGATCACCATCTCGAGAAGGGTGAATCCTTTCTGATTGTTTTTCATGGTTTTTTGTCCTTTCCCTGAATCAGGGTGTTACATCTTGGTGAGAATGCTCAGCGGCAGCATCAGTATCTGATATACCAGGATCAGTACCGCGCCGATGCTGAGGTAGGAGATCACCTGGATGATGCGGGTGATCTTCCGGCATTTGCGGCGGCTTCTCTCTTTCGACATTTCAAGATACCCTTCCAGCATGGTTTCCATCTGTGAGGAGTAGAAGGCGATTCTGAGAAAGCGGGAGAGGGCGGGATCGAGATAGGGCATCTGTACGGCCTGCTCAAACGGATTTCCTTTCAGCAGGGAGTTCTCCAGCGTCTCGGCAAGAAAGGCGATCACCGGCTTCTGGGGAATCTCCCTGAGAATCCGGATCGTCTCCCGGGTGGAGACATTCATCCGGATGCACTGCAGGAAGAAGCGGATGAAGTCCGCGGATTCATACTGAACGAAGATCGATTCCGGAAACCGGGTGCTGAGCAATGTGTAGCCTCTGACCTGATGTTTCCGTCTTGTAAAGTAAAACAGAAGCGAAAGACCAATCAGAAGAAGCAGGATCACAGAGCCCGAAAATACGCGGAACAGAAGCCTTGTGAGATCGTAGTTTCCGCCCGATACGTGAAATCCTTCCATCATCGAAAGAAGGGGAGGAAAGCAGAATTCGTTGAACAGAAGAACGCCCGCGATCGTAAGCAGAAACATCATGCAGGGGTAGAACAGGCCGTGAATGTATTCCTTTTTCTGTGCTTCTTCGCCGTTAACGATCTGTGTCGCAAGCGTCAGGGAATCGGAAAAGCTCAGGCATTTGAGAAAGCCGCACAGATAGACGCGGTATTCCCTGGGACAGAGATCGGGAAAGAACTGGGGCAGTTTGTTTCCTTCATTTAACATCCCTTCGATATGGGAAAACACCTCCTGATTGCTTTTTCCTCTGAGCAGTGCCATCGCCTCCTGAATCGTGAAGCCGTTGGCGAGAAGCTTTGAGATGCCTTCGAGGTCGAGCCGGTCAATGAATATCCTGCGCCGCCTGAAGCGGGTCCACCAGTCCGCAGGCGACAGCCTGTTCGATTTTTTCCCGGAGCGGATGGAAGTCTTTGCTTGTGTGATGGTTGAGAAAATAGTATTCCACCTCCTTTCTGTCCATGATTTCATACACCCCGATCTTGCCGCCGTCAGAGCGGTCATACAGTCTCTGATTGGAGATGCCGAAGAGCACATCCTGAAGCTGAAGCCGGCTGATGCCGAGATCGATGAGACGGTTGATCGCATTGACACAGGAACTGGAATGAATCGAGGTGAGGGCAAGATGCCCGGTCAGGGCACAGCGGACCGCCATCTCCGCCGCCGCTTCATCACGGACTTCCCCGATCATGACGATATCGGGATCGTGCCGCATGAGCTGCTTGATGCCGTCTGCCCAGGAAAGATGCCGACGTTCATTCACGGAAAGCTGAACGTATTTTTCCGAGATCACCTCAACCGGATCTTCCAGGGTGAAGATCTTCTTTCCTTCCACTTCATTGAGGATCGTGTACAGGCTGGTGGTCTTTCCGCTTCCGGTGGGGCCGGAAAACACGTAAAGACCGGAGCGATGGCCTGTGATCGAACGCAGCCACACCGCCTGGGCGGGATCGGCGGAAAGCAGATCCGAAGTCAGAGTGCCGTGATTGTTGAGAATCCGCAGGACCCCGCTGGTCACCCGGTAGCTGGATACCAGCGCAAATCTCAGGGCCAGGTTTTTTCCTTCCGCCGTCGCCTCAAAGCGTCCGGTCTGCGGTTCGAGCGTTGCGGAGAGATCGAGATTGGCGCGGTACATCAGATAATAGAAAAACTTCACATCATCTTTCTTTGAGTGAATTCTGCGGATGACCCCGTTGACTCTCATTTCAATCCGGCACTCATCGTCCAGAAGGTTCAGATGAATATCCGTCACATGGTGTTTCAGGGCAAGGCAGAGAATTTGTTCAAGACGCTCTTCCATATTTCCTCCCTGTATTTCTTTTGCCCGCGGGCAGAAAAAACCCCCGGATCTTTTTTCCGGAAAATTCAGAAAAATGAATAAACAGGCCGTTTCTGCGCCGAGAATGAACCTTTCTTTTCGTTGACAAACGGAATGATCTCTATAAAATGAGGTAGAAAGGCAGGAGAGAAATAAAGTTATGATTCTCGTAAATGATCTGAAACCAGGGACCACCTTTGAGAGTGACGGCAATATTTATTCTGTACTGGATATCGACCATAACAAAACAGCGATGAGACAGATGATCGTCAAGGTCAAGGTGAAAAATCTCCGCAGCGGTGTTATCAATGAAATCTCGTTTACCGGCGGTGATAAGGTAGAACAGGCTCATATCGACAAGAAGGAAATGCAGTATCTCTATGATGACGGGGAGAACCTCGTATTCATGGACAATGAGACCTATGAGCAGATTGAGATTCCGAAGTCCCGTCTGGAATGGGAAATGCAGTTCATGAAGGAAAATGACAACGTGACGATTTCCATGTATGAAGGAAAAGAGATTCTCGGTGTTATTCTTCCCGATAAGGTGGAACTGCAGATTGTCGAATGCGAACCGGCAGTCAAGGGTGATACCGCTACTTCCGCAAGCAAAAATGCGAAGCTGGAGACCGGTCTTGAGATCCGTGTGCCGCTGTTCATTCAGAACGGTGAGATGGTTCTGATTTCGACCGCGGACGGAAAATACTCCGGAAGAGCCTGATTTTAAAGAGGCAGACCGCAATGAAAAGGTTTACATGAGATCATGTGAACTTTTTTTATTTAAAACAAAGCAAGAACGCTTTAAAATATATCTGCTCATCAGCCGATGAATGATTTTATTATGAGCGAAAAAAACAGAAGAAAAAAGAACGGAGCCGAAGCTCCGGAGGTGCTTTCTTCCCTGAGCGGGGAGGAAGTGCGTATAGAACAGCCGAAAGAAGAACAGAATGCGGAAGAGATGAGAAAGACTACCGCGGCTGTTCTTTTAAGAGCGGCTGTGAAGCTCATCGAAGAAAAAAGCATCGCATCTCTTGCGGAAGATCTCGCCGAAGCGGCGGAAAGCGGAGCAGGCAGACCGACCGTTTACAGCCGCGTATCTCTCTTCTTTGCGGAGATCCTGTTTTATATCGAACTGTTCTGTGAAACGGCTTCGGCGTCTTTGACAGGGCTTGTTTCCCGTCTGAAAGAAGCCGTAAGCCAGAAACGTTCTTCCAGAGCGCAGGGGGATAATGCCGAAGAGACAGAGCGAAAGAAAGAAGCGGCGCAGTTTGCCTCGGATGTCTTTCAGTCACAGGCCGGCTTTTCTTCGATTGCCGGGGCTGAAGATCCGAAAATCGGCGGACTGATCGCCAATACGGTTCAGGAAGAACCATGGGTCAAAGCGCTGATTCAGGAGATGGTCAGTGAAGGTGCCGGACCCGAACCGGATCAGAAGAAAGAACCGATCCCTCAGCCCTCAGCGCCCGCTGTTTCCGGGGAACATGGCGAACCGGGTTCGCCGGCGGAAAAAGACAGGGATGCCCTGGTCAGGGATTCCATCCATGAGGCACTTTCCGCGTCTGCTGTGAAAGAAGCTGTTTTATCTGCGGCCGCTGTGACAGAGACGAAAGAGAATGAAACAGAGCATCTGACCTTTGACCGGGAAAGCGGGATGGCCGAAGCTTTCCTGTCAGAGGATGAACTTCAGAAGAGAGAGATGCTTGCCAGGGAAAGAGAAGCACAGCGGATCGAGCGGGAGTCGATGCTTGAAGAGCGGAAGCGCATGGAGAATTCCGTGAGAATGGCGATGGCCCTGAAGGAAAAAGTCCGCGCCAGAGAGAAGGAAGAGCAGCAGCGTGAGTACCAGTCCATGCTTGCAGAGCGCAGAATTACGCAGTTCTCCGCCGATTTTGCGAGAACCCAATGGGAGAAAGTCCGTGCCCGAGAGCGGGAAGAACAGCGGCTTGAGCGGGAAGCGATGCTTGCCGAGCGCCGCCTTCTGATCGATTCCTCTGAGAAATCCGCAGCCCTGAAGGAAGCGTACTGGCAGAAGGAACTTGAGATGCGCAGAATGGAACGGGAAGCGATGCTTGCCGAGCGCCGCCTTCTGATCGATTCTTCAAAGAAGGCCGCAGCCCTGAAGGAAGCGTACTGGCAGAAGGAACTTGAGATGCGCAGAATGGAACGGGAAGCGATGTTTGCCGAACACCGCCTTCTGATCGTTTCCTCAGACAAGGCCGCAGCCCTGAAGGAAGCGTACTGGCAGAAGGAACTTGAGATGCGCAGAATGGAACGGGAAGCGATGTTTGCCGAGCGAAGGCGCAGGGATGCTTCGGCTGCCCGGTCAGAAGAGCTGAAGGAGAAATTCCGGGAGAAAGCGCGCCGGGAAATGCAGGCAGAGCGGGAAGCGATGCTTGCCGAGCACAGATGGAACGAGCATTCCGCAGTCATTGCGCAGCAGCTGAAACAGAAGCTTCGCCGGGAAGAAGTTGCCCGGATGGAAGCCGAGCGCATGTCGCTTCTGAAAGAGCGCCTTGCCCTTGCCCAGTCGGTCCAGTTCTTCCGTCAGCTTCAGGCTGATCAGCTTGCGAAACAGAAAGAGAAAATCCTTCTGGAACAGGAACAATTCCTTGCCGAACAGGCACGCCTCAGGGCTGTCAAGGAAGCGGAAGAGAGGAAGCGGGAAGAACAGGCCGCTTTCCTGTCTGCTCTGCGGGAGAACCATGCTCAGCCGGAACCCTCACTGAACGAAACCGATAGGAAGACCGATCTGGAATTCCCGGAAGAAAAAGGCGTGGATCAGGAGATCATCCCGCTGGAATATGATCCTGTCAGGGAAGAACATCCACTTGATGCTGTGCGTCTGCAGGAGGATCTGCGCCTTGAAGAGGCGCTCCTGGATGAGGCGGTCCGTCAGAAAACCGCACAGCTTGAGATCAGAGAGATCAAAGCCGCAGAGCCCGACATGCATGCAGAGGAGATCGGCTCTTCCGAAAAAATCGTGCCTGCGGACGGGAACCTTCTTGAACCGTTCGTAAGGGAAGAAAATCTGTATCTGGATGAAACCCTTCTCCAGCAAACCGCCACCATGGAACTTTCAAAGATCAATGAAGCGCAGGAGAACTATTCTGCCGAGCGCTCCGCTTCAGATCCGGAGGTGATCGAAACGGCTGACAAACAGGAAGAAACCGGGCGGAAGGAATCCGTACTGGGGCTTCCGCTTCTGGAAAAAGAACTGCAGTCTCATGATCGGACGACTGTGATTTTTGATCATTCCGGCGATGAAGAAAAGACATTCGAAGAAGAAAGCCCGGCATTGAAGACAGAATACGAAGCGGAACCCGTTAAGCCGGCGGTCGTTTTCATCAGCGCCGATGCAGGTCGTGAAGAACCGGCTTCAGCGGGCGAGGAAAAAGCCGAAACGCCGGCTGAAGAAGCAGAGCCTGCCGTGCTGTTTGAACTGAGAAAGGGCACGCAGGAAGTTCCCGTTGTCATTGCGACAGAAGCCGGGGAAGAAGCTCCGTCTGTTTCTCTTTTACAGAAGAGCGGCAGGGAAGAATCCGCTGATGATGCGGAGATTGCCGGCGCGGAAACGGAACCGGCAGGAGAATCTTCTCTGCATCTCACTGCCGATCTGCCGATTGACGAGACTGTTTCAGAGAGTGAGAAACCGGAGGCTGAACCCGGGACGGTACAGGAAGAGCCTGCCGTGCTGTTTGAACTGAGAGAGGGCATGCAGAAAAAGCAGGAAGAAGAGATTCCATCTGTCAGTGAACCGGAAGAAGCACCTGCTGTCTCTTTGGCGAAAGAAGAGGACCTCAGACAGATCAGGTTCGATGCGCTGCCTGAGGAAGAAGAAGCGGAATCTCTCAGAGAATCCGCGCTGCATCTCACTGCCGATCCGCCGATTGACGAAGCTGTTTCAGAAAGTGAGAACACAGAGCCTGAACCCGCAGGTGCGGCGGAAGCACCTGCCGTACTGTTTCAACTGCGGAAAGGGGTGCAGAATCCGTCAGAAGAAGAGCCAGCTGTCATCGAACCAAAGACAGAAGAAGAACCGGTCAGAGAATCCGCGCTGCAGATCACTGCCGATACACCGATTGTCGAGACTGTTTCAGAGAGTGAGAAACCGGAGCCTGAACCCGGGACGGTACAGGAAGAGCCTGCCGTGCTGTTTGAACTGAGAGACGGCGCACAGAACATGCATGCCCCGGAGTCAGCCGGCAATGCGGAAGTGAACTCTGAAAGCGAAGAGATCAGCTCAGAGATCACAGAATCTGCTGTGTCTGAAGAAGCTGCGATTTCGATCAGGCCATCGCCGAAGGAAGAAACACCGGAAGCGATGGGAGAGGGTTATCCGCTCGGTGCCAGACGGCTCGAAGAGGATTCCGCTCTGGAAGAAGCACTTCGCAGACAAGCGGTTCTTCAGAAGACGGAACGTCTGGTGCTGTCCGAGATCGAAGCTGCCGCGAAGAGAGAACGGGATGTTCCGGAACCGGAGGGCAGCGAAGCATTGAAAGCTCTGTTGTCGGATTTGGTCGAGGCCCCGGAAGATTACGAGTTTTTCTTCCCGCAGTCGGATTCGTCTCAGCATGCACAGCAGCTGAGCTTCGATGAACTTTTCGGCTCCGGGGATTTCGTTTCCAATACCTCCAAGCTCTCCGTCGATGAACTCTCTTCCGCTTTGGATGCTCTGCCGAAGTCCGGGGAACAGAGAGAACCGGAGAATTCCGCTTCCGTCATGGAAGAGAAGCCGGCCGTCTCTTTCCCGCAGTCGGATTCGTTCCGCCAGCTGAGTTTTGAAGATCTGAGCTTTCGGAGGACTGAGGATCAGCCAGAGACGAAAAAGACCGTTCCGCTGATGGAAAAAGAACCGTCTCCATCGGAACAGGGCAGTAGAACCCTTGCCCTTGCCGAACATGTGTATACCCCGGTTCTGCGGTCTTCGCCGATATTTACGCCGGATAAAAGCATGCTGTATGATCCTCTGGCTGACGTAAGAGAAGAATCGAAGAAATCCGCGGATAAGGAAGAGGAAAAGAAAAGGAAGAAATCAAAAGAGAAGACAGAGGAAAAAACGAAAGAAAAGCCGAAAGATAAGGCAGAAGAAATATCCGGGGAACCGGCCGTCACGGAAGCCGCTGAAAAGGCTCCTTCTGCCGCCGGGAAACTGTTCCTTGCGGATGTCAGGGATGAGGCTCTCAGCGATTCTCTGATCCGGCTCTGGGTGAAATATGTACTGGTGTGGATGACGGTCTCATCGCTGTTCTGCATCTCTGCCATAAATCACTCCCGCACCGCAATTACGGTGTCCTTCTTCTCGATTCTGAAGACCTTCGGCATCCTGATCTTTGTGCCCGGCGCATGCGTTTCGCTGCTTCTTCTGCTGATCGGATGGCTGGGTGAGAAAGACAGCGAAGAGGAGAGCGAAATCACGCTGATCGGCAAATGGAGCCGTTACTCCTATGTCACACTGATCGGATATCTCCTGGCATCCTCATTGATGCTTGCGGATAAAAACAAGGCGGTCTCCGTGCTGAGCGGAATGGTCGCCCTGGCTGTTGTTGCGATTATATGGATTATAAAACTGTACTGCAAAGGCAGAAAGGGGACTAAGCTCCTCCCGGCGCTTGCGGCCGTCTGCCTGATTCTCTCCTTTGCGGCATCTTACTGGATCGTGCGCGGGGATTTCTCAATGATCTGGAAACTTCTGCCATAACCCTGAGCATTTCTCTTTTCATCCGGGAAGGGAACGGTATAATAAATACTGTTAAAAAACTCAGGGCAAGGTGAAATTCCCGATCGGCGGTAAACCCCGCGCTAGATCCGGTGCGATTCCGGAGGCGACAGTTAAAGTCTGGATGAAAGAGTTTAAGATCTTTTATCGTCATTTCCCCGAGGTTTTTTATCTGAAGCCTCTTTTTTTGAGGCAAAGGGAGGAAACCAAAAATGAAAACTGACACACGCTATTTCGCAAAAATCGCCGTACTCGCAGCCGTCGCCTTTGTGCTGATGATGGTCGAATTTCCGCTTCCGTTCGTGCCGCCGTTTTACAAGATGGACTTCAGTGAAACAGCCGTACTGATCGGCGCATTTGCGATGGGCCCCCTGGCCGGAGTGATCATCGAAGCGATCAAGATTGTGCTGAATATCCTGTTTACGGGCACCCAGACCGCCTATGTCGGCGAGATTGCCAACTTTCTGATCGGCATCTCGTTCTGTCTGCCCGCATCTTTGATCTATCAGAAGAATAAGACCAGAGAGAATGCGGTCAAGGGCCTGGCAATCGGCGGTCTTACGATGATCATTGTGGGAATGCTGATGAACGCACTGGTGCTTCTGCCGGCGTATTCCTATTTCTACCATATGCCGATGGATGTGCTGATCGGAATGGGCACCAAGCTCATGCCTCTGATTCATGACCGGTTCACATTCGTACTCTTTGCGACCTCGCCGTTCAACCTGATCAAGGCGATTCTCGTAAGCCTGATCACGATGCTTCTGTATAAAAGGATTTCCCCGCTTCTGCATCGCTGAGAGGCGTTTGAAAATGGCTTTCAAAGGCGGGAAATAATGCTATAATGCGTTTATTGGAGAAAACAGAACTATATGCCGAAATATTCCCGAACAGCCAAATACCAAGACCTCCGCACAGCGCTGCAGAGCGACTCCGAGACGGATGTTAAGACCAATGATCTTTCGTCGTATGAGAAGCGTCTGAAAGATATCACTCCGTCTTCTTACGGAAGCGCGGAAGGTCCCGTCCCGGCGGAGAAGGAAGCGGTTCAGGGAAGACGAACCGCCGTTTATGATGAAGAAGATACTCCGTCTCCTCTGGTACAGCAGACGAAGAATCCCGATTACAGTGATTCATATCTGTCTAATAATGCGAATTATACCAGCGCATTTAATAATGAATATCTGAATGAGTATATCCGGGAAGTCAAGCAGTACAACATCGACCAGGGCAATGCGATTTCTGCCAATACGGATCTCAATATCCTCAAGGCACTGAAGGGAGAGAAACCGAAACCTCCCGTCAAGCCGTATCCCGATGAACAGGAGACGATCCGGGTTCCGTCCAACGGCAGGCATGAAGCACCGGCTCCATCTCAAAGACCGAAACCCGCACCGGCTCCCGTGCAGGATATTCCTGCCGCTCCTCCGGTCAGGGAAGCGGATACCGCGGATATTTCATTCTTCAATAACCGGAAGCCTGCTCCGCCGGTGGATTTCCTCGATGAGGACGAAAATGAGAGCAGCATGCAGGAAGCCCCGCTCAGCGATACCCGCACCATGTCCAAGGAGGACATCGCGGCTGAGGTACAGCGTCTGATCAACGGAGCCCAGCAGAAAAAGGCAAAGGAAGAAAAGGCGGCTGTCCGCCGCAGACAGACGGATATCTACGATACGGATGAGTATGATGAGCGTTCCACCCGTCAGCAGCTGCTGAATGAAACGACACAGATGCGTGCTCAGCTCGATGACTACGAAGACAACCTCAACGACGTCAACGACAAGATGAAGAAGACCAACCAGATTCTCAATATCGTTCTGGTCATTCTCATCATCGCTCTCTCGCTGGTTCTGGCGGTAGTGGTTTACTGGGTGTTCATTTCGAAAGGAAAATAACAGCAGATGAAAATCAATATTGCAATCGACGGACCGAGTGCGGCCGGCAAAAGCACCATTGCCCAGAATCTGTGCAAACGGCTCGGTTATGTTCATCTCGATACCGGTGCCATGTATCGCTGCACCGCTCTGAAAGCACTGGAAAAAAAGATCCCGCTTTCGGATGAAGAGAAGGTATGCGAGATGCTGAAAGACACGGAGATCGTTCTGACTCCGGATGGCAGGGTAATTCTCGACGGCCGGGATGTCACTTCCGAAATCCGTCAGGATCATGTTTCCATGGCTGCCAGCGATGTCTCAAAACTGCAGAATGTCCGCAAGGATCTGGTAAAGCGCCAGCAGGAGATGGCAAAGGCCCGCGGCTTCATCATGGACGGCCGTGATATCGGAACGGTAGTTCTTACCGATGCGGAAGTCAAGATCTACATGACCGCAAGCGCACATGCCCGTGCTCTGCGCCGTCTGCTCCAGAATCAGGAAGCCGGAATTGAAACCGGTGATCTCGAGTCGATCGAAAAGGAAATCGAAGCACGGGACTATCAGGATATGCACCGCGAGTTTTCACCTTTGGTGAAGGCAGAGGATGCGGTGGAGATCGATACTTCGGATCTTACTATCGAAGAGGTGTGTGATAAGATCTATCACCTGGCGGAACCGTATCTCAGCATGCAGGAGAAAGAGTCATGAAAACCGGCGTAATCGCAATCGTTGGCCGTCCGAATGTCGGAAAGTCAACGATTTTTAACAGAATAGCGGGAGACAGGGTTTCCATTGTCGAAGATACTCCCGGTGTAACAAGAGACCGTGTCTATGCTTTGGCGCAATGGCCCGGAGCAGAGTTCCGCGTGATCGATACCGGCGGAATCCAGCTGCTCGATCAGCCGTATCAGAAGGAGATTCAGGCCCAGGTCAACATTGCCATGGAAGAGGCGGATGTCATCCTTTTTGTGACGGACGGAAAGACAGGCCTTACGGAAGATGATCAGTACATCGCAAGGATGCTTCAGAAATCCACGAAGCCCGTAGTCCTTGCGGTCAATATGATCGATGACGATTCGCGCCTTCTGAACATCTATGAATTCTATGCCCTGGGCATGGGAGATCCGATCGCTGTCAGCGGTGTTCACGGCATCGGGATCGGTGATGTGCTCGAGGAGTGCATCTCGAAATTCCCCGAAGAAGAGAAGCGGGATGAAGAAGAGGGGATCCGCATCGCCGTGATCGGCGAACCGAATGTCGGAAAGAGTTCCCTCGTCAATGCGATCCTGAAAGAGGATCGGGCGATTGTTGCCAATGAGCAGGGAACTACAAGAGACGCAGTGGATACGCCATTTGAATACGAGGGACGATCCTATGTCATTGTCGATACCGCCGGCATCCGCAAGCGCGGACGGGTCTATGAGTCGGTGGAGAAGTATTCAGTGCTGCGGGCTCTGTCCGCCATCGAAAAATGCGATGTAGCGATCTTTCTGATCGATGCCGAAGCCGGCATCCGCGAACAGGACAAGCACGTCGCAGGATATGCCCATGACGCCGGCAAACCGGTGATCATCGCCGTAAACAAATGGGATGCCCTGGAGAAGAACGATCAGACGATGAATGAATTCACCGAGAAGGTGAGAAAGGAATTCGTCTATCTCTCCTATGCGCCGATTCTGTTTATCAGCGCCAAGACCGGACAGCGCGTCATGAACCTTCTGCCGCTGGTGGATCGGGTATATGAGAACAGCTGCCGCAGAATTCCCACGAATGTTCTGAATGAGGTGATTGCCGATTCACAGGTGACTACTCCCGCACCGGCCCGCAATGGCAAGCGTTTCCGCATCTATTACGCGGCGCAGGTGAATACCAACCCGCCGACGTTCATGCTTTCCTGCAATGATCCGAAACTGATGCATTTTACCTATCAGCGCTTTATCGAAAATACTCTGCGGTCTGCCTTCGATTTTGAGGGCACGCCGATCCGCATCATCACCCGGAAAAAAGTGAGTGATTAGCGTATCTCCGGAAGAACATTTCTCCGGGGATTCAGTAGAGTACTAACCTGCGAATTTTTTGAACGAACGGCGCGAAAATTACAGCAGGAGTGATACAATGAATAACGTATTGGAAGGATTGATTACTATGAGTGAAACTCCGAAAAAACGTCTTGTCACAAGAAGTGATTTTGATGGTCTTGTATGTGCGATGATTCTTAAGGAACTGAATCTGATCGATGAGATCAAATTCGTTCATCCCAAGGATGTTCAGGATGGCAAAGTCGACATCACCAGCAATGACATCACTACCAACCTGCCGTTTGACAAACGGGTGGGGATTGCGTTCGACCACCACGAATCCGAACTGAGCCGGCTTGTCGGAGTTGATTATAAGGACAGATATATCATCGATCCCGATGCCAGAAGCGCTGCCAGAGTCGTCTATGACTACTATGGCGGCAAAGCCGCTCTGCCGCGGATTTCCGATGAGCTGATGGAAGCGGTCGACAAAGGCGATTCCGCTGACTTTACCAAAGAGGAAATCCTGGATCCCAAGGGATGGGTTCTGATGAATTTCCTGATGGATGCGCGTACCGGTCTCGGCCGGTTCCACTCTTTCCGGATTTCCAACTATGATCTCATGATGGAACTGATTGATCACTGCATCTCTCTTTCCATCGATGATATTCTTGAACTCCCCGATGTCAAAGAGCGTGTCGACATGTACTTCACCCAGCAGGAGCAGTTTGTCGCTCAGCTTAAGCGTATTGCAAGGGTTGAGGGAAGGGTAGTCGTTCTTGATCTTCGCAACGAGGAGACGATCTATTCCGGAAACCGCTTCATGATTTATGCGCTGTACCCGGAAGCACAGATCTCCGTCCATGTCGCATGGGGATTCCGCAAACAGAACACCGCTGTCATGATCGGAAAGTCGATCATCGACAAACGCAGCAATGCCAACATCGGCGAACTCTGCCTTGCCTACGGAGGCGGCGGACACCGCAATGCCGGTACCTGTCAGCTCGAGAACGATGTAGTGGACAAAGAACTCCCCAACATCATTGCGGCGCTGAACAAAGACTGCACCCCGATCGGCGAATAATGTTTTAACAGGCTGTCATCCGGCAGCCTTTTTATATTTCCAGTTGAGAGATTACTCAAAGGATATCAATGATAAAAGCGCCAAACGAGGCTCTTAGATTTGTTTGAACAGTTTTCAAAGCCAAAAGACTGCCGGTTCTTCAGTTCAAGTTCAAAACCTCCCGGTAGTTTTCCGGATGATTCTTGAAGTCTTCCCTCAGTTTCTGTATCTCTTCCGGGGAGTATACCGACACAATGCTTTGGATAGAATCATCAGAATAATTCTTTTGAATCATGCGGATCACTGTTTGTCTGCTGTTTTTTTCTATTCCTTCAGCTATTCCTTCAGCTTTTCCTTTTATGATGCCTTCTCTGATTCCTTCAGCTTTTCCCTCAGCTTTTCCGTATTCGAACAGGGACTTGGCAAATTATTCCTCATCAAACTCAGAGAGTATCATATCATCCAGCTCCTTTCCGGATCATTGCTTTCTCTGCACTTAAGCTTTATCCATCCGTCGGGAGTAATCTATGTGGTTGGGATCTGCCATTCTCCGTTGATGAAAGGGCGGCTTCCGATTCTTCAGTTCAATAATTCCCGGTAGTTTTCAGGATGATTCCGGAAGTCTTCCCTCAGCTTCTGTATCTCTTCCAGGGAGTATGCCGGCGCAATGTTCTGAATTAACTGATCAGAGCAATTATTCTGTATCATGCGGATCACTGTCTGTCTGCTGTTTTTTTCTATTCCTTCAGCTATTCCTTCAGCTTTTCCCTGTTCGAACAGGGACTTGGCAAACTTTTCCTCATCAAACTCAGCGAGTATCATATCATCCAGCTCCTTTCCGGCTGATTGAATCGCTTCGTAAATCCTCCAGTCTTCCGTGACTGAGGCGATCGCTTTGCGGATTGCCTGCTTCAGGCCGATGTTATCTTTTTCCTCTTTGATCATATCCATCAGCCGGGAGTATTCCATCAATGGCTTACAGGATTCAAGAAGCGAATGATTTCCTGTTACATAATTAATATTAATCATTTTCACACGCACATCAACCGATGCCGATTCTTCCCCGGGCATTAATCTGC
>JAFWCM010000266.1 GCA_017536885.1 Solobacterium sp.
AACCACGATTCAGGTCAACGCGGCAAGTGACGGATATGCCGCATTGCCGGTATCCTGGTATCTTGGCTACGCGGCGGAAGAGGTTTCCCCCGGTTCTGTTTCCCTGCCCTGCATCCGGGATGAATATACCGGCAGGATCGTCCTCCCCGTCACCGCGGGAGAGCATACCTACCGTATTTATTACAAGGGCACGACGGTGCAGAAAGCCGCCGCGGTTCTTTCCCTGCTTGGCGGAGCGGTATTGATTTACTGTCTCATCAGAGGAATCGGGAAGACGAATTGAGCGTGTCTTTGACATAGTCCGTATAGCGGTTGAAATAAACAGCCCGCAGATGAAATCCGTCTTCGTTGTAGTATTCCGGATTGCCCCAGCCATCCTTGCCGAGAAGTTTCCCATCGGGGCAGATCATCGGGATGTTGTGTTCCCTGCACATCCGGTACAGACAGTAATTCGTGCGGTTAAGCATGCGCTGATCACAGGCGCTGTTGATCGTATAACGGCAGACCGGCAGAATCGATGAGACGATGATGGTTGTGTCCGGGCTCGCTGCCTGAAGCTGTTCTATGCATGCATAGTAATGATCCGCCAGTGCCAGAGGGTTGCCGCTGCCGGCTTCCGCCTCTCCCATCATCAGGATGAGACAGGAAGGCTGAAAGCGGGAGACGAGCTGAACGGCATTCTGATTTGTCTGCCGGTTGTCATAGAACAATGGCAGATCAAAGGAGGCGGGACTCATGCCGTAGCGGGCAAGCACCCGGCTGCTGTTGACCCCGTCGTATTTTCCGAGGTTCAGAATATTCGAATCCCCCATCCAGTAAAGATCGTCATAGACGTTCTTTTCTTTTCCGGCCCTGCCGGGTTTCAGTATGGTTCCGCTTTGATCCAGGCGGTTAAGATCGAATGCCCCGGGTTCAAGGTCCGCTTCCCCGGCCGCTCCGACCACCACGGTCAGCGGTTTGTAGGAACAGTTATTGAACGCATCGCAGGCAGTCAGGCTCGCCTCATAAACCCCTTCTTTTGTATTGTCGGCGGCGCCGCTGATCGTTACGGAAATCTCCTCCGGGCTGTTGTAATTGTCTTTGACCCGATAATCGGGAAGCGACCAGGGCTCATTGATCCGGCTGAAGCAGATCACCCCGTCTTCCATGGAGATGATCGGCGCATCGATGTCTTTGACAACGGAGAGCACATGCGCGGATTTGACGGGATGTGAAAAAAGCATCAGGTCATAGGTGATGTCATACTCTCCGGGCGTGTCGTAATCCGTATGGTCACTTACTCTCACATACGGATCGAGGGATATCTGAAACAAAGAGGCGTGAAAGGAAGGCACCTCTGCCTTCTTTCCCTGATAGATTGAAATGACCTGATCGGCCTTTGGCCGGAGTTCGATCATCAAAAAAAGGACCGCAAGAAATCCTGCAGTCAGTACAATCGCAATAAAGGCAAAGAACCGCTTCATTCCCTCTCCTTGTCGGTAAACATGCATGCAAAGAACGCCGCCAGCGAGAATATCGTAATCGATAATACACGGTGTGTAAACCAGACATGCACGATGGAGTGATTGCGGATCACAAAATACCAGACAAAGGGATATATTCCCACAAGAAGCACCGGCACAATCCTGGATAAGGAGAACCGGAATTTCAGTCTTCCGAGAACCGCAAGCACAGCAAGGCCGATCACAAAGAGCACCAGGGCAAAGATCAGCGGCCGCGTAAACATCGCAGAGAGATTCTGATTCACCACATAGAAATAATCGGAACTCACATTGACCACTTCCCCGCTGCTGCGGAATCCCACCGTTTCAATTCCGTCGAGAATCAGGTTGTATCCGCTGATCAGGGTTCCGATCAGCCACTTCAGCACCCACATGCCCGCATATCCGACAACCCAGACAACCGAAAACAATATCACGCATATGAGATTTTCCCGCAGAGTCCGTTTGCTTAACAGAAGCCAGAGAATCAGCGGAATGCCGAGACTTACCAGAGGATAGGTCATCAGATCAAAGAAAGCCGTGGCGATCCCGGCAAAGAGAAACACGAGATACCACCGGTCCTTTTCCTCCAGCATCTTATGATAGTTCAGAATCACGATGGAGCTGATCATCGCATTGAAGATGATATCGGAAAAATGGAAGGTCATGATCGTCGAAACCGGGTTCAGGGAAAAGATCGCAAGCGCGATCGCAAAGGCTCCGTGTACGCCGATTTTCGTGAAAGCAAGAAGGAACACATACGCAAACAGCAGGAATGTCACGCCCATATTGATAAGACGCATCTCGGGTATGGTAAACAGCAGTAACAGCGGCTTCATCCACAGAAGATAGCCGTGCCAGTAACGGCCGTAAACCACCTGGGCATGACCGGGATACAGCGGTTCCCCGCCCGTTTCCCTTAGCAGCCATTCGCTGGCGTTGTCGGTATCCGGCCAGGCCATGTAGGCATTGATCATCGCGTCATAGAACAGATTGTTCTTTCCCGGATTCACGGCGATATCCGCCATCAGGGCATCAGAAAAGTTATCCGACTGGGTCTTGGTGATATCACTCGCCCAGTAGCGGTAGTTCCCCTCGCTTTCAAGCAGCGCATGCGAGCGGATCACATTGTTCACCATGCGGTTCTTCGGCAGTGCGTATACCCCGACGATCAGGACAAACCCCGCCAGGGCACTGAGCAGAATCGAAAGCACGATGATCATCAGCTTCTTTTTCATTTCTTTTCTTCGTGATATTCCTTTTCCGTATTGACCGACCAGATATTGGATTTATCCGATCTTCCCGAAATGATGTTGTTTACCGCTTCAAAACTCGTGCACATGCTGTGATCGATGTTGTTGTAGCGGTGCTGGCCGTTTCTTCCCACGCAGTAGAGGTTGTCAATCTCACTGAGCCATGCGATCAGGGTATCGATCTCGCTGTACGTATCGAAATAGGCGGGATAGGCCTTCTTCACCCGTTCGACATGCGTATCCCTTACGCTGCGGTCGCTGTCGATCAGCCCCAGCAGGATCATCTCCCTCACCCCGAGCCGGGCGAACTCTTCATCGCTCATGGACCAGAGCTCATCCCCTTCGCTGCAGAAATACTCAAGACCCAGCCAGACGGTATGTTCGGGATCCTTTACCATATAAGGGCTCCAGTTGTTGTAGATCTGAAACCTTCCCATCTTCACCGAACGGTCATGGACATAGACCCAGTTGTCGGGAACGATGTTTCCGAGCGTTTTGATATCTGTTTTGTTCTGAAGACGCAGCTGGTCCGTCAGAACACCGACGGTCATATAATCGCGGTACGGCAGCCCTTCCGCAATCCTGCGGATGTTTTCCGGGACATCGTTCATTCCCGCCACAAGATCCTTCAGCGGCATCGAGGAAATGATGACATCTCCCGCAAGATCGGTTTCCTTATCGTCTTTGAGATAGGTAAGACCGCTGAGCTTTCCCTCTTCGGTTTTATGAAGCCGGATGACTCTGGCACCGGTAAGTATCGTGCCGCCCATGCGGCGCACTTCGTCCGCCGTCACATCCCAGAGTTCCCCGGGTCCGAGTTTCGGATAGGAAAACTCTTCAATAAGAGACGTCTCCACCTTCCGGTCCTTCTTTCCGAACTGTTTCTCGAGAGCGTTTTTGAGAACCGCGGTGACCGAGACTCCCTTGACGCGCTGAGCCCCCCAGCTGGGATCGATCTCACTGGGATGTCTGCCCCAGAGGTTTTCGGTATAGTGTTCAAAAAACATGGAATAGAGCTTTTTTCCGAAGCGGTTGATGTAGAAATCCTCAAGGGAGTTCTCCTTCCGCTTTTTCATCATTCCGGCAAGATACGAAAAGCCGGCGCTCATCGTATCCCTGAGCCCCATGTTCTGGAACAGCTCTAGTTTCAGCGTGATCGGATAATCAAAGAATTTCTGGTTGAAGAAAATGCGCGAAACGCGGTTTCTTCTGAGCATGACCCGGTCTTCCTTCTCAGGATCCGGGCCGCCGGGATTCAGGGTGACCTCCCGTTTCAGAATGATGTCATCTCTGGAGGGACTGCCCTGGCGGGGAAGCAGTTCATCCCACCAGGCATTGACCTCGGGCACCTTCGAAAAGAAGCGGTGTCCGCCCATATCCATGCGGTTGCCGTTATGGCATACCGTTCTTGAGATGCCGCCGAAGACTTCCGATTCCTCAAGCACCGTCACTTCCCAGTCATCGCTTTTTTTCAGCAGTTCATATGCGGCGGTCAGTCCGGCAGGACCGGCGCCGATGATCAGAGCACGTTTTGTCATTGCACCACCTTTTTGTTTTTCAGTTTTGATATTAAAGCATAGAGAACAAGTCCCAGCGTCACGTCTACGGCGATGCGGGCAAAGCACATCAGAGCCGGATCATAGCGCGTCCAGAAACTGAAGACCCGATCTTCCACCGCATGAACGCACATGATCATTAGGCTGGCCTTTCCCACTGTGCATAAACTTTTCTTCAGCGGCTTTGCGCCAGAGAGGGACTGCGAGAACCAGATCACCATATAACTGCCGCAGAGGGCTTCCAGGATTCCGAGGGAAAACTCCGGATACCACCTTCCGCTCATTTCGATATAGCCGAACATCTTCATCAAAACCATCCAGATGATCATCGCAAAGGGAAAGATCGCTGGACGATATCGATTCAGCACCTCTTCATGACGGCGATATTCATAGCCGGCAAGCAGAAAGCCCACCGCTGCCATCGATACATCGAGGTTGAAGATCAGCCAGTTCCAGTCAATAAACCCGATACCGAATCCAATCAGGGAAAGGATCGCCGCACACGGCACAAAGGACTGTTTTCCCTTCTCTTCAAAGATCAGATACAACAGGCTGAACAGCTGTCTTGCCGTGAAAAGACTGGCGAGAAACCACAGAATCCCGACCGGCTCATGAGTTCCGTCACCGGTTCCGCTGGCCCAGAGAAGCGATTCCCCGAGGTTTTTGAATTCCGTGCCGGCGGGATTGTGCCGGTAGAAGATCTGAATCAATGTGATCACAAAGGCGCTGACCACATACGGAACAAGCAGATGCAGGGCATCCTTTTTCAGGCCGCGGAAAAACTCCTCTTTCGATTTTGCGGGATGAAAGGTATAGCCGCTGAGAATGAAAAACAGCGGAATATGGAAGGAGAAAATGATCGACCGGGTAAAGCTGCCCATCGCAGCCGTATGACCGGCAATCACCAGAATCATCGCCAGGCCTCTGGCGACATCCACCCATTCAATCCGCTTTCCGTTCATAGAGAAAATTATACGTCATTTATCCGGTTTCTCAAAAGCCTCTCCGGATTCTTTCCTGCCGAAAGGGATATTGTTTTCCGTCTATGAAAAAAAGGTTGAAGTATTCCGCTGGACTTTGCAGAATCATATGGAACAAGGCAGGAAGGAAGGTACCATATGGCTCTTAAGGATTACCTCTATCACAAACCGACGATTCTCACAGAGAGACTTGTCATCCGGCCGATGAGTGCATCGGATGCGGATGCGCTCCGGGAGTGGATGCCCGATCCGTCCGTCTATACCTACTGGGGAAAGGGTCCGGGCAGGGCCGAAAAACACCCGGAGCTGTTGTTTGAAAAGGAAGCTGCCCCGGCTAAGAGCTTTCATCTCGGGATCGCAGAGAAGCGTACGGACAAGGTGGTTGGGGACCTCTGGGTTTACAGGATCGATCACGACCGAATGGCAGCGGCCGCAATCCGGTTATCGAAAGCGGTTCAGGGACGCGGATACGGAACGGAAAGCCTTTCGGCAATGACCAGATTCTGTTTTGAGAATACGGAACTGAAACGCCTGTGGGCTGAAGCTGATGTCCGGAATACCGCATCAATCAGGATGCTCGAAAAATGCGGGTATACCAGAGAAGGTCTGATCCGGCAAGGCCGAATGGTGAATACCTGGTGCGACTACTATATCTACGGGATTCTCAATTCAGATTCTATGAATCCGCGGTAAGCAGCGGCACGAACAGAGAGGCCATGGTATCATTTCAGTATGCGCATCGAACACAATTCAGAAATCGCATCGTTTCTTTCGCGGTGCAGAGAAAATCTCGGAAACAATTCACTGAACGAATACCTCGATCATAAGGTCACCCCGGGCAATGAGACCTATCTCCGAAAGAAGCTCGCAAAAGCCGGCGCGGCCGAATTCTTCGGTCCGGAGGTTTCCTGGCCTTCCCTGTTTCTGTCTTCTGAAGACTGGCTGAAGACTCCTTATCACAGCCGGATTCATCTTGAGAAGATCGAAGATGAACACTTTTCCTATGAGACGATGAGAGTCCTTCCGGGACGGCTGTTCAACCTCGATGAAGTCCAGCCCGATCCCAGGCGGGAGTTAAACGACTGGATGAAACTAAGGGCGATGGATCAGGAATTTGAAACCTCTGTCCTCTATCAGGACGATGATCTCTGGATGATTGATGCCCCAAGCGAAGCGCTTACCAATGATCCGATGGCAGAAGCTGCCCATGGCAATGCTTTGACCTTCGGACTTGGAATCGGATACTTTCTCTATATGGCTTCCCTGAACCCGAAGACGGAATGCATCACCGCCGTGGAAAAAAGCGAAAGTGTGATCCGGATGTTTGAGACCTCCCTGCTTCCCCAGTTTGATCATCCCGAAAAGATCCGCCTGATTCACGGCGATGCCATGGACTACTGGAACGAGGAGTTTCTGAGCGGGTTCGATACGATCTATGCGGACATCTGGCAGAGCGGCGATGACGGTCTGTTCTGGATGAGCCGGCTGCTTTCCCAATACCATCCCGACGATGAGAAGACCTTCTTCTGGATTGAAGAGAGCTGCCTGGTTGCCCTGCGCACTGTGGTGTTTCTGCATTTTGAAGAACTGTACTACCGGTGCGAAAGAGAGGTCAGTGAGGACTACCGGCCGCTTCTGGAAAAGACAAGAGCCTATTTCCGGCGAATCGATAAAACCATTGACAGCGTTGATGCCCTGAAGCACTTCCTGTATGACCGCACGGTGCTTCGGGCAATCCTTGGAGAGACGATATGAGAGTGAATATGCATACCCACAGTGTCTTCTGTGACGGAAAAGACACCCCGGAAGAGATGGTAAACGAAGCGATCCGTCAGGGCTTTGAGATCCTCGGGTTTTCCTCCCATGGGTACAGCCCAAATGATGAATGCAGTATGAGCCCGCAAGCCACCCTTGACTATATCCGGGAGATTAACCGTCTCAAGGAAGCATATAAGGATCAGATCACGATCTATCTTGGGATAGAGGAAGACAAGACCTGCCGGATTCCCTCGAAGGATCCCTATGACTTTGTGATCGGCTCGGTGCACTTTGTCGAAAAAGACGGAACATTCATGTCCGTCGATTATTCGGAAGAAATGATGGAACAGATTCTGAAGGAGTTTTATCACGGCAGCTTCCTCTGTTATGCCAGAGCGTATTACAAAGAGGTCACAGAGCTTGCGGAAGCGGAAGAAGTCGATATCATCGGCCATCTCGATCTTCTGATGAAATACAACGACAAAGAGAAGTGGATCAGGTTTGATGATCCGGAGTATCTTGAGACTGCCAGGGCGTGCATCGATGCGATCGGTGACCGCAAGATCTATGAGGTCAATACCGGGGCCATGGCCCGCGGCTATCGGACCATGCCCTACCCCCACCGCACATTGCTTGCTTATATGAAGGAGAAGAATCTTCGCCTGATGTTAAACAGCGACTGCCATGATAAAACGAAACTTACATGCGGCTATGAGCTCTCCCTCCGCCTTCTGAAGGAAGCGGGATTCACAGAACTCTGGATATTAAAAAACGGGCGTTTTCAGCCCGCTGATATCAATCTGTTTCACTGAT
>JAFWCM010000036.1 GCA_017536885.1 Solobacterium sp.
ACTGCTTCGGTGCTCCGGCTCTGGGAGCCATGGTTTCAAGGGTGCAGGCGGAACTTGCCGTCAATGAGGTTCCGGTATCCCGGGGGATTCGAACTGCAGCGGATGTATTGCGGACTTGTCACATCGAAGACAGAAAGAGATTCCTGCAAGGTGCCGGGAATGTGGTTCGTGTCCGCACCGGAGAAGAAGGAAAGGATGTTCTTCAGGAGGAATCCTCCAGAGCGAAGGAAACATGGACAGAGGAGCGTTCCGCTCCTCTTTTGGTCTGATCCGTTCAGTGGGTTCTTTCGAACGCTAATCCGGGAAGTATTCGTCATCGTCAAAGAAGTCATCAATTTCATCATCCCAGAAACGGCGGCGCGGATACCGCTGGCTGTGACACTGGCTGCACATGGAATACCGGTAATTCCAGGGAAGACAAGAGCCGCAGTATCTGCATTTCCGTCTGCGGAACGGCTGTTTCTTCAGAAGCTCCATGATCTTTTCGGACAGCACGCGCTTTTTTTCGATGATCTCATCGCAGTACAGCTCATCGAACCGCTCGCAGTAGCTGTACAGAAGATCGAGAACACTGTATTGCTGTTCGAGCTCTTCCATGGCGTCATTGTCCGGATGAAAGTACTCCATCAGAACCGAGGGAATATCGGATTTTTTATTGTGAATGAAATTCAGAAACAGATCTTCCCAGATTGACAGGAGCTGTTCGTTTTCCGGATCGAACGGAATTTTTACAAACTGCAGGATGAGTTCCTTTCTCGAGGTGTGTCTTTCGCACCACTTCGTCAGTTTGATGAGATCTGTCAGATCAGCTTTCCGGAACAGTTCTTCACACGGAAGGTTCTGCCAGACCTGCATCGTTTTCGAGAGTTTGCCCGGAACAGCGATCAGAGAATCGGGAAATCCCGCTGTCGCTGTTTTGATCTCCGGTACGGGTTCGTTCAGTTTCTGAATGAGAAAACCGGGATCGTCGGCTGCCGCGGTTCCCACCGGATAGGTTCCGAAGCGGCCGGCGCGTCCGGAAATCTGTTTCATCTCCGAAGCGGTTAACCTGCGGTATTGTTTTCCGTCAAACTTCCTGTGCTCGAGAAATACCACCCGGCGGATCGGAAGATTCATACCCATCCCGATCGCATCGGTGCTTACAATCACAGAGGTTTCCCCGCACGCAAAGCGCCTGGCTTCGTTGTGGCGTACATCATAGGGGAGATTTCCGTAAATGATGCCGGCGGCTATTTTCCGCTGGCAAAGCTCAGCCGCAATCGCGTGAACATGCTTTCGGGAAAAGCAGATCAATGCATCTCCGTTCTGTACGTCCTCGGGGAAACGGAATCTCTGATCAGAGATCTGAAGTTCAGCGAGCCGCTCATGAAATACAACCTGATAATCATCCCCGCAGTCTTCCGCAATCCGTTTCAGAAGCGCTTCCGCCTCCGGAGCGGCGCATACATGAATTTCCTTTGCCAGGATGCCGTACATTGCACTGCACCAGGCCCCGCCGCGGTTTTCGTCCGCAATCAGCTGCGCTTCGTCGATCACCGCAATATCGTATTCCTCCAGAAGAGAAAGCATCTCGATCGTGGAAGACTGAACCCGGCTTCCGCCAATCAGGATCCGCTCTTCGCCGGTGATCATACTGCAGGGGATGCCGGCCTGGATCAGTGTTTCGTGCTGTTCGAAGGCAAGCAGGCGAAGCGGTGCGAGGTAAATGCCGTGCCGGGCGTTTTTCAATGCTTCGATCGCATCGTGGGTCTTGCCGGAATTTGTCGGCCCGAAATGAAATATGAATGTTCTGTGCATCTTTCTGGCTTCCGGAAAGGAATCCCGGTAGAAGACAGGGATCCGGTTCAGGACGTTCTGTCTCAGTTCTTCTTCCTGCTGTATGCTTTTCTGATACTTTGCAAGACCTTCCTTATAGGCCTGGTTTCTTCCGATCAGTTCCCGGATCCTTTCCCGGGGAAAGCGGGCCTTAAGATCTCTGTACAGGATTTCTGCGGCTTCGAAACATTCCGAAAGAATCCGCTCTCCGAAGTCATCGCGCTTATGGCTGTATTTGGAAAGCCCGTCAACCCGGGCGTCGAGCTGTTCGCGGAACCACAGATGTGTCTTGAATCTGTAGTCTCCGCGGGCGATCGGCACAAGAAAGCGCATCTCAAAAAAATCATCACGGACTTCTGTGAGTTCTTTCCGCAGTTCCGTCTTCGTGAAATGAGGCGGGTACTCGTCATACCCGTCTTCATTCGCATAGTAATTGGAGTAACGAAGAGAAAGAATGAAATCGGTTTCCGCAAGGGCCTTCGCAACGGCAGTCTCGAACGCGTCCAGATGTTCTTCTCTGATCTCTCTGAGCAAAGAGGGGAAATCCATGGATTTGATCCGTTCTTCTTTTCTGATCTTTTCGAGTTTTCTCTCCGATTGCGAAGTGTTTGTCCGGGAGGTTTCCCCGGAGAAAGAGGAGTCTGTACTGCTTTTGATTGTTTTTTTCACCATTCTGTTATTTTCCTATCACCGTATGCCGGTAATATCTTTTACCCTGCGGAGCGGTGTCTTCTCCGCAAGAGTTTCTTTCAACAGATCAATATCCACGGGTTTGGAGAGGTGAGCGTTCATTCCTGCCTGCAGACATTGTTTCACATCTTCTTCAAACGCATTTGCAGTAAGCGCAATGATCGGAATGACTGCCGCATCCGGCCGCTCCAGCTTGCGGATCTCCCTGGCGGCGGTCAGGCCGTCCATGACGGGCATCCGCATATCCATCAGGATCGCATCAAAATGACCGGGGCTGCTTTCGCGGAACATCCGTACCGCAATCTCCCCGTTCTTTGCCCATTCGGAAGTCACTCCTTCAAGATCCAGAAGATCCGTAAGCACCTCCGCATTCATCTCCTGGTCTTCCGCAATCAGGATATGAAGTCCTTCCAGGGACAGCTCGCCGGCGGTGTTTTCTTCGGGGTGAGGAATGTCTTCTTCCTTTACGCGTTTTAACCGGTACAGAGACAAAGAAGGATGTGCCTTTTCCCTTTTCGCTTTCCACCCAGATCTCTCCGTGCATCATTGTAACGATGTTTTTTGTAATCGCCATGCCGAGGCCGCTGCCTCCGTAGCGGGTGGTGTTGCCGGTATTATCCTGGGAGAACGCATCGAAGAGCTTCGGAATAAATTCCGGATCCATACCGATGCCGGTATCCTTCATCGTGAAGTGAAGTTTCGCTTCATTGTCGGAGAGGATCTCCTGTCTGACGCTGAAGCTGATCTCGCCGGGTGGATCGGTAAACTTCACGGAGTTGCCGAGGATGTTGATAATCACCTGCTTGAGTTTCAGATTGTCTCCCGAATAGTATTCCTCCATCGGCTCTTCGATACTGCATACATAGCGAAGCCGCTTGTCATCGCACTGACCGCCGACGATGACATTGACCTGTTCGATCAGCTCACGGAAGGAGAAGGGCTCTTCCTTGAGTTCCATGCGTCCGGATTCAATGCGGCTCATATCCAGGATGTCATTGACAATGGAGAGCAGATGGCGGGCACTGGAGCCGATCTTCTCCAGGAAATCCCGGGTGTGGGGAGAAATCGATTCATCCCTGAGCACAATGGTATCGAGACCGATAATCGCATTGATCGGGGTGCGGATTTCATGGCTCATCTGGGAGAGGAACTGCGTCTTGGCCCGGTTGGCGCTGTGGGCTTCTTCCGCGGATTCGATCGCGAGGTTCTTTTCACTCTGATTGAAGATCACCGCCAGGAATACGAGTCCCTCCAGGATCAGGAACAGCCCCAGCATCGGCAGGATAATCTTAAGCGGCCGATAGAATGCATCGGAGTCGATCACGTATAGTGCCTGCCAGCCGCCTTCGATCTGTTCCACAAAGACCACATAGGTATTCCCGTTGAAGTGCATGTCAAACTGATCGCCGGTTTCGGACGTGAGCCGGCTGATTAAAGCGGCACCGAAGGTCCCGGATTCCTCAAAGAAGTTTTTGCCGAGTTCGGATTTGTCGGAGTGGGCGATCACCTGCCCGGTTTTATCGAGCACGATGCCGTAGCTGCCCGGGGTGTGCTGTGCCGTCTGTTCGGTGATCTCCTGAATCCGGGTCAGGGTCACATCGAGGGCGATCACACTGACGCCGTCGGAGAGCTGTTCCGCCATGGTAGTGAGAATCGTCTCCGTCTGATCATCGAGATAGGGCCGCACAAAGGTGACGTCGCTGTCATCGTGAATGGTTTCGACATACCAGGGACGTTCGGTCGGGATATAATCCTCATCCGGCACCCAGCCGACGCCGTCGCAGTACTCGCCGTTGATCCAGCCGTAGAGGCCGGTGTAATCCATGTCAATCGACTTCTTGATACTGAGGGATTCGGCGGTGAGGTAATTGAGGATCTCGGAAGTCGGCTGATTTTCCCGGATCATCTCATCGACCACATGACCTGCAAGCATGACGGTGTTCTTGCGCACCAGCAGATAATTGTCAAACTCTTTCGCCGACTCGACGACGTTGACTCTGCTCTGCAGGTGCAGGGTTTCCTTCGTGGAGTTATACAGAAGTTAGGCGCCGGCTACGGTGGCGCCGACCGTGAGAAAAAATACGAGCAGAGATGCGATGATACTTCTGGCTCCGATGTTTCGGATGATATCTCTGACTTTGAATCCATGCGTGATGTTCATACTTAAAAATCTCCTGATTCCGGTGTGAGCAGAACAAACCACTCCGCTGAAAGGGGGAGAAAATCGTCTCGTTTTACAAAGTGATTCGGTATTGCTTTTCCTTCTGAACCCGCCGTATATTTTTCATCGCTGAGAAAGAGGGCAAAGATTACTCAAAAGTGATCTTCTGATTCTCGATCGTTTCATACAGGGATATCTTTCCGCTGATACCCCGGGATGCCCGCTCAGCGCTGATCAGCTGACGGAAAAAGGATTCCAGCGGCGTCTTGTTCAGAAAAGAACAGAACCACTGATCCTTCGTGCCGTCGGTGAACGTCAGCTCAAAACCGCTGTCCCAGTCCTGTTTCTTCTTATTGACGATCGCAGCCGCCTGGATCTGCGTATAGGGGATCATCTGGGGTTTATCGAGAAACCGGGGGTAATAGATTCCGCTGCCGGTAAAGAGATAGCCCTCTTTGGCATCGGAAAACAGGGACGTATCCCAGAGGGCAAGAATTCTGTCCTTGTCCGCGTCTTTTGCATATTTCTTCATTGCATTGCGGAGTTTGTTTTCGGGAATCTCTTCCAGGAGATAATACTCCGCATTGTGCATGATCTTCGGGCTGTACTTTTCCAGAAGCTGTATGATTTTTTCATGAAATTCCATATATGATCTCCAATCAAATAATGCCAGTGATTCCCTCTGCGGTAGGGAACAGGTCTCTGATTACTTTCCGTCGGGGAAGCTGGTGAAACAGCTGTGTTCCTGTTCGGGAAGGGTTCCCTTTTCCTTTTCGGCGGCGATGGCGCGCATCAGAAATGCCATGTTTCGCGCAAGGTTGCGCATGGTCTGTAAACCTTCGAGATCCTTCTTCACATCTTCAACGGTAAAACCGTGCACCATATTCCAGTAGGTGGAAGAGACCACCGGCATACCACTGATCGTGAAGTATTTGTTCAGAACATCGAAGGAAGAGGTATTCCCGCCGCGGCGGCAGGAGACGACAGCCGCTCCGGCTTTCATATGCTTGTCGATCTTCTCGGTGCTGTAGAACAGGCGGTCGAGGAAGGAAATCAATGTGCCGGCGGGAGAGGCATAATGAACCGCAGACCCGACCACGAGCCCGTCTGCCTCTTTCAGCTTCGGCGCGGTCTCATTGACAATATCATCGAATACGCATCTGCCAAGTTCGGAACACCGGTTACAGCCCATGCATCCGCGGATGACCTTGTTTCCGACATGAATCAGTTCGGTCTCTATGCCTTCTTCATGAAATACGCGGATCATCTCTTCGAGCGCCGCAGCTGTACATCCGCTGGGATGAGGACTTCCGTTGATGAGCAGTACTTTAGTCATGATCAACTTCTCCTTGTTCTTATGCAGTCATTGTATCATCCCCGCTCTTTCTCCTGCAGGAGGATTCCGGGCAGTCTCTGACTGCCTCGATCCCTCTTTCGAAAAACAATGCGGAACGAAACAGAGGCGTGTCTTGACAAAAAATATCGCGCGCGATATAAATAACAATGGATGTATCGCATGCGATACAAAAGAGGTGAAGGATGAGCAGAAGATATGAATCCCTGAAACTTGAAAACCAGCTCTGTTTTCCCCTGTATGCCGTATCCAATATGATCACGCGGAAATACAGGCCGTTGCTGGAGGAGATCGATCTGACCTATACGCAGTATATTGTCATGATGGTTCTCTGGGAGAAGGAACAGGTCAATGAAACCTGTCTCTGTGATGCGCTGTTTCTCAAATCCAGCACATTGACGCCATTGCTCAAAAAGCTGACAGCTAAAGGATATATCACAAAGAGCAGGGATCCCCGCGATGAGAGAAATCTCATCATTACCCTGAGTGAAGAGGGAAAGCGCCTCAAAGAGAAGGCACTGGCCGTGCCCAAAGGCATC
>JAFWCM010000267.1 GCA_017536885.1 Solobacterium sp.
GAAAATTCTTCTGGGAAACAGAAATAGGGGTATTGGAAGATACAGGGATTACTCCTGTATTGAATAATACTCAGGATTAATTGAATCATTCCAACAGAGGCGCCGGAACATGCGCCTTTTGTTTTCCGGACCGCTTTGTCCGCTTCTTTTTTCTAATGTTCTGTGATCCGGACTTCATCATGTGCTGACCGAATTTTCAGTGATATCTTTTTTTCTGCCTGGTATTATCACCGACAACAGATCATGCAGAAGCTGCTGTCTGCGTGAAGTGTTCTGCCGGCAGGCATCGGGTATTCACTGGCCATACTAAAGGAATACAGAGCCGAAACGTGTTCCCGGCAAGGCATTCTGATTATCACAAAAAACCGTATCATACGGATAATACGGTCTTTCATATGCCTTCAATAATCCCCTGCCTGACCAATCGCACAGCTGAGGGTCTCAGTTCGCGGCGCCAATACCTGATGGTCTCTTATACCCTTAATTGCGTACCAGTTTCCTATGGCGCCGGAAAATTCTTACTCCTGAACCCATTGGCAAAGATGTGTCTGTGCGCACATTATCTCCATGCTTTTGCACAATCTACCATATCCTGATAAAGCACAGCATCGGTATAACACGCATCATTATCCCAGCACCAGCTTCCGTCTTCTACCGTTGCGGCACAGTTCGGAAAGCCATTTTTATAGATGTATCTTCGCTGGGTACGAGTGCAGCGGTCAAGCTCATCTGCAGCCCACCAGTCACATGAATTAGGGGCAGTCCCACAGAATCCGCCGATGGTAGTGTTCAGTTCGTCTTCGGACACCTTCTGTGAAAATACTTTGTCCTCGTTTTTTGACATTACTTCCCGGAGGTATCTTCCATAGGTTCCTCTGTGCACCTGCGGTCCGTATTCTGCGAGCTTCTCATACAGTTCCGGTTCCTTCATCTGTTTGAAGTTCTTTTCCACAAATGCTTTCTGTTCCTCTGTTAATACATTGCTCTTTGTCGGGTCTTCCCAGGATTTCGGTTCATAGGGTAAAACATCGCTTTTCTTATCTTCCATGCGTTTCAGCGCTCCTTTCCATGGCTGTATTGAGTTAAGATATGCTCTCTGTATTGCGCATCAGTTTGCCGGGCGTTTCCTCTTCTTCCATGATAAACCATCGCGCATTGGCAGTAACCGCAGCGGTACCGGAACCACCGGTCAATTAAAACATACGAAGGAACAGTTTCTGCGGATTCTCTTGAGAGAACGCAGTTTCATACACCGGCTTTTCTTCCGCTGCTTCATTCATTGGATCGCTGCTCAATTCAACTATAGCATTGTTACATCCGTTCTCTTTTCTGAAATGATATAAGAACTCCCCGTTTTTCCATTCCGGAACCTGCCTGTGTCTTTGATATTGAACCCGGGCAGACAGATCGTCTTTGAGCCCGGAGCCCATCCCTTTCAGAAGAGGACTGTAACCGGTCTCTGTCTCATGGGCAGATCCGTTGTTTCCTGCCGGTTCATCCCTGCCCGGCCGCAGGGAACTTCAGAACAATACTGCGCAGAGGTTTCATTACGGATTCATGCATGCTTGTGATTCTGTTTCGATATGATAAGGTGTGATAAAGGAGCTTTATCTGAATGAAAGAAAAATGGAATATCAGTGTGATCGGAGCCGGCACCTGGGGCATGGCCCTTGCCCGCATGCTCGCAAATGACGGACATACCGTTAAGGTCTGGTCAGCCCTTCCGGAAGAAATCGAACAGCTGAAGAAAACGAGAAGGCAGCGGAATCTTCCCGATATGGAGATCCCCGATGAAATAGAGTTTTCGTCAGATCTCAATGAAGTCTGCCGGGATGCGGGCATGTTTCTTCTTGCCGTACCTTCCGTATTTGTACGTTCAACGGCAAAGCGTCTTTCCCCATATGTAACACCGGGGCAGATTATCGTCGATGTCGCAAAGGGAATCGAAGCGGTAACACTCCTTTACCATGAGCGAGGTCATCCGTTCGGAAATCCCCCAGGCCAGGATCGTGGCGCTTTCCGGCCCGACGCATGCCGAGGAAGTTGCGGCTGATCTTCCGACAACCATCGTCTCAGCCTGCGAAGATATGGAAACTGCGAAAACGGTGCAGACGGTTTTCTCCAACGAAGTCATGCGGGTTTATACCAACAGCGATGTCAAAGGCGTCGAACTCTGCGGGGCTCTCAAAAATATCATCGCCCTTGCCTCCGGAATTTCATCGGGTCTTGGCTATGGGGACAACACAAGAGCCGCGATCATCACCCGCGGTCTTTCGGAAATCGCACGGCTCGGCATTACCATGGGCTGTCTTCCCGATACCTTTTCGGGTCTTGCCGGAATGGGTGATCTGATCGTAACCGCGACAAGTGTCCACAGCCGCAACAACCGCTGCGGCAAGCTCATCGGGCAGGGGATGCCGGCAGAAGAAGCGGTAAAAGCGGTCGGAATGGTGGTCGAGGGAATCAATGCCCTCCCTGCCGCCATGAAGCTTTCGGAAAAGTACGGTGTGGAACTGCCGATTACCGCCGGTGTCAATGAGGTGATCCATCATGGCAAAAAGCCATCGGATGCCGTGCACGAACTGATGAACCGGGAGATGAAAACAGAACTGCCGCAGTCTATCTTTCCGCTCAGGCCAAAGGAATAAGGAGAGAGGAGATCAGACTATGTATCTTTACGATGACGGAATACCGATTCATCTCGAATATGAGGGGCCGCGATCGAACGACTGTGCCGTTCCGCTGGTCATTCTGATTCACGGTCTTGCCGGAAACACAGAAGAACCCCATCTCCTGGCGGCGGCAGAGGCGATCAGGGAATCAGGGTTTGCCGTACTTCGGGCAGAAATGTACGGACACGGAAAAAGCGGCGGGACATTCCGCGAGCATACGCTGTTCAAATGGATCAGCAATGCGATCAGGGTGATTGACTATGCCCGTTCCCTGGATCATATCACCGGCATCTATCTCTGCGGGCATTCCCAGGGCGGTCTTCTTGCCATGCTTGCCGCAGCGATGAAACGCGATGTGATCAGAGGGATGATTCTTCTCTCCCCTGCATGCAATATTCCGGAAGACACAAGAAACGGAAAACTCCTGGAAGTATCCTTTGATCCGGATCATGTTCCGGATGAACTTGTGATGGAAGAAGGAGGTGCTCTGCTTGGCACATATGTCCGGGTCGCTCAGACGATCCGGGTTGAAGAAACCGCTCCGAAGTTTACCGGACCGGTGCTGATTATCCATGGTGAAGCGGATGACTGTATACCCCTTGAGGTCAGCATAGAAGCCGCAAAGATGTACGAAAACTGCATGCTGGTACAAATCCCGGAGGATAATCATGTCTTTGATTTTCACACCCCGGAAATGACCCGCACGATGAAGAGCTGGCTGAAGGATCAAAGAGAAAAGCTGCAGTGATCCCTCATGCTTCGCACGGATCACTGTTTCCTTCACGGCCTCAGAGAAAAACACTTTAAAAACATGCGGTCAAGGATCGCATGTTTTCTGACAGCTGCAGTATTTGAGATCGGCAAAGCAGAACTCAGTTGAATTTATTGATCACCCATTCCTCGTCCCTGGACGCCTGTCCGCAGTGCTTGCAGTAGAGCTTATTCTCTGCCGCAAATTTCAGTTCTTCCTCACCGTATTTGCCGGCATGGGTAAGCTTGGGCAGAGGGGCACCGCATTTCGGGCATTTTGCCTTACGGTATCCCTGCCACATGCATGCGCCCATAACTTTCTTCCATACCGCCGCATACATTGAGTAATAATTGATACCTCTTCCTCCGGATACAGCGTCCATATCCTTTTCGGATAGTTTCACCTATTCTCCACATGGTCTTCGAGTTCTTTCTCGGACATGAATTCATCTTTCATTTCTTCCATTCCTGTTTTCCTACCTGTTTTATTTAAACTCAGATTCATCTTTCTGTGTTCAATCAGGCGGTCTGCTTCACCCTGCCCGGCTGTCTTCAGCCTGATCAAAGCACCGTACGGTTCCATCAGAATCCGCCTTCCTGACTTTATTGTATACAGCCGCACGGTTTTTTGTTCCATACCAGATAAACGATCCATTATTCTTTGCCGATGAATCAGATATACAAAGCATACGGCTATTTGCGAAACCGCATGCCGGGTAATATTCGGGGTACTCAGGATTGCCGGGAATACTATTCTGGAAGCCGGAAAGCGAAAATCACGCATACATGCATGTTGTTCTGGATGCAGCAATTATTTTTTCAGAGTGCCTTTTTTGACATTGTCTTCAAGAATCTCCATGGTGCGGGCAAATATCTCTTCAGATCCGAGTTTTGTCTTGTTCTGGCGGCCCAGAACCTGTTCGAGACATACATCGTGTTCCTTCCAGTCACCGCCGTTATTGGAGTTGTTTAACAGAAGCGGCTGGAAGTTGTCCATAGCGTGTGCGAATCTCGCCTCCGGGGTTTCATTGGCTTCAAATTCCTCAAAGATCCCCCGGAATTCATCTCTTTGATCTGCGGGCAGAAGACCGAAGATACGGTCTGCGGCTTTCGCTTCCCGCTCCTTCTGAGTGCTCAGCCCTTCCTTGTCATAGGCATAGGTATCACCGGCATCGATCTCCACCGCATCATGAATCAGACACATGATCATGACCCGGGCGATATCGATCGGTTCATTGGCATACTCCTTCAGAAGATAGGCCATAACGGCCAGATGCCAGGAGTGTTCCGCATCGTTTTCCCGCCTGCCGTGTCCGGTCAGATGGGTCTGTCTCAGGATGTTTTTCTCCTTGTCAAGCTCCAGGATAAAATTGATCTGCCGATCCATTCGTTCGCTCATAGCACAACCTCCTTCCAATATTTTATAAAGAAACATCGCCTCTTTACAGGGCGGTTTGATCATCGGCCGGAATTTTCCATACCGCGATAAATCAGTTTCTGTGAGACATTCCCAAGGGAAAAAATGAAGAGACCGCCAAAGCATGATCCGGCAGCCCTGGCGCTTGCGATAAATGGGAAGAGCAGATCTGTGGCTCTGTTCTTTCCGTTGGATTACCGGCGAAATAAGGTAGGCGGCAGACCTTAGAAATTCAAGATCAACCGCCCCCATTTCAAACCGTGCATGAGCTACTAACGCACACGGCTTACCGACACGATTCACCGCGACGAACTTGCACATCAATTATTCATTTTGCATAA
>JAFWCM010000268.1 GCA_017536885.1 Solobacterium sp.
AGTGATTAAGGTAGAACATCTTCATAAGAGCTTCGGTGAGCTCAAGGCACTGCACGACATCAATCTCACCGTCAATGACGGAGAGATCGTCTCACTGATCGGACCTTCCGGTTCGGGCAAGAGCACGCTCTGCCGGTGCATTCACGGCCTTGAGAAACCGGAAAGCGGAACGATCAGCCTGGACGGGGAGATCATGGAGCCCAAAGACAAGGCAAATTACGCAAGTCTGAGGAAGAAGATGGGATTTGTATTCCAGCACTTCAACCTCTTCAACAACAAGACGGTCCTCGACAACTGTTCCCTGGCTCAGGTGGCGGTTGCCGGCAAAACCCGGGAAGAAGCCGACAAAACCTCGATGGAACTTCTCGGCCGCGTTGGCCTTGCCGATAAGAAAGACGAGTTTCCCTCCCGTCTTTCCGGCGGCCAGAAACAGCGTGTCGCGATCGCGAGAGCTCTCTGCATGAATCCGGAAATCATGCTGTTTGATGAGCCGACCTCCGCCCTTGACCCGGAAATGATCAAGGAAGTGCTCGAGGTCATGAAGCGGCTCGGCGAGGCGGGAATGACGATGATTGTGGTCACCCACGAAATGGGGTTTGCCCGCAAGGTCGGAAACCGCGTTGTCTTCCTCGACGGCGGGGAAATCGTGGAGGAGAACACCTCCGAAGAATTCTTCACCAATCCGAAAAGCGAACGGGCGAAGGATTTTCTCTCCAAGGTGTTCTACGATTAAACCCGTCGGAACCAAAATTGCATAAGACAGGCGAAAAGGAAGTGCGGATTGTCCCGCTTCCTTTTTGCGCCGGCAAGGACGTACCTGATGAAACGGGCGGATCGGGCGCGGAGAACACGGCGCTGAGAGATCGCGGAATTGTGTTTTTTACTTGCAATCGGGAGGTGGTCACTCAGGCAAGGCATGCTATAATTTTCTCAAATAGAAGGAGACGCATTATGAAGTGCGCAATTTTTCTTGCGAAAGGCTTCGAGGACTGTGAAGCGCTGATTACCATTGATATGCTGAGAAGAGCGTCTGTGGAAGTGGATTCCGTATCCATCACAGATGATCTTCGGGTTACGGCAAGCCATGGCGTGACGATGTTTGCGGACAGGCTCTGGTCTGACATCAATCCGAAGGAGTACGACGTTCTGATCCTGCCGGGTGGAAGGGTCGGCACCGAAAATCTGGAGGCGTTCGAGCCGCTGACCGCTGCTCTTAAAGAGCACTGGAACAGCGGAAAGCTCACCTGCGCGATCTGTGCCGCACCGTCGATTCTCGGCCATCTCGGCATTCTGAAAGGAAAGCATTACACCTGCTTCCCTTCCTTTGCCAGCGACAGCTACGGAGGCATCTATGAGATGGAACTTGCCGTGGAAGACGGGAATCTCATCACCGGCAGAGGCATGGGCGCAACGATCGAGTTTGCCCGGACCATCATCCGCCGCCTTACCGATGAGAAGACAATGAGAAAACTCGAATACGGCATGCAGTACGAACACAGTTTCCGGACGCTCGAGGCACCGGAGTAAGAAAGAGAAAAGGAGAACTACCATTATGTCAAACATGTTTTCAAATGAATCAAGACAGTTCAAATTCGATATCCTGGTAAACATCTGCCGTCAGGCGTTTGCCGGCGAGGTCAGAGAGGATGAGGTCAACGCCTATGCCAGAAACCTCGTCTCTCTGGACGGTCCGCGCTACCGCTGCTGTGTGTACAAGGAAAGAGAAATTCTGAGACAGCGCGTACGTCTTGCCATGGGCAAAATGGCGAGAGAAGATCAGGAACCGAATCCCCGTCAGATCATCCATGTAATCGATGCGGCATGCGACGGCTGTACGATCAAGAAGATCCGCGTTACCGACAACTGCCGCAAATGCATGGCCAAGTCATGTCTTGCGGCGTGCCGGTTCGGGGCGATTTCGATCGGAAGCGAACGCAGTGAAATCGACTACAGCAAGTGCAAGGAGTGCGGTGCCTGCTCAAGAGCCTGCCCGTACAACGCCATCGTCGTCACCGAGCGTCCCTGCTATGCGCATTGCCCGGTTCAGGCGATCAGCTGGAACGACCAGAACATCGCCGTGATCGATGAGAAGAAATGCATCAACTGCGGTCAGTGCGAAAGCGCCTGCCCGTTCGGTGCGATCGAGGATATCTCCTGGGTTGTTCCGGTCATCAAGGCCATCAATATGGGAGCTCCGATCGTCGCTGTTGTCGCTCCGTCCATTCAGGGTCAGTTCGACGACACCTCCATCCCGCAGGTGCTCAAGAGCGTTGAGATGCTCGGCTTCAAGAAGTGCATCGAAGTCGCCGTCGGCGCCGATGCGGTTGCGGAATTCGAATATGAGGAACTGGTCGAGCACAAGAAGACCGGCAAGCCGATGACCACCTCGTGCTGCCCGGGATTCGTAAACATGCTCAGAATCCATTTCCCGAAGCTCTATGCCGAAAATAAATCCACCACGGTAACTCCGATGGAGGCGATTGCCCGCCAGATCAAGCGCGATCATCCGGATTACGGTGTCGTGTTCATCGGACCGTGCCTTGCCAAGAAGCAGGAAGCGATGGAAGACTACAGCGTAGTCGACTATGTTCTCACCTATGAAGAACTGGCTGCGATGCTGATATCGAAGGGAATCAACCCGGCCGAAGTGGAAGCGGCGCCGGAGGAATATCCTTCCGTTTACGGACGCAACTTCGCCTTCAGCGGCGGCGTTGCGGCAGCGGTTGCGGAAGCGGCCAAGGAACACAATGACGGACCTTACACCGCATTTATGGCCAACGGCGCAATCGAATGCAAGAAACAGCTTCAGATCATTCAGGCAGGCAAGTTCAACTTCGATATTCTCGAAGGCATGTGCTGCCCGGGCGGCTGTATCGCCGGACCTGCATGCATCTCGGATGCCGTCACGGTCAAGGGACGTATGGCGAAGGAAAATCTTACCACCGACAAGAAGACGATCCAGAGATCGCTTGAGATCTTCTCATTCGAAAATGTGGATATGGAAGTCGGCGTACATCAGGACTGAGAGAGGACTCAGAAATAGAGGAGAACAAATACTATGGTAAACGTGGAGATCTGCATCGGAAGTGCATGTTATGTCAAGGGAAGCAGCCAGGTCGTCAATGATCTGAATTCCCTGATCAAGGAAAAGGGCTGGGAAGACAAGGTTGCTCTCAAGGGTTCCTTCTGCATGAAGGCCTGCCAGAATCATATCGGCCTCGGCATTCGGATCAACGGAAAGCAGCTTGAGCAGGTGACTGCTCAGAACGCGCGGGAAGTTCTTGACCGGGAGATTTCCGCTGCTCTTGCATGAATCGCAATCAGTACATCCGCCTGGAACAGGCGAACTGCCATAACTGTCTGAGATGCGTGCGGGCTTGCCCGACCAATGCTATGACCTATCTGCGCTCGCAGCCGACCATCGTCGAAGAGGAGTGCATCCTCTGCGGCCGGTGCTACAGCGTCTGCCCGCATGATGCCAAGGCGGTCTGCTCCGATCTCAATACCGTCAAACTGTGGCTGGGAAACCGGGAGGAGGTCATCATCAGCGCCGCTCCGAGCTTTACAGCCGTCTGGTCACAGTTTTCATCCCTGGTGAAGATCCTCGAAAGGCGCGGCTTCTCTGCGGTCAGGGAAACCGCCGAGGGAGCGAAGCTTGTCACCCGGGCGTTTAAGAATCTGATCGATGAGGGGAAGATGGAAAACATCATCACGACCTGCTGTCCGGCGGTGAATGCCCTGATCGAAAAGGAATACGGAGAACTGACGGGCTTTATGGCACCGGTGGTTTCACCGATGATTGCCCACGGAAGAATGATCCATGAGGAACACCCCAATGCGAGAGTGGTCTTCCTTTCTCCGTGCATTGCCAAATTCAGAGAAATCCGCGATGCGCGCTTTGCCGGTGCAGTTGACGCATGCATCGGAATGGATGAACTCCTGCAGTGGATCGCATCCGACCTGAAGGACGATGAGAAAGAGGACTGGGCCGATTTCGAGGGCTCCATCGCCCGTCTCTATCCGACCCCGGGCGGAATTCTCAACTGTATCGAACATGACAACCGCAACTACAAATACATTGATGTGGAAGGGGTAGACCGCATCAAGCAGGTGCTCGAAGCCATGAAGGAAGGAACCCTGAAGGGCTACTTCGCGGAGATGTCCGCATGCATCGGCTCCTGCATGGGCGGCCCGCTGCTTTCGCATTTCAAGCACAACGAATGGCTTGGCCAGAGCGTGATCCGCGAGAATGTGGATATGGGCAAAAAGATCAGCGGCGGTCCGCTTCCGCTCGATCTTTCCGCACAGTGGCATCCCGAGGATATTTTCCGCATCCATCACTCCGAAGAGGAGATCCAGGCCGAGATGATCAAGATGGGCAAGAGCAGCCCGGACAAGATCCATGACTGCGGTGCCTGCGGCTATGAGACCTGCCGCCTCAAGGCGATCGCCGTG
>JAFWCM010000269.1 GCA_017536885.1 Solobacterium sp.
GGATCGAAGCTCCGGTAATCCGCGACATCATAGCCGTTGTCCTTCTGGGGAGAGACGGTCATAGGGTTAAACCAGATATAATTGATGCCCAAATCCCGCAGATAGTCCAGGCGTGAAATCACACCGCGAATATCCCCCCAGCCGTCATGATCGGAATCCTGAAAGGATTTCGGATAAATCTGGTACACAATTTTATCGTATTTACTCATAAAGACCTCAGTTCACTTTGATTATACCGGTTTCTTTTGCTTTTACTTCACCGCGTTTGAGAAGCTCTACCGCGGTGCCGTCGGTGAAGATCACCGGGGTGATGACAGGTTTGCCCTGGGAGCGGATGTAATCCAGATCGACTTCGGTGAGAAGATCGCCCTGCTTCACCGTATCACCCTGTTTGACAGCGGGTTTGAATCCCTTGCCGTTGAGTTCCACCGTATCCATTCCGATGTGAATCAGAACTTCCTTTCCGCCGGCAGTCTCCATGCCGTAGGCATGACCTGTCGGGAAGGCAACGGTGATTTTGCCGGAATACGGCGCATAGATCTTTCCTTCCGTAGGATCGATCGCAATGCCGTCTCCCATCGCCTTGGATGCGAATACCTGATCTTCGACTTCGCTGACCGGCATGACCTTTCCGCTGGTGATTGCTGCGAAATCTTCATTCTTCTGAGCATCGGTGAATGCGGCGGGAGCTGCTTTTTCTTCAGCTGCTTCCTCTTCATAGAGCTCGCCGGTTTCCGGATCGATCTTGTTGCGGCCGTAGAGGACGGTGAGTACGAACGGTACGACAAGCGCTACCAGCATCGCAACTGCGAAGATGGCCATGTACTGCGGGAAGATCGAGATGATGCCGGGAAGTCCGCCGACACCGATCGCTGCCGCGGTGACGCCGAAGAGCGTGGAGATGATTGCCGCAATGCAGGAACCGATCATCGCGCAGAAGAACGGCCACTGGTATTTGAGGTTGATACCGAACATCGCCGGTTCGGTAACGCCAAGCCAGCAGGAGATCATGGACGGATAGTTGATTTCCTGAGCTCTCGTATTCTTGCGCTGCAGCCAGGCCATGCCGGCAACAGCAGAACCCTGAGCAATGTTGGACAGTGCGATCATCGGCCAAAGCATGGTTCCGCCGGTGGTGTTGATCAGCTGAAGGTCAATCGCATTGGACATGTGGTGCAGACCGGTGATGACCAGCGGGGCATAGAAGAATCCGAAGACAGCACCGAAGAGAACGCGGAAGTTTCCGGAGATACCGGCCATGACGAAGTTGGATACGACTTCACCGATCTTCCATCCGATCGGACCCAGGACGAAGTGGGCAGCCATGACCGCGAGAAGCAGTGAGCAGAACGGAACCAGAATCATCTGAACGACCTGCGGTACGATCCGCTTGAAGAAGCGCTCGAGATAGACCAGGGTAAACGCGGCGAGAATTGCCGGAATGACCTGAGCCTGATAACCGATCATGCGGAAGCTTGCAAAACCGAAGTTCCAGACGTAATTCGGAGCCCATGCGTCCGCTGCCATGCCGGCTACGCCGTAGGCATTGACCAGCTGACCGGAGATGAGAGTAAGACCGAGCACGATACCGAGGATCGGGGTGCCGCCCATCTTGCGCATGACAGACCAGCAGATTCCGACGGGAATGCCGGTATGGAAGACCGCTTCGCCGATGATCCAGAGGAACTTGTCGAGACCTGCCAGGAATGTGCCTTCCTGAAGAACGACAGCGGTTTCGAGAATATTGCGGAAGCCGAGGATAAGACCGCCGCAGATAATCGCCGGAATCAGCGGTGCGAAGATTTCCGCAATGTTGGACATCGCTTTCTGAAGCGGTGTCTGATTGTCCTTTGCGGCACTCTTCAGGGCATCCTTCGATACGCCCTCAATGCCGGCGAGATCCGTAAAATCCTTGTAGAAGTCAGCGACCTCATTTCCGATGATCACCTGGAACTGGCCGGCCTGGGTGAATGTACCCTTTACCGAAGGAAGTGATTCGATCTTCTTGATGTCCGCTTTGGATGGATCTGCGAGAACGAAACGCATTCTCGTCACGCAGTGGGTTACGGCGTTGATGTTCTCCTTGCCGCCGACGTACTCGAGCAGCTTTGCCGCATCATCCTGAAATTTTCCCATACTTTTCTCCCTTCTCTCGTTTAAACAAGTATGTACTTAGAATATAGCCAACTTGTTTATACAAGTCAATAGATTTATTAAACTTTTTCATTAATTGTTCAAACAAGTTTTTTATATTACAATAATGTCATCGGAGAACAACATGCCCAGTGCAAAATACGAACAGATCTATAAAAAAATAAGAGAAGATATTCTCGCCGGCGTCTATGCGTTCGGTGACTTTCTTCCGTCCGAGAATGAGCTGACCGTCCTTTGCGGATGTACGAGAAATACCGTCCGAAGAGCGATCGGGATTCTTACGGCAGAAGGCTTTCTGCTGCCCCAGCACGGGCGCGGGGTCCAGGTCATCTACAGCCCAGAGACGGGAAAATCCCTGTTTACGGTCGGCGGAATCGAAAGCTTCTCGGAAGCCGCCCAGAGAAACAGCCTGCGTGTAACAACAAGGGTTGTCGGCTTTGAGGAACTGCGCGCCGATGAAACCCTCAGCCGCAGGACCGGCTTCGATCCCGATTCCGAGCTCTTCCATGTTCAGCGCATCCGCTCCTTCAGCGGGGAACCGATTATCTATGATGAAAACTATTTCCTGAAATCGGAGATGCCGGGGCTGACGCGGAAGATTGCCGGCAGATCGATCTACGATTATCTGGAGAAGGAACTCGGAATGACGATCACCACTTCCAAGCGAAGAGTAACCGCCGAGCCTGCCATTCCGGAAGATATCCGCTATCTTGCCCTGCACGGCCTCGACTTCGTCCTGATCGTCACCGGCCAGGTATTCAACTCCCGCGGCGTGATGTTTGAATACACCCAGTCCCGCCATGTGCCGGACCGGGTATGCTTCATCGAATCTGCGGTGCGTCAGAAAATCATATAAAGCATGGTTCAGCATAAAGTCATGACCATAGAGAACAGATCCTGATCATCAGGATACTCTCTATGTTTTTTTTGGGAGGGTAGAACCAGACGCCTGACAGGTATAATAATACTGCGTTAAAAGGGCAGGGCACCCATGCAGGCCATGCATGATGCAGTACCGCCTGAAGACAGATTCATTTACCACTGAAACACGCTTAGATAGGTTAAGCACTATAGGTTAACACTCTCAGAACATCATGAAAATATGCATAAATATTGGGCTTTGAGCCCTTTTTCTGTATTGAAAAACCACGAATAATCCTTTAGAATATTAGGTGAAGGTTAGGTGATCTATATGACTCTGAAATCCTATGCTGTTCCGCCCGAAATCCGTGCATTGAAACCGTCTGAACCATCCTGCTTCGTCAAGGTCATTAAGGGCAGGTATTACGTCTACGAACACCTCCGTGTCAGAGATGAATCTACCGGCAAAATGAAAAATGCCAGCGGTAAGGTGCTGGGCAGAATAGATCCCGTTCGAGGCTATATTCCAAATTCAGACAAAGTAGTTTCTGATGATGTATCGATTGTCAATTTTGGCGAATATGCGATTGCTCAGGTAAATTCATTATCGGTATCCAAAAAACTTCTCGAGTTCTTCAATGAAGACGATGCCAGAAAAATCTATGTCATGGGAATCATATGGATGATCAATGGTTACACCTATATCAAAAACTACAAACCGCTGTATGAACAATCCTGGCTGAGCGTTGTATACCCTGATCTTGCTCTCGGAGAAGAATCTGTGTCTGAGTTTCTCAAGACTCTCGGAAGACGTCATCAGAGAATTGAGAAATTTGAACAGAGTCTCATTGATGACGGATCCGGATTAATTGCCATAGATGGCCATGTAATACTGAGCTGTTCCAATGAATGTGACATGGCTTCATTTGGAAATAAATATCGAAAACTGGGAAACGAACAGCAGAACTTCATGACGGTATTCGATGTCGACCGCAACCACCCATTATCCGTTTCTGCTTTTGACGGAGGTACGCTGGACAAGACGGAAGTGAAGAATCTGTTTAACCGTTATAGCTTTGCAAATGCTGTATTTATCGTGGATTCCGGCTTTTATTCTCCTTCCAATATCAAACTGTTTTCTGAAAACGGAAACAAATATGTTGTACCTCTTCCCGGAACCTATACAAAGATTTATAACCAAATGAAACCGGAAGGCGGATTTGCCGGAGAGTTCACATACAAAAAAGGATCCGGCAAGAAAAGCCACGCAAGTATCATTTCATACAAAGATAAGATCATTGGAGGGAAACGCTATATCGTCTTCCGGGACGAAGAAATGCGTCTTAAGCAGAAAGCAGAGTATCGTGCACTGATTGGGATCGAAGAAGGATTTACGGAAGAAAAATACGAAGAACTTCAGGAAGGCTTTGGTACAATTCTGCTGGAAACCAACATGGAAGACAGCACTCAGAAAGTGTATGAGACCTACAAAAAAAGATGGAAAGCCGAAACATACTATAACCATGTGAAGAACAGTCTGAATGCCAAAGGTGTGCACAAGCAGGATTACTATACTTTGCAGGGAGAATCCTTCATCATGGAAGTGGAAGGACTGATCTATTCTGAATTCATGAAGGTGCTTCAGAACAATAAAGAAAAAGCAGTTCGAGGCAAATCGGAAAACGAATGCATCAAACTGGCTGCGTATCAGAAACTGTCAAAGCATCTCGATGGAGTGTGGCACAAGAATGAGATTCGATCCAATGTGAAGGAGTTTCTTCTGGCCATGAATGTGGATGTTGACCGGATATCACAC
>JAFWCM010000270.1 GCA_017536885.1 Solobacterium sp.
AAGATGATCCGCTCACCCCGGGTCTATGCCGAGCGCTATTCCGTGATTCTGTTTTCGATGGTGGTCGGCGGTCTCTGGCAGACGTTTTACATCTTCTCAAGAACCCCGGTAGATCAGTCCATGATCGGCTTCAGTATCTTCGGCCTGCTCGTCTACTATTTCTCGATCCATTACCGGCCGCTCCGGCTTCTCGACCGGATGCTTGCCAATATTGCCTCCCAGCTGCCGGAAGCGATGTTCTTCTTCGATCATAACGGCACCTGCATCTGGGCGAATCAGCCCGGCATCCGCCTGAGCGGAATTCAGGATGAGATCTTTGAAACCGCCGCAAAATCCCTGACCGGGATCTTCGGCCAGTTTGAACACTCCGAATCCTGGAAGACCCGCAGAATCATCACCAGGGACAGGGAAAAGAAATACTTCGCCCTGGAAAAACAGACCGTCCGTGATGAGAACGGCAAGATTGCCGGCTCCTTCCTCAGCGTGCGGGATGAAACCGAAAACATGCTCGCCCTGGAAAAGGAACAGTACAACGCAAGACATGACAATCTCACCGGTCTCTATACCAGGGAATACCTGTATGAGCGCATGCATGACGAGATGCCGCGTCATCCCGAGATTTCCTGGCTGGTGCTGTATCTCGATGTCAATGACTTCAAGATGATCAATGATATCTTCGGCCCGAGCTACGGCGACTTCGCTCTGATCTCCATTGCCGGGATGCTGAAGGAAGAACTGCCGGAAACCGCGATTTACGGACGGCTCTCCGGCGACCAGTTCGGCATCTGCGTTCCGGCAGCCGACTTCGATCAGGATCACCTCGAAGATGTCCTGGAAGACTTTGCGGTCAATGACGGCACGGTAGGCCATCACATCCTGATTCACGGCGGCATCTATGAAGTCAACGAACCGGATCTCGATATCGGAATCATGTTTGACAGAGCCCGCATGGCCATGGCAAATATCAAGGGGTCCTATCAGATCCACCTCGCGAGATTTGATGAAAAGATGCGCGATGAAGCGCTCTGGACCCAGTATCTCTCCGGCCAGATCAATGAAGCGATCGAAAAGAGACAGATCATCCCGTATCTGCAGGCGATGGTCAACAGTGAGGGAACCGTGGTCGGGGCCGAAGCCCTGGTGCGGTGGAACCATCCCAAATACGGATTCCTGTCGCCGGCACGATTTATTCCGATCTTTGAGAAAAACGGAATGATTGCGGAAGTCGACAAGTACATGTGGAAATGCGCCTGCGAGATTCTGGCCTCCTGGAAGAAGACTCATCCCGATCTGTTCCTCTCGGTGAATATCTCCCCCAAGGATTTCTACTTCACCGATGTGGAAGAGGAGATCCGCAACGCCGCAAGGGAATATGATGTCGATCCTTCCCGCCTGCGCCTTGAGATCACCGAGACCGTCATGATGACGGATATCACCAACCGTGTGAAGATTCTCAACAGTCTCAAGGAAAGCGGCTTCCTGGTGGAGATGGATGACTTCGGAAGCGGCTATTCCTCATTGAATCTTCTCAAGGACATGCCGGTTGATGTGATCAAGATCGACATGATGTTTCTGAATAAATCCGACAATGAAACCAAGGCGAAGATGATATTGAAAAATATCATCCGCCTCTCGGAAAACCTCGGCATCGAACCGCTGACGGAAGGGGTGGAAACCCGGGACCAGTTCACCATGCTGAATCAGATGGGCTGCCGTCTCTTCCAGGGCTTCTATTTCGCAAAGCCGATGCCTTTGGAATCCTTTGAAAAACTGCTGGATCATCCCGATATCTCAAAACTCAACTGATCCTCAGAGAAAAAAGCCACCCAATCCGGATGGCTTTTCAATGGGTATGCTTACTGTCTCTTGGCGGCACTGAGTTCTTTTTTCAGATAATCATCGAGATCCCTGAAGATGCTCCGGGGATTCTCCTCATCGAAAAATGCCGCGATTATCTCCACCTGTTTGTCGGTGAGATCATCATTTCCGCTGATGTTGCGGAACTTGTTGGCTACGATGTAGTTCCTGATCTCCGCCACCGGCTCTTTTTCGTCGATCATCCTGCGCACGATGCTTGAGGAGTGAGCGAAGCGGATGAAGTCCTTATTGATGAGATCATAGGAGAACTTTCCGTCCTTATCGATATACCTGGCCGCAATTGCCTGATAGGCAGTTTCATCCAGGACCGGCGGCTCTTCTTCCTTTCTGACCTTCTTCTTTTTGAACATGTCATCGGTGATTTTGACGGCACCCTGTTTTTTGAATCCCATGCCGCGGGTGAGTTCCATCGCTTCTTCAAACGCAGCTTCGGGATAGATTTTCGTATTGGTGTTCTTTGTGGGGATCGCTTCTCCGGTCTTGTTGGAGATGCCGGCAATGCCGGGCTGCGTCTCTCCCTTGCGGAGCACAACAAGAGAAGTGCCTCCGTCCTTGAGCTTTTCCCGATAGGCAATCGCGGGAATCACTGAAAGTGTAACGACATTTGTCCGAATCATTATGGTTATCTCTCTTTCTTTGATTTCAATATAGCACAGAAGCAATCCCATGCGTTCATGAAGGATGAAATCCGATGAATTCCTGATCCGGCGGTTCATCTTTTTTTCGCGGATTTTACGCTATTGTTCTGTGCCGGAAATTCCGATAAGATTTATTTAAATCCAGCTTATTTCATTAGTCCAGATAACAGGAAAATGAAGAAGGGGAGGAACGCTGACAGATCATACAATTGCAGTTTTTATGAAAATCCGGTGCAGATATTGCATGGTTTCAGACTGAGTATGTGCAGGTCAGAAGCTAAGAAAGAGGGTTATATGAAACAATTAATAAGATTTCTGTTTGTATTCTTTATTGCAGGTTCATTGCTTGGCTGTGCTTCATCCGCCGGACAATCATCTGCCGGTGCAGAAGAAAAGAGAGAAGAGCCGTCTGAAACAGCGACTGCGGAGTCAAAAAAGGAAGAAAAAGAGCTTTTTGACGAAGCGTTTCTTTCTGATTTTTCTGAGGCAGTTCAGGCCCGCTGGGATGCCGGTATGAATGCCGGAAAGGAAGACAGATCAAAAGAGGTTTTGCTCAAAGGCGTCACTGTTGAGCTGAGTATTCTCGAACCGAAAGATTACAGAAACAAAGAGTTCAGGGATGCGCATTTACATGAAGAGGCAGTGAATTACCTGAATGCATTGGATGAGCAGAAAGCACTTCTGGACGGAATCGAAAATATGGAAACGGATTGGACCAGGGATACTGCGGAACACTGGGAATCGATCGTTAAGAAGAGATATGTGATTATTTCTGAACTGGATGACAATTACGACCTGAAAATGGATCCGAAATATACCGACAGACTCGATATAGCACACAACACGGCTTATATTACAGAATATGGGGAAGAAGCTTTTAACGTGATGCTGAGTGAATTTGAAACAGAAACAGGGCAGGATGATCAGGGAAAGCTTCTGTTAACCTGCAGATTAACAAATAAGACTCCGTACACCTTTAAGGGGTTAGGCATGTCCTTCGGGATCTGTCCGGAAGAGGATCTAAATAATTTTGCGTGGATTGAACGCAGAGTTGTAACTTCATGGCAGCCCGGCGAAGTCATAACCTTTGAAGCAGGGGAGGACAGGCTGAAGGAACTCGGATTTGAGTATGGCGATGGGAAAGGAAACAAATTATTTTTCAAAGCCAATTAACCGGAGTTCCGATCGTCCTGAAGAGGAAGAGCCGCCGGTAAGACATGTCAGGCCATGCGCGCATATCTTCTGACAATGAACCGGAGAACCTGTACTCCTGAGAACAATGCCATATGCAGAACCAATGAAACAGAAAAAAGCCGCGGATCACGCGGCTTTTGCAATGGCGCAGGAACAGGGATTTGAACCCTGGCACCCTGTTACAGGTCTACAAGCTTTCCAAGCCTGCCTCTTCAACCACTTGAGTATTCCTGCATCTCCAAACGGCTTATTTATAATAACACATCTTTTTGAAAGCACAAGATGAATTTTGACATCCATTCGGCTTCCACATATCAATATACGACAGAGAGGAAATCTTCCACTGTCCTTATTCCTGCGATCCCGGCTCGCTGATCGCTCAGAAGAGTATTTTTTTCTCCGGCGCTTTTTCAATTTCTGATCTCCCGCAGTATAATCCTGTTTTGGAAGGAAAGGATTGGTAACGTGTTATGAGTCTGTTGTCTCCGGTGAAATTCACCGGTTTTAGAAAAAACGAAGAAGAGAAGAAACCTGCTGTCAATTTTGATGAGCTTCCCAGGGGAACTGCAGGCACGGAACTTACCGAGGGACTGCTGGTTCTTGAGGGCGGGGCCTGGCGGGGCATGTATACCCAGGGCGCACTGGATGGGATGATGGAAGAAGATATCAATCTCTCTGCCGTGATCGGTGTCTCTGCCGGAGCGCTGAGCGGGTTCAGCTATGTCGCCGGCCAGATCGGCAGATGCGTATATCTCAATCTGCGCTACCGCCATGATCCCAACTACACCGGTGCCGGTGCGATCCTGAGAGACCATGGCGTGACCGGGTTTTCCTATCTGTTTGATGAACTGTCCAAAGAATGGCCCCTGGATGAAGAGCGGTTCAACGATCCCAGGCGCCGTTTTGTCGCGGTTGCGACCAATATTGAAACCGGCGCTGCGGAATATTTTGAAAAGGGGAAGTGCTCCGATATCTTCAAGGCAATTCAGGCCAGCGCAACCGTGCCATATGTCTCGGAAGCGGTGGAGATTGACGGCAAGCGGTATCTCGACGGGGGAATTGCCACTAGGATCCCGCTCGACTGGGCGCTGGAACAGCCGGAGAAAAAGATCGTGATCATCCGCACCCGTGACCGGAACTACCGCAAGAAACTCCATGCGACCAACCGCGTCGCGAAGATGGAGTACGGAAAGAAATATCCGAATCTCATGTATGATCTCTATGAGGAAGCGGAACACTACAATATGCTGATTGACCGGATCGACATGCTGGAAAATACCGGCAGACTTTTCGTTCTTGCTCCGAGTGTGCCGATCTCGATCCGCCGCTTTGAAGGAAATGTCGAAAAGCTCGCAGAGGTGTACTGGCTCGGCTATCACGATGCCAAAAAAGCGGCGGGACCGATGAAGGAGTATCTGAAGGGATGAGTGAGGAAAAGGAAACAGCACTGACCGAAGATACTGCCGGGGAACAGTTTAAAAGCGGGATCAGGGATGTTGTCCCGGTTGCTCTGGGATACTTTGCGGTTGCCTTTGCCTTGGGCATCGCGATGCGCAATGCCGGGATCGGGCCTCTGGCGGGATTTATCATCAGCTTTCTGAATATGGCAAGTGCCGGAGAGTATGCCGGCACAACGATGATCGCGGCGCATGCGACACTGATCGAAACGGCTCTGATGGTCTTTGCGGCCAATGCCCGCTATCTCCTGATGAGCACCGCGTTTTCTCAGAAGTTTGATGAGAAGACAGAGATGATCCATCGCTGGATTGTCGGCTTTGTCCTGACGGATGAGCTGTTTGCCCTGGCAATCCGCAGGAAAGGACCGCTGCAGCCCTGGTATTACTACGGCATGATGTTTCTTGCCATGCCGGGATGGGCTTTCGGCACGATGCTCGGCATCCAGTTCGGAAACGTCATGCCAGACCGCATTGTGAGTGCACTCTCCGTGGCATTGTTTGCGATGTTTCTTGCGGTGATCATCCCTCCCTGCCGGGAAAACAGAACGATCCGCGCCGTTGTTCTTTTCTCATTCGCATTGAGTTTTCTTTCCACCCTGATCCCGGGACTTAAGGGTCTTCCGGAAGGGGTGAGAATGATCACTCTTACGATTGTCATCGCTGCTATCGCAGCCGGACTCCGTCCGGTACGGGAGGAAGAGCTGTGAACACCCATATGATTCTTCAGATTATCGTGATGACTCTGGTGACCTATGCGGTGAGAATCATTCCGCTGGTGCTTCTGCGCAAGCCGATCAAAAGCCAATTCATTCGCTCATTTCTCTTTTATGTGCCTTACGCA
>JAFWCM010000271.1 GCA_017536885.1 Solobacterium sp.
ATGAATTCATTTCACAGCATGAATTCATACTTCCTGAATCATTTCGAAAAAGACGGAACAAAACCCTGCTTCAAAGGAAAGAATGCCTGCATGGCGCAGGATCTTCTTCCCGTGTATTCCGTATTCTGAAAAGCACCAGTGTTTCACAATACGCCCTTCCCGGTTTTATCGGAAGTGTCCGTCACCGATCTTTGTACCGATGACGGAAAACTGCCGTTTTATATAGATGCACCAACCCCGAACAGCACACAAACTGTGTATGAGGAGATACTATTATGAACGAAACATCATCTGCTTCAAACAATCCCACGAAACTGAAGCCCTATCTTTCGCCTCTGGCAGTCTGGGCATTATCCGTAGGTTCGGCGATCGGCTGGGGTTCCCTGGTTGTCACCAGCAGTTCCTACCTCTCCTCGGCCGGGCCGATGGGATCCGTTCTGGGTCTGTTGATCGGGTTCTTCATGATGCTGATGGTATCGAGCCATTATCATTTTCTGGCGAACCGCTATCCCGGATCCGGCGGTCTCTATAACTATGTAAAGCATATATTCGGATATGACCGCGCGTTTCTGATCGCCTGGTTCATGTTTCTGATCTATATCTCCATCTTCTGGGCCAATGCCACCAGCATTCCTCTGTTTGCCCGCTACTTCATGCGCGGAGTCTTCAAACAGGGCTATCTCTATACAATCTTCGGCTATGATGTGTATCTAGGCGAAGCGTTGGTCACGCTCCTGGTGATGTGGCTGATCGGCTTACTCTGCATGAAGAGCAAGAAGGCGACAGCCCGTGCCATGGTTGGGATGGTGCTGACATTCACCATCGGAATCACATTGGTATTCCTTGTGGCCATGGTCCGCTTCCCGGGTTCCGGCATGTCGATGAGCCCTGCCTTTCTGCCCGACAAGAGCGCATTGAGTCAGGTCATGCACATCGCGTTTGTCTCTCCCTGGGCTTTTATCGGATTTGAGACGGTCTCTCATTCAGCCGAAGAATACAGGTTCAAGCACAGCAACATGTTCAGGGTTCTGGCGATTTCCGTAACCGTCACAACCGCCCTGTATATCTTCATCATCCTGCTCAGCGTCACCGCCTACCCGGCGGAGTGCTCCAGCTGGATGGATTACATCCTGCATCTGGATAACTATGAGGGAATTGCCGGTCTTCCGGCCTTCTACGCCGCCCACCATTATCTCGGGGATGCCGGTGTATACATTCTGATGGCGTGCCTTTTGTCCCTGGTTCTCTCCAGCCTCATCGGCATGCTGAGAGCACTGAGCAGACTGTGCTACGCCGTAGCACAGGACGGCATTCTGCCGAAACGCTTTGCGGAACTCAGCGACCTGCAGATCCCCGTCAAGGCCATCCTTCTGGTGCTGCTTGTCTCCCTGCCGATCCCGTTTGTCGGAAGAACCGCCATCGGATGGATTGTTGATACGACGACGTTCGGCGCCACCATTATTTACGGATTTGTTTCCGTGGCGGTATTCAAGGTATCCGGCGAAGAGGGCGTCAAAAAGAACCGCATCATCAGCGGCATCTGCCTCGTCATTCTGGTGATCTTTGCCGTATATCTCGCCTTCCCGAGCATGTTCTCCGATTACTCGATTGCTACGGAAACCTACGTGCTTCTTGCCGTCTGGTCACTGCTCGGCATCTTCTATTTCCATTGGGTCATCCGGAACGATACTGACCGGAAGTTCGGCAAAGCGATCATCGTCTGGCTTGCCCTGCTTGTATTTATCGTCATCATGGCAATTACCTGGGCAGAGCGTCTCAATGAAGCCAGAGAAAATACCATCATCAGCGAGATATCCAATTTTATGGACGGCACCGGAGATCCCCAGCTGCTTGCCATGGGCAAGGAACAGTTCCTCGCCCTGGAGCTCAGCAAGCTCCATGCCGCGGACAATACCAGCGTGTTTGTCATCGTCAGTCTCTTCGGTCTCTCCCTGATCGTCATGCTTACCAACTATCTCTCGCAGCAGAAGTGGGAGAAAAAGGCGGTGAAGGAAAGAGATGAAGCGGAAACCATCGCTTTGATCGATCCCATGACCGGCGTCAAGAGCAAGCATGCATTCATGGTCAGCCAGAAACAGATCGACGCCACGATTCAGGACGGCAGCGCCGACAACTTTGCGATTGCGGTCTGCGATGTCAACGGCCTCAAGGTCATCAACGATACCCTCGGTCATAAGGCCGGTGATGAATACATCATCAGCGCCTGCCGGATGATCTGCGATATCTTCCAGCACAGCCCGGTCTACCGGACCGGCGGTGATGAGTTTGTGGTGATTCTGCACGGCCGCGATTATATCATCCGCAAGGAACTCGTACTGGCACTGCATGACCGTTCGGTTCAGCATATCAGCACCAAGGAAGTCGTCATCTCCGGCGGTCTCTCCGATTTCAAGCCCGGCATCGACACCTGTTTCCACGATGTGTTTGAACGTGCCGACGCATTGATGTACGAAGAGAAGAAGCTGCTGAAAGGCATGGGCGCAATGTCGCGCGAAGACGCGGAAACAGAGGCCAGGCCGATCTTTGCGGTCGATGAAGATGCGGAGATCATGAATCTGAAGCGCCACATCCTGATTGTCGAAGATGAACATATCAATCAGATGATTCTCGGAAATATCCTCGAGAAAGATTACGAGGTTCTGTATGCCTCCGACGGCGTCGAAGCCCTGGAACAGATCAAAACCCACAAGGACGACCTCGCAATTGTCCTCCTGGATCTTCAGATGCCGCATATGAACGGGCTTGATGTTCTCAAGGTGATGAAGGAAGAGGATGAGCTCAGCGGCATCCCCGTGATCGTCATGACCGCGGACCAAAGCGCCGAAGTCGACTGTCTCAAAATCGGTGCCATGGACTTCATTCCCAAACCCTATCCTTCTCCGGAAATCATCCACGCCCGCGTCAACCGGTGTATCGAACTTTCCGAAAAGCGGAATATCATTCAGTCCACCGAGCGCGACAGCCTGACCGGCCTTCTGAACCTCGATTACTTCCTGCGCTATGTCCGCATGTATGACCAGCACTACCACGAAATGGCAATGGATGCCATCGTGATTGACGTCAACCACTTCAACATGCTCAACGAGCGGTACGGAAAGCAGTACGGTGACAGCATTCTCTCCCGGATCGGCAAACGCGTCCGGCAAATCTCCCGCGAGATCGGCGGCGTGTGCTGCCGGCGGGATGCGGATACCTTCTATATCTACTGCCCGCACCTGGAAGACTATGATGACATTCTGACCAAGGCATCCGAAGGCCTCGTCGATGAGGATGTATCGGAAAACCGCGTCCGCCTGCGCATGGGTGTCTACTCTAATGTTGATAAGTCACTTCCGATCGAACGCCGTTTCGACTACGCCAAGATCGCTGCCAATACCGTAAAGACCGTCTACCGGAAAGCTGTCGGAATCTATGACACGGCAATGCATGAGGCTGAGCTCTACCGCGAGAGGCTGCTCGAAGACTTCAAGCCTTCCCTGAATAACAACTGCTTCACCGTGCATTTCCAGCCCAAATTCGATATCCGTCCCGATACTCCGGTCCTTGCCAGTGCGGAAGCGCTGGTGCGCTGGAATCATCCGGAACTCGGCATGATCAGCCCGGGTGTGTTCATTCCTCTTCTGGAAGACAACGGCCTGATCCTCGAACTCGACCAGTTCGTATGGCGGGAAGCCGCCGCAGCGATCCGGGACTGGAAGAACCGCTTCGGCTTCTCCGTACCGGTATCGGTGAATGTCTCCCGCATCGATATGCTCACCCCGAATCTCAAGAATATCTTCAAGGAGATTCTCGATGAATATCAGCTCAGCCCGGATGATCTGATGCTTGAGATCACTGAGTCGGCATATACCGGCGAATCCGATCAGGTCATCACCACCGCCAAGGAACTGCGCGGCATGGGCATGGGCTTCCGGATCGAGATGGACGACTTCGGAACCGGCTACTCCTCTCTGGGCATGCTTACCCATCTTCCGATCGATGCCCTGAAGCTCGACATGAGCTTCATCCGCAGCGCGTTCGGAGAAAACAGGGATGTCCGGATGATCGAGCTGATCATCGACATCGCCGATTATCTCCACGTGCCGGTTGTGGCGGAAGGCGTGGAAACACAGGAACAGTATCTGGTTCTCAAGGCCATGGGCTGCGAATATGTGCAGGGCTATTACTTCTCCAAGCCGGTGCCTCCGAAAGACTTTGACCGCTTCTTAGCTGAACGGGCCGAGGTCAGATATGAGCTGACGCCGGTCACCAGAAAGACCTATATGAGCATCTCGAAGGCGCTGACCAGCGATTTCGAGAGTATCTACTATGTGGATATCTCCACCGACTTCTATCTCGAATTCTATACCGGAAAGGACGGAGACCTCGAAATCCGTCCCGGCGGCACCGACTTCTTCAAGGATGCCCGGCAGAAACTGCTGGAAAATGTATGTGAAGAGGATATTCAGAATCTTCGGGAAGCTACCAGCAAACCGAACCTGATTCATCTCGCCGAGCAGGAGGAAACGATGCGCCTCTCCTTCTGCAGGGAGAATAACGGCGTGAAGACTACGTACTCCCTGCAGACGATCCGCACAAGGGAAAGCGACCATCATCACATTGTCATCGGTGTAAGACAGGAAGAGGAAAACTGAAAAAGGCCTCTGAAGAGATCAGAAGCCTGCATGGATTGAACAGGAGAGCTCCGGGATTTCCCGGGGCTTTTCCGATGCGCAGAAGAAGTGCGAACCGGTCCCGGTTCAGTGAACCTTTGTCTCCTCTTCCGCCGGATTGACGTGAATCATGATGTGCTTGATGCTTGGATACTGCTTTTCCACCTCCGCATGGACGCTCTCCGCGATCGCATGCGCTTCTTTTAAAGGCATTTCTCCCGGCACCGCGATTTCAAGATCGACGTAGATTTTGTTTCCGAACATCCTTGTATGAAGCAGATCAATACGGACCACCCCCGGCACAGAAGCGATAAAGGTTCTGAGTTCTTCTTCAAACGCACTGTCACAGGAGGTATCGACCATCTTGTTGATCGCATCGGCCGAAATATCCCAGGCGACCTTCAGGATGAACAGGCAGATCACAAGGCTGGCGATCGGGTCCATGATCGGAAAGCCGAGCCGGGCCATAGCGATACCGATGAAGGCGCCGACGGAAGACATGGCATCGGATCGGTGGTGCCAGGCATCGGCCTTGAACGCGGAGGAATCCAGCTTCTTTGCGTAGTACATCGTGTACCAGAACATTCCCTCCTTGACAAGGATCGACACCACGGCCGCAATTAACGGCAGGACCGTGGGAACTTCGATCGATCCCTGCCCGGCCAGAAGCTTGGCAAGGCCGCCGGTTCCGATCCCGATTCCGGTACCGGCCAGAATCAGACCGAGAATCAGTGCGGCAACGCATTCCAGCCGCTCGTGGCCATAGGGGTGCTCGGCATCCTCCTGCTGGCCGGCAAGACGAACGCCGATATAGGCCACAATGGTCGCAAAGACATCCGACAGGGAGTGCACGGCATCCGAAACCATAGCGCCGGATTTGCCGAGAATGCCGGCCAGAAGCTTGAATCCCGCAAGAAAGATGTTGCCGTAGATTCCGACCCGGGACATTCGTTTTACGATCTGTTTTTCATCCATACGCACCTCCGCATTGACACTGCATTTCCTGACAAGAGAAAAGCACACCCCCTGGAACAGCTGCTGTCCCGCAGATGTGCTTGTATGCTCAGTCTGCTGCTGCTTTCACAGCCCGGCCACATACTCCGCAGAGGAGTACTGCCTGTTCAGTTTGTACCGCAGTACACGTACACGCCCTGCCGTGCAAAGGGTTGTTAAAATAGTAGCCCGTCTTCTTTCCGCCTGTCAATCATCCAAGGACCCGCCGGTCCGCTCATCTCCATTCCGAATGGCGTTAAAGCATGTCTCTGGAGAATGCCAGGAACATCTCGTAATCCGCTTCGTTCTGATCTGCGTAGGCCCGGGCATAGCTCACCATCGCCTGTTCGAACTTGTCGTTTTTTCCGAGGTATGCCGCAATCGCATGCCGGTCTCCGGTCTTGGAATGCGCCTTGGCAAGCGTCCAGGCACACATCAGGGAAAGACCGTAATATCCTTCCGGCGTGATGTTCTTCAGATCGAACGATCCTTTGGCATCCCACAGCTGGCGCACATAGAAATCTCTGACTCTGCCCTCGCTTGTATTCAGTCTCAGCCAGCCCAGCAGGATGTCTCCGCTGGTCTGTATCGCCCGCTGCCCTTCTACAATGCGGTGGCCGCTCTTTTCATAGATGCTGGCGCCGTAGTATTCCTCCAGCACCGATTGTTTCGCTTCCTTGATCTGAAGCATGAGCGGGTCTTTCTCACTGTTTCCCGTCATCGCCAGGATCCATGCCTGCAGGCCGACGCTGCCGACCCCGACGATCTTGTGCGCAAGTTCCAGAGGTTCATACTGGTCGATGAGCTTCCGCCGTTCCGGCGGCAGGCTTTCCTTATACAGCTCAATCGCCTTGCGGATACTCACAGCGAAGTCAAACTCTGTTTTTTCCTCTCCGGCCAGATCCCGGATCGGCACCACAAACGGCGGATTGCTTTTGATCCGAAGCTGTCCGTCTGATGTTTCCATGAGTTTTTCAAAGGCGAGAGCGCTCGTTTTCGTCAGTGCCTTCCGAACAACACCGTTGATGTGATCGATCTCCTCCCGCTCGAGAAGCTGTTTGTTTTTCTCCAGGAAGTTTTCGACATCGAGATGGGCATACCACACTTCCATATTTCCCTTCTTCGAAAAATCATGAATCGTCTCGCGGTAAAGCTGAGCCGCTTCATAGACCACCTTTTCCCGCTGATCCTTCGGGAATTTCCGGTCCCGCCCGCAGATCTCTATGCTGGCGAGAAGACGTTTGATATCAACCTCAAACGGAGCCGGCAGGCTTTCGTCAAAATCATTGATATCAAACAACATCCGCCGTTCCGGCGAGGCAAAGATGCCGAAGTTGGAGATGTGCGCATCCCCGCAGGCCTGCACGTAAAACGGTGTTTTCGGAGTCTCGGCAAGATCGTGCGCCTGAATGATCGCCGCTCCTCTGAAAAAGGTGAACGGCGATTCCGCCATGCGCTGTCTGCGGATGGGAATCAGTTTCTGCACTCTGGTTTTCTCCTGACTCAGAATCAGTTCTTCGACAATCTTCCGGCCGGTCTTCGGTTTCCAGATGCCAAGATCGGCCCTCGAAGTGGTTTTCCGGTACTCTTTCGCTTTCTGTTTTCTTTCGCTGATCGTTTGCATGGTCCCCCTTTCCTGCATACATGCATGCAATTCTCCGATCCGGTCTTTGAACATCCTGTTTCCTTATGCTCTGACGCCGCCGGGCATGCATGATTTCCTGTTCGGCGGATTCGTAAATCCTATACGTTTTCTCTGCTGTCCTTCATTCTATCATTCCACGGAATTCTCAGAGATACCCGCCGGAGTGAAATATGACAATCGCTTCAGTCTTTTCCCGCCGCCTGTGAAAAAAGAGATCATTTTCCCTCAGACCGATGGGCAATGATCTCCTTCGCATTATTCTTTCTTTTCTCCGTCGCTTTCCGGATCGAATTCCATCCGCTCCCTTCCGCAGTTTTCGCAATAGAAGCTGAGCGTTCTGTTTTTCGCGCCGCAGTCGGGACAGATCCATACATCTGCAGTATGCTCCGGGAGTTTCGTATTGCAGTAAGGGCAGATTACACGGTCAGCGGGCACGGCTTCCCCGCATTCGGGACAGACCTTATACTGACTCAGTTCCTTCTCTGCAATCCGGTCGATCAGAGAATCCCATGTTCTGCTGCGTTCCTCGAAATGGTCCATGACGGAGGGTTCCTCTTTCGGCTGGCTGTTTCCCTCTTCGCCCAGCTCTCCTTCGAGTTCTTTCGTGATGGAATTGGCAGCTTCTTCAATATGCGCCTTCGCCTTTTTCATGATGGGGTTATTCATTGCGATATTCTGGAATGCGTCGTCCATCATTTTGTCGATTCCGTTCTTTTCCGATTTGAACAGGTCATCAAATAAGCCCATGTTTTATCCTCCCTTCCTTTTCGTTTCGTGATCATTATACGCTGTTTCCGATCAGGGATGACCACTCTTCCCGCCGGAATCGGATTCCTGCCTGCCGGGGGTACCGGAGGGCTCTTCCTCTTCCCGGTTTCCCCGCTGCGTCAGCCGCTGCCAGAATAGCTTTCGAAGCGCAGAACAGGCCTGTTCCATCTTCACTGCGTCTTCTTCCGAAACCGGCCGTTCTCCGTAGATCATCGTTTCATAGTCAAAGATGAAGGTGAGAACTTCCGCTCCGAGAGACTGTGACGCCCGCCGGGCAAACTCACTCAGGGTTTCCCCTTCCCGTATTTTCAGTCCCATCCGCTTCAGAATCCTCATGCATGCTTCAAACCGGTCACGGACTTTCTCCTTCAGTGACATGCGGCGATAGCGGATCTTCCGGTAAAAAAGATCCATCGGGATAAACGCGAGCAGAAAGAGAACCGAGAGAGACAGTACCGCAAAGAAGCTCGAACCCTCCGGTTTTCGGGAAGGCTCGTTTCCTTCCGGATTTACAGGTTCTTTGCCGTCCTGTGTTCCGTATCTTTCCCGGTACCATGCGGCCATGTCTTCCGCCGAGTCCCCGTCCTCATTTTCTGTATCCTTTCTCACCGTCCAGCCGGAAGCCCGCTTCCTTCCGGGGGACGGTTCAAAGTCCAGCCAGCCGATTCCTTCAAGATATGCCTGCGGCCATGCATGCGCGGTATCGGACATCACCTGGGTTGTCCCTTCCTCTGTCACAAAGCAGTATCCCTGCACATATCTCGCCGGGATTCCGAGATACCTTGAGAGAAGAACAAACGCGCTGGCAAAATGCGTGCAGTATCCCTCCCCGGATTCAAACAGGAAATAGTCGAGGAATGATTCTGCCGAATTCACATATTCGGGAAGCGTTCCGGGAGATGTGGTGTAGTTCATCCGGGA
>JAFWCM010000004.1 GCA_017536885.1 Solobacterium sp.
CGGTAAGGCGATGACCTGGATCTCCTTGGTTTCACCGGGATTGGCAATCATCGAATAGGCGGCGATGCGGATCTGATCGCTGACGACGATCTTCTCGTTCTCATTGGGCTTTAACCGGTCGCCTCTGGTGCATTGATCGACAAAGTGGCCGTTTTCCATATGCGTCTTCATCCCCGGAATCAGCGGTGATTTCGACTCTTCGATCAGCGGTACGGACTTGCTGAGACCGAGCTTTCCCAGCAAGGATTTGCTCGAATTGAGACTGAGATTTGCGGTCTTGTAGGCATTGATGTCGGCACAGGCAAGGATGTCGCCGTTGCCGTCGGAGAGATCATCGACAAGATCCGAAGGCACTTCGCTGTCCGCCATGACGGCGTGGTTTCCCTTCTTGTCATACAGATGGACGATCGTATTGACATCCGCCCTGGCGCCGGCCTCGGCGGTGATATCACCGATATCCAGCATTAACATATTCATCGCCAGTTTCACCCCGCCAAGCAGGCTGGTATTGCCGCGCACGAGCGCTTCTCCCTTTGCCTTGCAGTCGGATATGGTGCGTAACTGCCCTTCCCTGATTTCCATCCCGATCGAATGATCCTGGGTCAGAGTCAGCTCGGCCCGCCCGCTGGCCCCGATCTTTAACTGCATCGTCATCGATACGGTTAATGCGGGAGCCGACGGCACCGGCACATGGATCTCCGCTAACGGAAGTTCGATCTCTTTGGCATCCTGTTTGCTCTGAAACAGATTCTTTACCGTGCCGAGAAAACTGCGCGGATCGGTACGGGAAAAGTCACCGTACATCTCCTTGTAGGATTCCGCCTTGGCACCAAGCGATTCAATCGAGCGGAAATCCACCCGGAGATATCCGTCATCAATCCTTCCGTTCTTCATATCCCATTTGTAGGTAGGCGTGACATCGGTCACGGTCAGATTTCCGAAGACCTCCATGCCGTCTTTGGTCTCCTTGGAGACTTCTGCCTTCATGCCGGTGGCGCTGACCGAATAGGAGATCGTGTAGCCACGTATCTTCTCCGTCCGCGAGTATTCCTTCTCTCTGCCCGCCGCCATCAGGGACAGCGCGGTATTCTCCGTGTAGGAAGTCGGCGCCGCCTGAATCACGGAGCCGTCATAGGGATCGATGATCTCCGCCTGGGAGAAATCGATCGTGAAGGTATCGGAGGAGGAGAAGGATTCGAAGATGTCTTCGAGCTCCGCCTGCTTGATCTTTGCGACCTTTTTCCCGTCTTCCTGTTCTTCGACGTCCGTTACCTTGAACAGCGTTTCCTCGGGGGTTCCGGGATAGGCGTGGATGTACTGACCGGGTTCGACTTCCGCCTCTTTGGAGAAGGTAGCCGTTCCCTCTTCTTCATTGATCTCCTCCGGAAGATCCTGCTCGTTGATGTCCACATCATCGTTCCATTCGAATTCGAAGGTCGGCTCTTCATAGGTGCGGCGGTTGATCGAGGAGACCACCTGTTCCAGCAGAGCAAGGGCATCCTGCTTCTCCATCGCCCGGGTCGGAAGAAAGCGGTTGTGATTGTCGAGTCTCAGCATGCCGCTGGCGACGGCGGCGCTGACATGGCGCGGAAAGCGGGACTTGGAGAGGTCACGTATTCCGGTATTGTTTTCCTGTTTGAAATTTAAATCCTTCAGATTCACCAGCGTATACGCGGCCCATTCCCTGGTTAGGTCCGCAGAGGGATCGAAGGCGTTGCTGGGATCCAGCACCGACCATTCCACCGCTGCCTGAACGGATTCGTAATACGGAGAGGATTTGCCGACATTCATGTAGTACGGGGCTTCCTGATTAAACTGATGAATTCCTGCCTTCTCATCCATCAGCGCGATCCAGTCTCCGAGACTCATGGTTTCTTTCTTCGCCTTCCCGCATCCTGACAGGAGAATTCCTGTCAGGAGTATGGGGAGGAGAGAAAGGATTGTGAGTCTACGCCTGCATGCCCTGGGCATTGCTGGTGATGGTGGTTTCCAGGGTATCGTAGCTTTCCACCGTCCTGTCGAGGAACCTTGCGTAGGTGTCGATCGTTTCCTTCTGAATCTCGAAGGATGCCGCAAACTGGTTGAACCGGCTGCGGATCGCTTCTCCGCCTTCGGAAATCCAGGATGCGTTGGTGTTGTTCATCTCCCGCTTCATCTTGTTCAGATCTTCAAACATCTGCTGATTGCAGGAGCGGATTCTGGAAGCACATTCGGTGACTTCCGCAAGTGAGATTTTCAGACTGTCCATGATTTACCTCCTTACTTGGCCAGGGCATTTGCCTGAGATGCCAGGTCATCCTGTACCTGGCGGTACGACTTGGCAGAGTTGCGGAGGAATTCCGCATACTGCCCGCAAAGGACAGACATTTCCCGGAAATCGGACTGATATCTCGAGATCTGGTTGGAAAACGCCGTGTTGTCCTTTCCCTGCCAGCCGGTCTTCATCGTGTCTACCGATTCAAACAGCTGGGTGTAGGCTCTGATGTAATCCTGATTGGATTCTTCGATCCTGGCAGCACAGGCCTCAAGCTGCTCAGGTTCTACCTGAATAGAACGCATATCAACGTTCCTCCTTTCACTTACCTTTTTGCCCCTCAGAAAAAAACCCCCCGAAATTTGAAGAAATTATTTTTAATTTCCTCAGAATTTCAAAGGGATTCTTCTGAAACAGGTTTCATTTTCTGCCTGATTCTGAACTTTTATCCTTATTATGTTAAGAAGACAATCGGTACGTTCAGCGGGCGGAAGGACTGTAGAGCCAGTAATGCGCCGCAATCAGAAAACAGATCACGCCGGGAAGAAAAAACAGAAGTCTCTTCCATCCTTTCACCCGATCTTTCCATACAAACAGGTAAGCGCCGCAATTGGCAAACAGAAGCGGAATCGCACCGGCGGACAGCAGGATGCCGGCCGCTTCCCATTCCTGCATCGGAATCATCGCTTCGGGATGATTCACGTTCGGGCTGAAGGAAACATACTTCCATCCAAAAACAACAAGCAGAACAATTCCGATGATGTTCAGGATCAGTACCGGTACTTCAGCAGATTTGCGTCTCATCTTTTCTCTTCTCCATGAACTCTCTTTCCCTCAGGGATGCAGGGTTGTTTCTGACCTTCAGAAGAACACATTGACCAGGCATCCGCAGAGAAACGAAAATCCCATGACATATGCCAGGTAAAGAAGGAATCGTCTGATTCCCATGCAGATCTTGAGAGCGCCGAGATTGGTGATCTTGGTGGCGGGGCCGGTAAGCATGAAGGCACAGGCACTGCCGCTGCTCATCCCCTGCCACAGCCATTCCCGCAGCAGCGGAATCGTTCCTCCGCCGCAGGCATACAGCGGCACCCCGATCGTCGCTGCCATCAGAACCCCCCAGGCTTCATTGCCGCCGAAGACCGCAGTCACCGTCTGCCGGGGGACATAGCGCTGAAACAGAGCGGACAGAAGGATGCCGGCCAGAAAATACGGACCGGTGGCGCGTATGTTGCGCCAGACATTTTTGAGATACCGCATCACAGGATTGGGATCGGTGTCATGGCTTTCCCTTTCCTGCATCGATCCGAAGTCGAAGAAGTTTTTTCCGTGATAGAAGATATGAACCAGAAGGCCGGCGCATACCCCGCAGAGAAAACAGCTGATGATCCGGATCCACAGCATCTTCACGCCCAGCGCAGCGCTGTAGATGATCAGCTGTGGGTTCAGGAGAATGGAAGACATCATAAACGCTGCCAGCCAGTCTTCCCGGATGCCCTGCCGCTGAAACGATGCGGCTAACGGCACGGTTCCGTACATACATAGCGGACTTGCAATGCCGAGCAGACATGCTGGAATGATTCCCGCCAGGCCGACCTTCGTCTCATCCATTTTTCCGAGCAGCCGATGCAGAGAATCCTTTGCGAACACGGAAATAAAGGAGCCGATCAGAATGCCGGCCGCCCAGTATCCTGCGATCTGAGAAAACTGCAGGGTGAAATAATACCAGAGATAGACAAACTCGCGGTGCAATATCTTACCCATCGATATTTACCAGCGTATACTTCCGGGTTCCGAGTCCGAGTGTCTCGGCATATTCGATGGTATGCAGGCCCTGCAGTTCATCGATCCTCTTCAGAAGAGACTCATTGCCTTCCGCCTTGTATACAAAATCAAGGCAGGCCTGATCCACGGCGACCGGATCGAATCCGGCGACGATGCCGATATCATGAATATCCGGCTCGGCAGGATTTCCGTCACAGTCGCAGTCCACCGAGATCCGGTTCATGACATTGATGTAGATCACGCGGTCTTTGAGCGCATCGCGCACCGCGGTGGAAGCTTCCGCCATGGATTCGAGGAATTCGATGTGGAGCTCGTCGTGCCAGTGGGTATCACTGGTTCCGCCGGAGTGGATCCGGACTTTGCCCTTGGCCGAGGCAAGACCGATCGACATGTTCTTGATCGCCCCGCCGTATCCTGCCATCGCATGGCCTTTGAAATGGGAAAGGATGACGTAGGAGTTATAATCCGCAAATGCCTTGCCGACAAGATCTCCCTTCAGATGTTTTCCGTTAACAACCGGCAGTTCCATCGAACCGTCCTCATCGAGGATCTGAAACGGAGCGATCGCGGTAAACCCGTGGTCTTCTGCGACCTGGTAGTGTTCCGCGGTGGCAGCCCGGTATCCGCCGTAAGCGGTATTGCATTCGACAATCGTGGCATTCAGTTTTTTCACAAGACCCTCAATGAGATCCGGGCGCAGGTAATTTGAGGCCGGCGGCTCACCGGTGGATAGCTTGACTGCTGTCTTTCCCTCTGCCTTCCAGTTCAGGGCATCGTATACCTTCACCAGCCCTTCGGAGCTGATGTCGGATGTGAAATAAACAGTTGCCGGATCAGTGATGACTGAGGATGCCGGAGTATCTGCGCCTGCTTCAGGTGCCGGTTCTGAAGATGCAGTCTGACTCTTTCCGCAGGCCGCAAGAAACAATACGGCGGAAAGAAGAAGAACAACTTTATGTTTCATGGTTTACCTCCTGTAAAATGCATGTTCACTGAAATCGATCCCCCTGGCAGGGAATACTCGTTTTCTGAACAGAAGCGCTGACTGTCTTTTCCTCCTGCAGAAATCCCGGATGGATTCCGTCATCAGCGGTACTCCTGATCTCAACCCGGCGGGGATCTTGTTCTATTCTAGCCCGGTATTCTGGATTACGGTATGGCCAATTGCGCTATGCCCGTGAACCAGACCTTTATTTTCTTCTTTTCTTACGCCTTCCCTGCCGGTCCGTCCTTTGGGCGGTTCACGCTTCAAAAGATCAGGCGGCCCAGTCACGCAGATTCACCATGTCCTTCCAGCCGCTGATTCACTCTGATATTTCATGTCATGTATGCATGTTATGCATACAGGTTTAAAAAAACAGCCGCTGATTGTCCTGATCTGAAGGATGTCACAGCAGCTATAGGTTTCACGAATTGTTCTGATTACTCTTTTCCGAATGTGACGGAATCTGTCTTTCCGTCGAGCCGATAGGTAATCGTGATGCGGCGGCGGTCATGATACACGGAAAGCAGTTCGGCATCGGTCAGCTTCCGGTACTTCCGGTATTTCTCCTTCATCTCTTCGGTATAGGATGAGGGATCATCGCTGGTCAGGAACACTCCGCCGAGCAAGGCGCCGATCGTGATCAGAATCTCCTTGCGCAGATCATTCAGCTTCAGGTTATCCTCCCGCAGGAAGAAGACATCGGGATCGGAGATATATGCCCGGTTGTTGAGCTGACGGCGGAAGACGGTATTGCCGATCGCCTGACGGGTGCTGGGCCGCTCCCGGTGAATCACCCGCATGTGCAGCCTGTCATTCCAGTCCAGGGTCACATCACAGCTGATCCGGCAGTATTCCACAAGACCGAATGCGGGCATCACGGGAACCCCGCAGCCAAGGATCGGATGATCACCGCAGAGCTCTCTCAGAAACTCCATGGCCCGGATCATGCGGCCGGCTCTTGTCTCATGGTCGTTTCCAAACGGAGCTGCGGCATACAGGAAGTCCAGCTTCACCAGATCAAATCCCCAGACATCGAATACCTTGTGAAACACCTTCCGCAGATAATTCTTCACTTCCGGATGATCGATATCGAGCGAGTAGAACCCGGACCAGTTACAGCCGTTGATCCACGGTTCCCCGTTGACCTTCAGGAACCAGTCGGGATGGAAATGGAAGAGCTCACTGTCGGTCTCCGCCACAAACGGCGCCAGCCAGAGGCCGGCTTTGAAGCCGCTTTCGTGGATCTTATCGACCATCGGTTTCATCCCTCCCGGGAATTTGTGATAATCGGCGAACATCCAGTCACCGACCTTCATCTCCCAGCCGTCATCGATCTGAAAGAGATCCCCCGGTTCGAAAATCTTCCTGCATCCTTCGAGATCCGTCTGAATCGATTCTTCGCTGATGTCCTGATAGCGGTTGTACCAGCTCGAATACCCGTAGAGCTTCGGTGCTTCCCGCCGCTTCATCGGCAGGGCGTCAAACCAGCCGTCAAAGACTTCATTCTCGCTTCCCTGGGCAAGATAGAGATCGAAGATCGGATAGGTGCCGGACGTCTTCAGACTGGCGCAGTCGCGGGTAATCGTCATCGTGGACGTCTTTGCGTTATAGCGGAATCTTGTATATCCGGGTTCTTCATTCAAAGAGGCAAACAGCCGGTAGTAGTTGTCCTTACGGAAATAGCAGTAGGAGAACCCATGGGTGATGCCCCGCTGATAGGGATAATCGACGAAGTGATAATCACCATAGCGGTCCAGGGAAAACTTATCGACCGCAATCTTCGGGAGCTGTCTTGTCCCCCGGATCCGGGAATGGATCGAATACTCCGGACAGAAGGTCCAGGTCTGATAGCCGTTCATGAAGATTCTCTCCTCTTCCGAAACGGTCAGAAGAACCGTCCCCTTCACGCTGAGAATCATGCAGGGATCAAGATCGCATGTGACGTGGTTTTCCCCGTAGACGAGGTCATAGCTGCCTTTGTATTCCCTGTCGGCGCCGTTTTCCAGAACCTTTACGGTCCATCTCAGCTCAGGCATTCGCTTCGCCTCTTCTTTCCCTGAGCTCCGTGTTCATCGAGACGATCTTCTCATCGGTCAGTTTGAACTTCTTACGGAAGAGGATCATCGCTGCGACCAGTCCGAGAATCGGAAGCACGGTCATCAGAAGGCGCAGGCCGTTGATCGTAGAAGCGGACTGGGCAACGATCGTGCCTTCGGTGCTGTCATCCCCGACAAGGCCGATGAGATCAAGGCCGATGCCGGACAGGAATACGGCAAGACCGCTTGCCAGCTTCACCACAAATGTCTGCATCGAGAAGATAACGGATTCTTCGCGCTTGCCGGTTTTGAGTTCACCATAGTCCACCGTGGCGGAAAGGAATACCGTGGTGAGTACGGTGAGGATGCCGTTGGCCAGGAAGACAAACAGTCCCGCGCCGCAGATCACCGCCATGTTGTTGGCAAGACCCAGGAAACATGCCGCAAGGATCAGGGCATAGCCGATGATCTCCATGACCAGGCACGTTTTGAAGATTGCTTCATTGGTCATCTTCTTGCGGAGAGCCGGATAGAGAATCATCATGCCGAGGATCTGGGCAGCCCCGCCCACCATGTTGAACAGCATCTGCGAACTCGCCCAGTCGGCACCGCCGACATCGTATTTGAAGAAATAGATCAGAAGGTTCGAGGTGATGTAGAGGGCGGTATTGATCAGAACGATCGTGATGACGACCACCATGGCCTGATCATTCGCAAACAGCGCCCGGAACATATCCGAGATGGATGCGGTTTTGACTTCTTCTTCCTTTTTGGACGGTTTTTCCTTGATGGCGAAGAAGAGAATCGTCTCGGTGATGATAAAGATGATGCCTACCGCAAAAGCGATCCAGGCAAATCCGGAGCGCTCGCTGGCCTTGTCAATTCCCCCGCCGACAAGCTGTACGCTGCGCATCGCAAAGACGGTGATCAGCGCGTTGCCCACGCCCGCACAGGTTCTTCCCACAACCGACATGCTCTCACGGTCTTTCGGTTCATTGGTGACCGCCGGAATCAATGACCAGTAAGGAATATCCATCATCGTATAGGTCACGCCCCAGAGAATGTAGATCACCGCAAAGTACAGATTGAGTCCGCTGCCGGCAAGATTCTGCGGCGCCGCAAACAATGCATACAGCATGAATGCATTCAATATCGTTCCCGAAAGAATCCAGGGACGGAACTTTCCGTACTTCGTTCTCGTCTTGGCGACGATGATTCCCATAAAGGGATCATTGACCGCATCGAATACCCGGGCGATCATCAGGATCAGTCCCACAAAGGTGGAAGAGATCCCGAGAATCTGGTTGTAATAATACATGACATAGCTGGAAGAAAGCGCATAAACCATGTCCTTGCCTACCGCTCCCAGTCCGTAGGCTGCGGTTTGTTTTCTGCTGAATTTCATTTTTTCACCTCAAAGCTGATTTCGACATCATTCATTCCTTCACAGTGAATCGTCAGGGAAGCGGTTCCCTTTTTCCCGACCGTCCGCACATAGAGACCGCACATGCCGCCTTCCAGCACGGCGATTCTGGGGCCGACGATTTTGATCGGGCCGCTGGTTCTGAAGCTTACGGGCAGCTGGGCATAGCTGGCCGGATTTCCGTTTTCATCGAGAAGACGGATGCGGACGGCGGCCATATCATAGACCTCGCCCTCATGCAGAATTGTGCTGCTGGCCTTTACGTCAAGATGGAGTTTCTGACCGGGGGTCTTTACGGTGCTTGCGGTCACCTTGCCGTCCTTTACGGCATCGAACCGCCATACCGTTGCCTCGCCGCCCCAGTTGCCGACATATTTGCCGTAGAGAGCATACCCGTCCTCAAAAGACATGCGGTATTTCACCATGGCATAGGCAAGCCTTGCCTTGTATACAGCCGGCAGATTTGCCATTCCGTACTTTCCGGCCGCAAGCATGCATTCCCGGACAAGGGATGCCTGAGCCTTGTCCATGCCTTCCTTTGTCTCGAGCAGTTCGCCGATCGTATCATCGATCTTCACCGGCCCGTGTTTCATGCCCTCAAAGCCTGATGAGACAAAGCTCTTTACAAATTCATCGTTCTTGTACAGGCGTACCTCATCGCCGTTGGTGAAGGCGTAGATCTCCCCCGTCTGGGCAGCGGCATAGTCGCCGATATCCATCGAGCATCCGACTTCCAGCACCGGGGTATTGTCCTTCTGGCTGGCATAGACAGAAGCCGCGAGCTTCGGATTGCGGAAGCTGTCCATAACCCCGTGATAGCAGATTCTGTCGCCGCTTCCGAAATCCTTGTGGGTCGGATAGTCGAACATGCACCACTGGAAGACGCCGGTGTGCCCGCCGTCCTTTCCTGCCTGATTCATGACCCTGGCGTGGCGAAGGGCCTGTTCCTGACGGCGCTGCCAGCTGTCCCATGCCTTGGTGGGATACATGTGGCCGTTGGCCTCCGAGATCAGGAGCGGCTTCTTCATATCCGGGGTGACCTCTTTCTTCGGCTTGGCCCCGGGAGTAGTTCCGTTATGGGAGAAGTCGTTATAGGCATAGACATCTTCGAGAAGACTGCTCTTTTCGATATAGCGGACCCCGCTGGTGAACCGGGAAGGATCGAGCTTGTGCGCTTCGGCGTTGGTCTTTTCATAGAGCTCATCATCATCCAGGCTTTCGTTGACGCGCACGCCCCAGAGGATAACAGACGGGTGATTTCGGTACTGCTTCACCATCTCCCTGACGTTTTCCACGCACTGGTTCCGCCAGGCTTCGTCTTTGGAAACATGCTGCCAGCCGGGGATCTCCGTGAATACGAGAAGTCCTCTTCGGTCGCATTCATCGATGAAGTAGTGAGACTGGGGATAATGGCTGGTGCGCACCGCATTGACCGAGAGCTCTTCATCGAGGATTCTCGCATCTTCTCTCTGCAGGGATTCGACCGCCGCATAGCCGATATACGGATAGCACTGGTGGCGGTTGAGACCTCTCAGAAATACCGGGATGCCGTTGATGAGAATATCCTTGTCCGTCAGGGCAACCGTGCGGAAGCCGAACCAGACGGACGCTTCATCGATGACCTCATCTCCTTTGACCAGCTGCGCCTTCAGGCGGTAGAGCACGCCCTTGCCGACCTGCCAGGGCGTAACGCCCTTGGCGTGGATCGGAATGATGCCGTCCTTAGCCTGGGTGATCGCATTCTGAATCCGCTTTCCCTTCCGGTCATACAGGGTGACTACCGCATGATAATTTTCGACATCGCCGTCATATTCGAGATGGACATGAGCGGTATTCAGAGAAGGCGTCTCGACAAAGACATCGGAGATCATCGCCTTTCCTCTTACATCGAGCCAGACATCGCGGTAAATTCCTCCGTACGTCAGATAATCAATCACAAATCCAAACGGCGGGATTTCCGGATTCTCGGTGCTGTCAAGGCGGACGCTGATGAGATTGTCTTCGTCGTAGTTTACAAGATCGGTGATCTCATAGCGGAAGGAGGTATATCCGTTCTTATGGGTGCCGAGCTCCCTTCCGTTGAAGTATACCGTAGCGATATGCGCGCATCCGTCAAACTGGAGAAACAGACGTTTGCCGATCCAGGATCTGTCTGCCTTCAGCACTCTGCGATAGCCGCTGACCATCTGGTAGTCCTTCGGATCGATATAATGAAGCGGAAGTTCCTTCACCGTATGAGGAAGTCTGATCTTTTTAAAGCTCCCTTCCCCTTTCTGAAATTCTTCGTTCCATTGTTCACTGAATTCCCAGTGATTATTCAGCCTGATCATTCCATACTCCTTCCATGATGATGTTTACCATTTCCTGCAATGCCTCCTGATAGCCGATTCCGTTTCTCGCAAGCCCGTCGGTATACAGGAAGCTGTCGATGCTTGCTGTGATCATCTGCCGCAATACCGGAAGACTCACATCTCTGACCCTGCCGAGCCGCTTTCCTTCTTCAAGAAGCGCGTAGATCGGCTCCCATTCGGAATCAAGACGCTTCGAGATCTCCTTCCATACCAGCGGGTATTTCTGTTCGATCCCCTGAAGCTTGCTGAAATCGATGTTCATGTAATTATCCGGCATGGCGATCAGCACCGTGGCGATCTTCTCTTTCATGCCAAGATCCGATTCGAGAATCTCCCGCTTGCGTGCCTGGATTCTGTCAAACCCCTTGACGGCAAGATCGAGAAGCAGATCCTCTTTGGAGGGATACAGCTTGTAGATGGTCTTCTTTGCGATGTGCATCTCTTCGGCGACATCCTGCATCGTAAACTTCAGTCCCTTGGTTCGAAACAGATCTGTCGCGGCATTCAGTATTTCATCCTGTAATTCCATGGCACTCCTCTTTGGAAACTGTTATTCTGGAAACCGTTTCCTTTTCCTTAGTTTCCATTGTAGTCAGAAGAACGCATCTGTGCAAGCCCTTTCATACGGATTCGATGAAATAAAAACCCGCAGATATTCTCTGCGGATCGATGATTACCACTCGTAGCCGAAGGCGACAAACGGACCGCCGGCCGTCCAGTCAATCGGATTGGCGGACATGTTGTTTACAATGGATGCGATATTGGTGCGATAGCATCTTCCGGAAGGATCCGCTACCGTCGTATTGCCTGCCGCATCCAGTCCGTACAGCACAACACAATGGGTATAAGCGCTGTTTCCGCCGATGCATGCGGCGACGAGCTTTCCTCTTTGAAGCGCATAATACATCGAATCATAATCGCTGAATGCATTTACGGCAAGACCATACCCGGCGCCGGTATTGGACAGCGCTGCGCTGTCGGCACCGTGGCCCATATAGGAATTGTAGTTTCCGCTGGCGTTCATCGCATATCCGTAGTCGAGCGGACTGCCGCCGATTCCGAAGTGATTCATGATCATCGCCATGGCGGTCGGAATACAGCCGGTGGAACCGAAGTTTCCGCCCTCGCCGATCGTCACGCCTGCCCAGGCACCGTTATGCTGGGAATACAGCGGAACGTTGCCTACCACGGTGGATGTCCAGTTGCCTGCGGCATCGTAGTTCAGCACGCCGCCGTTGGCATATTCCTGATGCGGCTGCCCCGCCCAGGCGTTTCCGCCTGCGGGCTCGCTCCAGCCGTTTTCCACCCAGTGTCCTTCGACCCAGACCTGGGCAGCGTCATCCCAGTATCCATCCTGCCAGTAGCCGTCTGCCTTGACAGAGACGGAAGACAGGATGAAGACAACGACAAACGCACCGAATGATACAAGCAGTTTTCGCAAATTCATTGTTTTCTTCCCCCTTAAGAATACCTTGTCTATTATAGCGCCGTTCCCTGAGAATCCGTGTTCCAAATCGGGGAATTTCCGATTCGAAATGTTACAGTCTGCACGCATTGCGACAAAGATTCCATTCCCCTAAGAGAACGTCCGGGGGACTCTTCTTTTTTCCGGTTCTGAAGGTATGACCCGCAGAGAATCCAATTGATCACACATGGATTCTTTTCCATGGATTGCGGTTGAACTGAATATATTTGGCACCGCAGGTCCGGCATGTGTAATAGAATACATTGACCCCTTCAAAAGACATGTATACCGTCTGTTTTCCGCATTCCCAGCATGTTTCCTTTACCGGCGGATGGGAGTATTGAATATGCACAACATGGCAGCCGCCGTCTGTGCCCCAGCAGTCGCTGCCGTATTCTACGGATGCGGCACATCCGTCTGCCGCATAGTCGCGCTCATCAAAAATACCGCTGCTTACAGAATCGAGTTCCTGTTCCGACAAATCCTGACCGATTACCTCTTCTTTGTTTTTCTTTTCATCCATGACCTTTTCCTCCTTCTGAACACGGTTTTCTGAGATCTTCCGCACGCCGGTGAAAAACTTCTGCGGTATCTCTGTTACTTCATTATAGGATCTAACTGACCATCAGACACATATTTTGAAAAAACATCCAGTCACTGTACCGATTCTGGGACAGTGAAATGCGGGTGCCTTACTTATGATTACCTCGACGAAAGAGAGGTAATCACAATGACAGCCCTTAAGCCCAGGAAACCTTCCCTCGCAGACTTCACCAACAAGTATTGCAATAACGATGAAGCCTGCTATGACTTCTTCTGGAATGCAAAGTATCCGGATGGCAATGCGAGTGAGAAGTGCGGATGCACACACTGTTACAAGATCATCAGGCATAACGTCACAGCTTGTGCCGAATGCGGGCAAAGCACTGCCTGTTTGCCGGAACCATTTTCCAGGACAACAAGCTTCCCCTCTACAAACTGCTGCTAGGCTTGTTCCTCTTCTTTGTAAGCAACAAGGGGATCAGTGCTATCGAGTTGCGGTCGCATCTGGATGTAAACTACAAGACCGCATTACTCCTTGCCAGGAAATGCAGGATCTTGATGAGCGACTCTAACAGTACCAAAAGACTGGATTCCCTGTTCTATGAGTCAGATACCGCATATATAGGCTCTAAAGCAAAGAAACCGGGCCATCGGTCTGGTATGGGCTTCCGGCGCCAGGAATTCCTCCAGGACGGTCCGCTCTTTCACCGATGTTCCGGCAGATTTCATACAGCCGGCAAGTACTGCTGCTGTCAGTAACGCTATCATTATTTTCTCTGTCAGTTTCATTTCCAGGTTTCTACCTCAGTCCTCATCCGGCCTTCCTGTCTTCAGTTCCTTCCTTCTGCCGTTGACTGCAGGCGCATCTGTGATAATGCATGCATGGGTACTGCGCGGCAGAATGCCGGCAGGAACTGAAGCCTCTGCGTTTTATGAGATACCTTTATTATTGCCTGTTTATATAATCAGTTGATAATTCTCTTCTCCGATTTTGATAACTGGACAAAAAAGCAGATAAGTCACATAAAAAAACAAGTATCCGGTAAGCCTCTCTGGAAACGAGAACGGCAGAGAAGATACAGATTCCGGACTAGCTGATTCGTTGACTGCAATATAAAAGTGCTGAGCAATGGGCAGTTTACCCAAAGCGCAGCACTTTTCTGTGTCTCATTGTTTTCAGCAGGTCTCTCTGTTCTCTGCGGCAGTCCATTCCTCTGTCAGAGTCACGGAACGAATGCACAGAGGCGTCTTTTACCGGCTGTCTTCCGGCGGTGTATAGTCCCCCTCCAGGAAATGCGCCGATGTATCAATATGCAGGTACCCGCCGGTTCGGACCGATTCTTCCTCCAGCACCCGGATTGCGGCCTCAACATCAACCTCATCATTGCGGATCAGCCGGTCTGTATCAAACCATGCGACAAGCGGATTGTCCATGCCGTCCTTGTTCCGGTTGGACGTAGCCACAAACTGATTGGTCGCGAGCCGGACCTTGTCTTTCCCGTGCCCGTTATACCACTTTCCGTGCGCGTAGATGGTCTCTCCGTCCTTTACCAGGGCATTGATCGTTTTTCCCTCAAAATAGCAGTCCATACCGGCCATTCTGCCCATCAGTGAAACGCCGTCCGTTGTCATTGCGTATTGGAAAACGGTAAGAAGTTCCTCATAGGTCAGCTCATAAGAGCAGATCGGTGTGTTAAAGGGAAACATCTCCCGGACATCGCTCACGGTGATCACCCGCTCTTTTTCTCCCTCCGGGATGAGGAATACCTTCCGCAGTCCATGCGCATTGACGACTGCGACATCCGCATCATACGCCCGGATATAGATGTCGGCATACCAGTTGCCTGCGGTACAGCTGCGGTTTCCGCTGCCTGCGATATATTCATCGATCAGAACATTCTCCGTGATTTTTCCGATCTCCATGCTCAGAACAACGTGCAGAGCATCGAACGCCGCATCGCTGATGCGCTTGATCTCGGGGTCCAGGTATTCCGTGCTCTTTCCGCTTTCGGTAACGGCAGTCTCCGCTTCCGTATTGGAAATGACATACGGTTCTGCTGTTCTGCGGAAGACCGTCTTTCCCGACTCATCCGGATCGAAGATGAGTTCGGCATATCCCATTCCTTCACAGTTGCCTATGGGCTGCACATAAGAGATCCCGTATTCCGAAAGACCGAAATCGGCGACGTGTGAGTGTCCTCCGAGAATCAGATCAATGTCCGATTCCTTATCAACAAGGCCGATCATGTCAGTCACATCGGTATGTGACAGCAGGATCACCGCATCACAGCCTTCCGTCTCCTTCAGCTTCCGTCCCAGCTCCTTCATCCGGTCATATTCTTCCCGTATCTCAAACCCGAGGTCTTTGAACCATTTATTTTCAATGGACGATCCGTAATTCTTTGAAAACCCGAGCACACCGATCTTTACCGGGAGTTCTTTTCCCTCATGATCGATCGCCGTCTTTTCCAGAATGATGTAATCCTTTGCAAGAGAAGTTCTCTCTCCGTTTTCATAGAGATTCGACATGACGACCGGCACCGGATTGGGGGTATTCCCAACATCCGCAAGGGTCGCATCCCGGTCAATGATCGTATCGATTCCCCAGTCAAATTCGTGATTTCCGATGGTGACCGCATCATACCGCATCGCTTCAGCTGCCTCAAGAACCGGGAACCCGTTCAGAAGATTTGACAACGTATTGCCCTGAAACAGATCACCGTCATCCACAAGAACCACCGTATCATCGCGCTCTCTGCCGGTGCGTCTGCGGGCATCTTCGATCATTCCGGCAAGGCGGGCAAGCCGGTACTCCCGGATGTCGTTTTCCGTATATGCAAAATAGCCATGAATATCAGAGGTTTCAAAGACCGGCAGACGATAGCCGCTGCCGTCATCCGCTGAGGGAACATAATCGTCCGCAAGCCGGTAAACTGCCATTTTATACCGGTCCGGATCGCTTTCCGGAAGCGCTTTTACGGCAAACTGATGTTCGTACGCTGACAGGAAAAGATACCTTTTTTCCATACCTCCCCCGCCGCTTTCATTCACACAGAGAACCGTGCCGTCGGGCTCTGCTTCCCATTTACCGGCAGAAGAAACATCTGATGCAAAAGTCAGGGCATCGCTCGTTTCCCCAACAGTCAGCCATCCATTCTCTCCCTTCATCCGAAACTGTCCGCTGCCTGCGTATTCATAGGAAAAGATCAGAGAAGACTCCGGAATATAAGTCAGTGCCTGCCCGCTTCCATGGACCAGTGCACCGGCAAAGGCAGTCCCTGATTTCACCGAAGTGATCACGCGCTGATCTCTCTGATTCACCACGATAAACCGATCTCCTTCCTTCAGTTCTTCCGGCTTCACTTCGGATGCAATGTTTTTCTCCTTTGTCTGTTCTTCCATCACCGGCGTCTCACTCGCCGCCTGTTCGGGAAGACCCGCAGGTTTCATACACCCGAAAAGAAGAGAGACCAATGCCAATATAAAAAACAATTTTCTGTTCCTGTTCATACTTTTTCCATCAAACATTTCCATACCGCAGCTGTATTTTCTTTTCCGCAGACCGCACCTCATACTGGATCATCACCGATTCCAATCCGGAGCGGTTTCAGGAAAATAGTACCACCAGGCAAAGCCATCGGGCCAGCAAAGATCAACGGTGCAGTCCTCTCTGCACTCTCAGAGAATAACTGCACCGTTTTACAGGGAAAGAACGGATTATCTGTCGGCGGTGTCGGGCACCGATACCGGAGACGGATGGAATACTCCCCCTTCATCAAGGGTACCCGGCTGACAGGCCTTCGCCGCTTCATTCCAGACATAGTTCTGCGGATACCCCGCCATCTGACAGGTCACAACATTGTCCTTTGCCGGAACGGAATCAGATTGGGAAGAAGAGGAATCGGAATCCGACGAAGACGAATCGGAATCCGACGAAGACGAATCCCATCCTCCGCCGCCGCGTTCTTTCTTCCAGAACGCATACATGACCGTATTGTCTTCCAGGGCGTATCCCTGTCCGTTTTCGAATACCGGCATGTAGAAATCCGGATAGGAACTCCAGCCGCTGAAGACATATCCGGCCCGGCCGGGATACTGATCAGGTTCGGAAATAAGATAAGAATCGTTATACTTCGCAACGACAGGAGATGGAAGATCGATCACATCATCACTGCAGTTTTTATCAAACGTCACTCTATGGTGAGACCCGGGCAGCTTCAGGTGGATTTTATAGACAATTTCATCGGTGAAATCAATCGAGCTGTCGCCGCGTTCATAGCCTTCCGGAATGATGTTGGGTTCCTCCGGTTTCTCATCTGTTTCCGCAGACATCCAGATGGAGATTTCGGTCGGATGATCGATGCCGGGCATGAGTCCGAACGTAAAGAACACAGTGCTTTCATCAATCACATCCACACGAAGCATCTGAATGGCAAAGTCAAACAGATAGCTCTCTGATACAACCCAGTCAGCTTCTTTGACTTCAAATCCAATCACCTTAAACCGGACCTCTGCGGATTCGTCCGGAAAAATATCCATCGTAAAATCCGAAGGCTCAAGACTGACTTCCGACCGGGAAAAAAACTCCAGTTCAATCTCCTCACTGCTCTCTTCCGCCCGTACGTTCAGTGCCGAAAAACCGGCGGAATAAACTGCCGCAACAGCGAGAAACATACAGAGGCAGAACATCGCACCTCTGCGCACCTGGTCTTTTAATCTTTGAATCCGCATACTTATTTTTCCTTTTCCTTTCTTCCGCAGCGAAACAGGTTCTCAATTTCACACAGTCTTATTATAGCTTCCAAACTGCCGTCCTCATCAGTTGATTCCGGTTTCACCGTCTCCAAAGAAGGCAGGTCATCTCCTTCCTGCAGGAATATTGGCTCAAGCGCAGATCATCAGAAAACGACAGGAATTCAACAGCCCTTTCCCACTTGATCCATCCTGCAGTTTTCGCCATTCTGCACATGAAAAACGCAATCATATCAATGGTTTTCTTTGCCATGATACGTATAGAATATGAAACAGTAGGGAGACATAAAAATGGAAAAGCAGATCATTGATGAACAGAGACTCAATCAGATCGCAGGCGGAGTGGCAGAAACCTTTTTCAAGATCGAGGTGGAGTACACAGCAGTAAGCCGTTCGGATCCGAATGATGGAATACGCAGCTTTATGACATTCGCGGTAGAACCGGACGAAACCGTCGGTCATATCGAAGAGAGATTAATCAATTTCTGCTGGGCAGACGGCGGAGAAGTCTCCACGTATTACAAGAGTACGCTTGTAGATAAAGGAACTACCATGGCCATGCTTGGCATCAGAGAAAGAGAAAAACTTCTGATGAGGGCGGAGCTGTACGGCCACAGCTGGGGCAGATAAACCGAACATCACCCGGTTTTGGCGAACCCTGTATCAGTACTGAAAACGCCATAAGCTGTATGCGTCACCGCTAATCAGACAAAGGCTGCATCATCCGCAGGTTTCAGAATCAGAACCTCTGAACTCCCTGCGGCTGCACAGCCTTTTTTCATGATCTGATTCTGTTCTTCCGGCGGTCTTTATTTCCGGACCAAAGATCCAAAGAGCATTCCCGCCTGTCTTCCCGTCGGTTCAACTCAGAGCTCTTCGAGTATTTTACGGATCCGTTCGCTGGCGTGTCCGTCCCCGTAGGGATTGGCAGTCTCACTCATGGTCCGATACGCTTTTTCATCCGTCAGAAGTTCCCGGCATGCATTATAGATCACCTGTTCATCCGTGCCCGTTAAGCGCAGCGTCCCCGCTTCCACCCCTTCCGGCCGTTCGGTGGTATCCCGCATGACCAGCACCGGTTTGCCAAGCGAAGGAGCTTCTTCCTGAATCCCCCCGGAATCGGTGAGAATCAGATAGCTGTGGTTCATGAGGTTATGAAACCCTTCCGCCTCCATCGGCTCGATCAGCCGGATGCGGTCACAGCCGGACAGTTCTTCCTCTGCAATCTTGCGCACGATCGGATTCAGATGGACCGGATACACCGCTTTGACATCTTCAAATTCCTCGACGATGCGCCGGATGGCCCGGAACATCGCATGCATGGGTTCACCGAGATTCTCCCTCCGGTGAGCGGTGATCAGAAGCAGCCGGCTCCCCTTCGCCCAGTCGAGAATCGGATGCGTGAAGGATGCTCTGACGGTGGTCTTCAATGCATCAATGCCGGTGTTTCCCGTCACAAAGATGGTTTCCGGTTTCTTTCCCTCTTTGAGCAGATTGTTCTTTGCCGTTTCCGTCGGGGCAAAATTCAGGGATGAGATGACATCGATTTCCTGACGGTTGAACTCTTCGGGAAACGGAGAGTAAAGATTGCCGGTTCTTAATCCCGCTTCGACATGACCGACCGTGATCTGCTGGTAAAACGCGGAAACCGCACTGGCATAGGCAGTGCTGGTATCCCCATGGACAAGAACAACATCCGGTTTCACCTTCTCATAGATATCCCGCATGCCAAGCAGGACCGAAGTGGTGATGTCATACAGTGTCTGTCCCGGTTTCATGACCTCGAGGTCATAGTCCGGCTCCACATGAAAGATATCGAGCACCTGTCTCAGCATTTCCTTATGCTGGCCGGTGACGCATACCACGGTCTCAAGCGATTTGCTCTTGCGAAGTTCGAGGACCAGCGGGCACATCTTGATCGCCTCCGGCCTCGTGCCGAATACTACCATTACTTTCTTCATGATCTGACTCCTTCTTCTTTTTTCTGTGCAGCACTCTCTCTTTGAGTGCATTCAGGGATTCGATGGTGAGCGGGTGTTCTGAAGATGCCTTCAGAAGCAGCGGGATCACAAAGCAGAGAATGAGATCATGACACATCATAAATCCGATCATCTGCTTTCTGTTGTCCGCAAATCCGTTTCCGATCACGGAAAGCGGGAACTGAAGAATGCCGGTGAACATCACAAACAAGAGAACTGCCGCAAGCATTCTGTCAGTATCGGAACGCTTCTTCGAAAACAGGATCCGCAGTGCCAGGATCAGCAGAATTCCGTAGCTGATCACATAACCGATAAACCCGGACGGCGAGAATACCGGACGCCAGCCCGGCCAGAGGTTGAATCCCAGCACCGGATCATGACCTGGGTCGGAATAATCCTGTCCGTAATACACGCGGAAATCCTGATAGAGGGTTTTGGATACGGAAGCGGCATAGTCGAGCATGTACAGCAGTTTGGCAGGATGGGTCAGATACCATTTCACGATCGAAGTGAGACTGACATGATCATAGAACGCCTTCTGCGCTTCTTCCGACATCGGCGCATAGACATAGTCCGCATTCTCATCAAAGGAGACATATTTGCCGATATCCGCTGCCATGGCCGTATCGATGCCGAGTTCTTCCATGTCTTTGATCGGATCATCGCTGATCATGAAGATGCCGTAGAAATAGGCATGCCAGATATTGCTCTTCTGCGAGGTGCTGGTTTCATCGCGCTCCGAGCGGTAAACCCCGATGCCGGAAAAGCCCAGCAGGACTGCGGCACTGAGAATGCAGAGGCCGTAGACCATCTGATAATCATACCGGTACGGTTTATGAAACCAGGCGATCACCAGCACAAGGAGTACGGCAAACGGAAGTGCCGCAATCATCTGTGATTTTGCCCCGAGAAGAATCCAGAGCGAAACCGCAAGGCCAGCAAGCCACAGCAGCATCTTCCACCCCTTCTCTTCCCGGTGCACGGCAAGATGAATGCCGCAGGTCACCGAAAGCAGAAGGCCGAGATTTACACACCCCTCGCCGAACAGGCTGTTATACCAGGCAAGATTGGTTTCCGACATCAGCATACCGCACAGCAGCACTCCGATCAGTGCCGACAATTTTCCGAATTTCTCATGGCAGTCACTGACGATCTGAGCGATGCAGAGAACGGTGATGATTCCCATCAGAAGCGCCGTCTTCCAGGTGCTGAACATCTGATGGAACGGCTCCGTGAACAGACGTATCACCGATTCAAAGAGATACAGGCTGTAGGCAGGCATGAGCGGTGTCAGTTTGAGAATGTTGAACGGTTCGGCATAGGCATACTCTTCGATTCCCTCATGCAGGGACTGGTGGGCAAAATCATAGTAATATTCCCCGGTCCAGGTGATGCCGATGGAGCCCATCATGCGGCCGTAGTCACCGTTGTTTACACTGACAACATGGTCTTTGGGAAGATACACCGCCGCTAACATGATCACCGCGATTCCGGCAAATAAGAGCGAGGTCTTTTTTCTGTCACTGAGAATTCCGTCCATCCTCTTTTTCAGCGCTGACAGGAATGAAGTTCTTCCAGCCAGGGACGGCATCCCCGATTCCCGGGTATAGACAAACTTCGGAAACGGAAGCGACGGGGTTTCGGAATAGGTACTCACCCAGATCCCGAACTTCCGGAAGGCAAAAATCAGAACACATACAAGACACACCGCCAGGAAATCCTGCAGGAAGGTCTGAAACAGAATCAGTTCACTTCCCAGGGCATAGCCGTTCAATACCGTCACAAACAAGAGATACAGCGGCAATGAGAAAAACAGGATTCCGGCAATCAGGTATTTGCCCTTTCTGCGGATCAAAGACCAGAGCACTGAGGCAATTCCGAACAGCATGCATACCAGGAAAAAACGGTCATAGTCAAACCTTGCCAGAAAGCGGATCAGACCCAGCGGACCGGCTTCACTGCGATGGGTGATGTAGCCGGTTTCAGAAGGAACCGCGGGAGAATTGCGCTCACTCTCATAGCGGTCGCTGCGGTACGGAAACTTCATCAGATTCTGCCAGAGGATCTGCGGATGTTTCGCATATTCTCTGACCACGGTCCGCCAGGTCAGTTTTGAAAACAGCACCCGCGCTTCCTCTTCGTCATTGGGATTATGCGCATACGCATCATCGGAGAGATAAAATGACTTGCCGATATCCTCAAGATAGGACTCATCCAGACCGATCTCAGAAAGTATCTCTTCTGGATTGTCACAGGATGGAAGCAGCGTATTGAAGAAGCTTTCATAAGCAGCCGCATCGGAAAAAAAGTCCGCATCCTTCATCGAGAATGTCACGGTACTGGTCAGCAGAACGATTCCGAGAAACGCCGCAAGCCCGGCAGAGAACAGATTCTTCGAGAGATGGCTCCGCGCCGACCACACAAAATACAGATCAGACAGCAGAAGCACCGGCAGGAAAACGATCATCGGCGTCATCGCCTTCAGCAAGAGAAGCGAGGTAAGAAACATCAGCGGCAGAGCTCTCGCCCGGCCTTTGGAATCCAGAATCGAAAGATACAGAACCACACTGATATGAAGAATCGAAAAGACGACAGCGGAACCGGTCGTATACAATCCCCTCAGCATCGCAAAGAAATTGCCGTCACAGAACAGGAAGCAGAGGATTGCGGCGGGAAACCACCAGAACTCGCGGAACCTCCGGTACATGGAGGATGCAGTCAGAAATACCGAAACCAGAAGAAAGAGGCAGAGCACAACCGCCAGAAGATCGACATGAAACAGCAGTCCGAACGGTTCCGTAAAAAGACGGACGACCGCAATCGGATAGATCAGGCTGTTTCCGGCCGATGGCGTCAGAAGATTGGACCAGGAAAAGCGGGTGTAGGCAAACCGGGTGATGGGCCGGACATAATGGAGATTCCCGGCCAGAAGATCCGCTTTTGTCCAGGTCAGAGAGAACTGCCGCAGGAGCAGTTCGTACTGTCCGAAGTCTACCGGATAGAGCACAGGGCTTCGAAGCGCTCCGATCACAAGGGAGATCAAAGCACAGAACATAGATCCCATGCCGGCAAGAAAAGACGGATGGAATGAAATCCGCGGTTTCTTTTCTCTCTCGTCTTTTCCTGCAGCGTCAAGACTGTTATCTGTAGTTTGTATCTGATCCATACGCTTCCTTCAGTTCTTCTTCACTCAATGCGTTCGAAACAATATTCAGCTTCCGGATCTTCTGATTGGAGAACCGGAACAGAGATCCGTTATCCATGCGCTCAGCGCACAGAAGCAGAGATCCGTTGTATGCGGAGCATCTTCCCGACACTTCCTGAACAAAGACACCGTCGACATATACCCGATAGGTAAATTCCTGTTTGATGATATCGACCACCATAGTTCTGCCGGGATTGGAGGTGATGGATACATACTCACTTCCAAGAATCAGACCATAGGTATCCGGATCCGTCATCCGGAAGGCAAATCCCCGGTAATGATCCGGTTCTTCCGCAAAGCAGGAAGCGATGGTACCGCTGCTTCCTTCCGAAAGATCGATCAGGAAATGCATGGACCAGTCTTTATCCGGCACATCGTACAGTCTCACTCCGGTATCGAGCGCGCGGTCTTTTCCGTTGCCGGCAAACCCTGCCTCCAGGGTATAGCTGACGGAGGACCCTTTTTTCTTCTTTGCTTCCTTCAGCGGTTCGGGATCCCAGGCTGCGATCTCTTCGGGACCCAACGCTTCATCCGCGACTTCGAGGTTGTATACCGTTGTCCCGGAATAACGGAATTTTTCTCCTCTGGAATCGATCTGACAGCCGATATACAGTTCTCCCTCATAGGGATCCGCAAAGGATTCATTCCAGTCCATAACACATTTCCCATTCAGATAAATCTCATAGGCAGACTGCTTCTTCACAACCGCAATCACGGAATCCTTATCTTCCGGAATCCCGATATTCACACCGAGTCCGCCGCCGTACATGATATTCAGAAGTCCGTCTTCAACCCGGCGGACAAGAAGCCCGGTATAGTGTTTCGGATCTTCCAGAAAATCCGAGAAATACACGGTGTCACCGCTCTCGATCTTCGGACTGATCCTGGCAAGAACGGTCCAGGAGTCTTCAGGGTCTTCAAACAGGCGGATTCCGGTATTCACATACTTCTCTATGCCATCACCGCGATAGGTCTCAGTGAGCCGGAAGAGCCGTCCTTCATCGGAATCAGCGCCGTTGGATACGGTCTCGATCTTTTCTTCCGGCAGGATTCTCGCATGCCACAAAGCCGCTTCGTCCGCCTTGAGACAGCTGTCATAAACAATCAGATCATGGATGATCGGCATGCTGAAACGGAACAGCTTTCCGTCCGGCTGAACCTGCGCCGCTAAAAGCAGTGTTCCTTCATACCCGGAAAAGCCTCCGAGTTTTGTGCCGTTGAGGCGCTTTCCGTTCAGGAAGACTTCGATGCTGTCATGATTCTTGATCACACCAAGACGGATCACCTGTCCTTCTCTGACCTCTCCCGCATCAAAATTCGCATAGGAAGAAAACGCGATGATAAGATGATGATTTTCATTGGTGCGGATAAGAAGTCCGTGGTAATTATCTTCCGTCTCATCGTAACAGGCAAGCACTACCCCGTTCTCATCGTCATAGGAAGGAACTTCAAATTCCGTAAGAAGCGTCCAGGTATTCAGAGGATTCTCATACAGCCGGACACCGGTATCGAGATACCGCTGGATCCCGTCCCCTTCGAACTGATATTCCAGGGAATAGACCGGAACCGCTTCTTTTTCCTTCGTGAGATTCCAGATATGATTCGGATCCGTCCTGCGGTCGGGAAGCTGGTATTTCATGAGAATATCCGCTATGGCACGGGTATACTTCGGTACTCCGGTTTTATTCAGATGACCCGGATCAACATAATCCTTTGCGGTACTGATCCCGTAATCCATGTAAGTTTCATTGAAATCCGTAAAATGAACCGTACTGTATTCCTCTGCAATTTCTGCAGCAGCGCGGTAGCGTTTCAGTTCCCCTTCGCTCAGCTGATAGGGAGCGACGACCAGCTCAAGAGGAATCCCTCTCTCATTGCAGAGATCGATGATCTTCCTGAGATACCGTTCTTCTTTCTCTTCCAGCGGTTCGATCCCCTCCGTTTTCGATATGTCGATCATCTGAAACGGATAAACAATATCCATCGATGCATTGGACAGTTCTTTCATCTCAGGATGATGGTTCCACGGAAAGTATTCGAAATCCTGTTCCGTGAGTTCCCCATACCGGTAATGATATGCGGGAAGTTCCAGCAGAAGATCAGCCCATGATTCCTTCGGCGCACTGGTCTTTACCGCTTCGATCTTGTTCGCGGAAAACTTCATCCCCATGAGATTTTTCGTCTGCAGAACATAATCGCTGTATTCATAGGAAAATGTCGCCCCATGCACATCCACAACAATGACCTTCGGTGTCTGTGTTTTCAGACACTCGTTCAGATAGTAATAGCTGTTCCAGATCGGCTGTGTGCTTCCCCAGCATTTGTATGCGGCAATGCCGTACTCATCCCAAAGCTGCTTCGTATTCACATTCATTCCGATATGACTGGAACCGACCATCAGCACATCCACCGTATCGCCGGGAAGATCATAATAATTGCGCATCGGAAGCGATCCGTCTTCATGCTTGAAAGAAAGAACCGACATGCATAAAACCAGCAGGACGGCAAGACCTGCCAGAAAAACAATGCATTTCAGAATCAGTTTCAGGATCTCTTTCGCCTTGTTCATAAAAAACCTGCCTCTTCAGAACTGGAAATAGATGAAGTTCGCCGCGTTGTATCCCGGCCCGTATACGCCGAACACAAGAATGGCAAGAATCGCCGCATAATACACAGCCCATCGGACCAGGACCGGCTGTTTCAGAAGACTCTGCCGGATGGAGATGCCGCGGGCATGCATGACATCAACCCCCAGCAAAACAAGAATGGACAGCACCATAAGCCAGAAATCAGTCATATTCAGACCCAGGGTGTAGAGTGTTCCGTCAAAGAGCACCCAGGGGTTGAATACCGCAAACCAGGAGCGTATGATCGCAAATGCCTCATTGATCGTTGCGGCACGGAAGAACGTCCAGGCAAAATCGACCAGAATGAACGTGAGGATTCCTTTCATCAGCTGAACGCCGAACGCATCGGGATTCACCTTCAGCGCCGCGGTGATCTTTTTCCGGATCGGCCTGAACAGATCGCCGATCACCTGCATGGCACCGTTGAGACCGCCCCAGACGACATAGGTCCAGTTGGCCCCGTGCCAGAGACCGGAGATCAGAAAGACGATCATGATATTCCGGTATTTCTTCCACTTTGCGCAGCGGCTTCCCCCCAGCGGAAAATAGATGTAATCCCGGAACCAGCTGGTGAGGGAAATATGCCATCTGCGCCAGAATTCGGCAACGCTGGTCGAAAGATAAGGCTGTTCAAAATTCTTCATGAGATGAAATCCCATCACCTCGGCGGACCCGATCGCAATCGTTGTATAGCCGTTGAAGTCACAGTAGATCTGAATGGCAAACAGAGCGGTAGCGATCATCGGGATCAGCCCTTCATAGGCAGTATGGTAGTTGTAAACCTGATCCACGATGACAGCGACGCGGTCGGCGATCACGATCTTCATGAAGAATCCCCACAGCATTAACATCATTCCCCTGACGACCTGTTCACTGCGGAAGGCATGCTTGTCTTCAAACTGCTTCAGCAGGTTGTTGGAGCGCTCGATCGGACCGGCCACCAGCTGCGGGAAAAAGGAAACGAAGAGTGCATAGCGAAGGAAGTTCTTCTCCGCTTTCGTAGTGCCGCGGTAGACATCGATGTCATAGCTCAGCGACTGGAAGGTAAAGAAGGAAATACCGACGGGAAGTGCGACGTTAAGCTTTGGAATCGAAATGGGAATTCCGACGGAACTCGCAATGGCGACAATGCTTTCGGTCAGGAAGTTGGCGTATTTGAACCACGCCAGCACCGAAAACATGAATACCAGGGTCACCGTGATATAGAGCGTCGCCTTTCCGGTATGGCGCTTTTCCTGTTCGACATGAGCGGCTTCTTCTCTCTTTGCGATGTCGATGAAGATCGCATCGAAATAAGTGATGACCGTACACCCAAGCATCAGTAAGATGAATCTTGGATCCCAGCACATGTAGAAGTAATAGCTCGCCGCAAGAAGCAGAAGATTGCGGACCTTCTGCCAGGGGGTGATGTAGTAGAGAAACACCACGCAGGGAAAGAAGATCAGATAGGAAAGAGAATTAAATAACATGGCTTACTTCTCCTTCCTTTCCGAGTCACGGATAACGAATTCCTTCTTCCGGGTCTGAAGCGTATCAAACAATGACTTCTTCTTTTTCTTTTCTGCGGGCTTTGTCTCTGCCGGAGCGGGAGTTATTTCATCCTCCGCCTTCAGAGAACTCCCTTCGCTTCCTTCCGCAGTTCTGGAAGCGGGTTCTTCCCCTGCTTCGGTTTTCCCGCCGCTCTCTTCCCCGAGAGATGCATGCATACTTTCAGACGCAGCCGGTTCTGCTGTTTCTTTGACCGTTTTGTTTTCCGCAGGTTCCTCTTCTCTCTTCTTCCGCTCGGAAAGATGCGCCTCATGATCATCCGCGTACCTGGGCTTTGGCTCCGTGTGGGATTTCGCGGCGGACTGGCTCATCACCACCCGCACATGACCATCCCTGATTGCCGGTCCCATATCAAACTGGGCATGGAGGGCGGCAGCCCTGAGATCTTCGATCTTCTTCTCCTCGGCCCGGATTCTTTCGATCCGTTCCTTTGCGGCTTTCTCTTCCGCTTCCTTATGTTCCTTTTCGATCTTCTGGGCAAGCACGATCTTTTGCACGCGTTCCATCATCAGATAAAAGAATACACCGGTCATAATCGCCAGGATCGGCAGGGTATGATAGTGATAGCGGTTCTGGTTCTCGACAAGAAGATGCAGGGCAACGGTGCCGCAGAACATCAGGACAAAGGAATATGAAGTATTCGGCACCTTCCGCACCATGATCACCCCGGCAAGCCCCGAGGCAAGCAGAACAAACAGATAAAAGAAATCACTGACATCCATCATCTGATAGAGATAGGCTTCCCGCTCCTTTGTGAGGTTGGACTGCTGGTCCATGAACAGGATGTTCCAGGAAGCTCCGTAGTCATCGTTTCCCCAGAGCACTTCATATTTGTGAATGAAGAGATCGCCCAGAGCCCGGGGATCGACGAGAAGCCGCTGCACTGCCATATCCCGGCAGATCAGCTGTGCCTCCGCGCCGGAGCCGGTTTCTTCCAGGGCATCGTAAAGATACTGCGCATCCTCTTCATTCCAGCCGCCGAAGCTCTGCAGGTTGAGACCGACCAGAAGGTTGTATCCAAACGAGGCCGATCCCCCGGCAAGCTCGCGGTTGGTGTTGTAGGAGACGGTGAAAGTCAGAAGTTTATTGAGCAGAAAATACACGGCGAATATGATCAGAAACCGCTTCCATCCCCGGTTCACCGCCCGCACCCCCAGGGGAATATCGTTCTTGGGAAGATCGGACAGTTCCTCTTCCGTCGAGAACAGGCAGATTCCGATGGAGACGAGGTAGATCAGTGCCATGGGACGCACAAAGGAACCGATGGCCAGAGTCACTCCGACCAGCACGAGTTCGATCGTGATAATCCAGGGATGTTTCTCCTTGGCGGCGGTCTGCTTCATCGTGAGGGTAAACAGCACCATCGCTATAAGCAGGAAAAGCGTAAACATCGGTTCGCTGGCCACGAAGTTGCTGTAGAGGATCGTCGACGGGAAAAAGCACATGATCGCAAGCGAAAGGATGCCCGCCGCTTTTCCGGCAATCATGCGCGAAAGAATCCATACCAGAACACAGCTGATCATCATCGCGGCAAGGTTGAAATACAATGCCGTGCTCACACTGGTCCCAAACAGCGAAAAGGCAATGGAAAGAATGGCGGGATAACCGTAGACATGCGGAAACATTGAAATGTAATCGCAGTACCCCTGTGCCTCTTCGATCAGTGTTCCCCGGCGGATGTAATCGGCGACCTCATAGTAGGTCCGGTAGTCGGATACCGGCTCCATGGGCATCGTCCGGATGTAGTTCACCCGCAGGATAAACCCGCCGAGCAGGATCGTGATGCCGAGAAACAGCTCCGCCAGCCGGCTGAGATCCCTCGAATGTTCCAGGCGTTTTGTTACCTCAAGACGAAACCACACCGCACCCGCAAACACGGAAAGACAGCTCACCGCAAGAATTGCAATGAGCCATTCCCCTTTCAGAAGATACGGATACTCCTGTCCTTCGCCGAGGGACTGAAGGGTCGTGGAAAGCGCGAAGAACAGGCAGATGGCGTAGACGATCAGGGCAAAGGTATAGAACGCATTGCGTTTGAGTCTCACTTCTTCTCCTCCTCCGCTTTATTCTTCCGGTACCGGAACACAACGATCAGTACCGCCGCAAGAATCAGAATCATCGCCAGGGTGGAAACCAGCGTGAACAATATCGCATCCTTGTTCTGAGCAATCCGCTCCCGGAGGCTGGCCTGATGGACCGCTTCATCCTTGAGGAATCGGTAATGCTTGGTTTCAAGATCCCGGTCGATCAGGAACGCATCCCCTGCCAGAGTCCAGTTGTTCTCCTGTACGGAGGCAAAGCGCTCGATCGCATTCAGTGAAGCGTCTTCCGTGCCGCTTACGGCAAGGATGGCCCGGGATTTCTGCCAGGGCGAACGGATGATCTGAAGCACGCCCATCTCACGCGAGAAGCGATCACCGAGAAGCAGCTGATCATTGCTCAGAAAGCTGCCTCCGTCGGAACTGTATCTGAAGCTGAGATGTTCGTTGATCTTCTGAATGAAGGCATTGGAGCGATAGGTGCCCAGGGTCACGACATGGCGGTTTTCACTTTCCGCCGGATAAGACGATGCCTTGAAAACAAGCAGATCGCCATACGGGGATACATTCGCGCCGAGCAGTGCCGCAATTCTTCCAAACAGCGACAATTCCGCATCACTCATGGAATCGGGAACGACAACCGCAAGATGATTGAAGGAACCGAGCTGCTGGAACGGATACGGCCGCAGGGAGAGATCATAGGTGCTGGAGGCACCGACCGGAAGATAGAGCACGGAGTCCCCGCTCACATATCCCCAGGGCATCTCATCCGCCCGCCTGGTGCAGTACTGATCCTTGACCTCAAGGTCGTAGGCGATTTTGATCGAAGCCGCATGGGTGCCCACCGCATCACTCGGCATCATGAAGCTGAAGACATCCGAGTCGCATTTCTCCCGGTCGAGCTTTTTGCTCGCAACCGGCTTGTCGCCCCAGTAGACGGTGATCAGAGAACGGTCGAAATCGAGGTTGTCGCTGTAGCGCAGGCGCAGGTCGATCTTTCCGCCTTCGCCCAGGATAAACCCGCCGGAAAACGGCAGATAGATCGTCTGTTCCTGGTGGAACGGGCCGATGAAGCTGAGGCCGTCGTAATCGGTAATGCCCTTGATCGTCTCGCCGTCTTCAATAAGTGCGCTCAATGAGCGGTTCATGATCACCTGCTCACTGGAGCCTTTGGGCACATAGGCCCAGTCTGCTTTTTCCTGGGTGACCCGGTCCACATCCATCAGAAGCGCCGCCCCTTCCGCAAGGCATTCGGGATCTTCCGAAGTGAGAACCAGAATCGCGGTATCCCCTTCGCCGTATTCATAGACCAGTGCCCCGCCTGCAAGATCCCGGCTGACGGAAGGCATACGGGATCGGATCGTCTCGGGCAGATGATCTCTGCTCGCCACAAAGAGTGCGTTCTTCCCCGCCGTGTAATGGGAGAAGGTCAGAAAGCCGATGTCATCTTCCCTTACCGTCTCATCGCCAAGATCCGCCCTTAACATGAACGCGGCCCGGAGCTCTTCTTCCGAGGCGTTCTCGGGCACATAGACATTCAGATGTTCGCCGGTTTCATCCATTGTCGAAATCAGCGGATACGGATAGTAGCTGATCTGATAGCCGGTATCCATGACGCTGTATCCGACTTCGATAAACGAGTTCTTCGAAATCGAAATCCAGTTGGCACCGGAAAGATCATCCAGACATCCGTCATCGTCATACAGGCGCACAAAGCCGCTGATCGTGAAGTTGTTGTATCCCTCCTCCAGAAGTTCTGTCGGAATCAGGACATAGGCGATCTGGGTCGCGCCCCGCTCATAATTCACCGCACAGGAATAAATCGGAGAATTGTTGATGAAAAAGGTGATGCTTGCCGGAACGTTGTCGATCATCGGGCTGATCGAATATTCGATCTGCGCCAGGGCATAATCGATCTGCCAGTATTTTGCGATCTTGAAGAAGTAGGCACTCTGGCCGAACACCCCGCGCAATACCGTGCTTTCGGTGTAGTCGAAGATCATCGTATGTTCCGACTCCTTCACGGCAGGCCGCTCACTGACCGGTGCCCCGGCTGTTTCCGGGTCGCCGGAAAGAACATAATCGATCATCGCGAGCTGAGACTGGCTGTCATTCCGTTCCGCTTCGGCTTCCTTCTCTTCCCCGTTCACTTCCCCGTTCTCTTCCCCGGTTTCTACGCCGGTCTCTTCCTTTCCGGGTTCGTAAAACGAATAGGTTTCGTATTCTTCCCCTTCCGCACGCGCCGGCAGAATCATCACCGTGATGACGGCAAGCGCGGAAAGCAGTGTTGTTAAGACCTTCCCGATTTCTTTCTTCTTCATATGAGTTCCTCCGAAATTCTATCCGTTATTCTTTACCGCCGGTGCCTGTTCCGATGCCGTTTCGACATAGCGCACCGTCTTGTCCCATTTGACTTCCCGTTTGAGTACCGCATCCAATGTGGAATCCCATGCGGCCTTGGCAACCACGACCACCCAGAGCTTTGCGTACGTAAACAGCATCAGTGTCGCAAGCCCCAGGGATTCCAGGGAGAATTCATTCTTTTCGAGTGAAAGCGTAAGCATGATGTTGGCGACAAACACGACGATCGCCATCCCCCACAGCATCGGTGTAAAGCCGCCGAGCTTCACCGTGACAAGACCCAGCATGCCGCCCAGGAATATCATGTCGGAAGCGATCAGTGAGGTGAGCATGATGCTGTAGACCAGGGCGTAGTACAGCGTGTCGAAACGCATCGCCCCCGCCTCTTTGTCAAAGGTGTACTTGAAATTCTTGATCATGACGTAGATGTTTCCCTTAGCCCACCGCACTCTCTGCTTGAACCAGATCGGAAGCAGATGCGGTTCCTGTTCCCAGGTCACCGCCTGGGGCAGAAGCTTGATGTAGTAGCCCATGCGGTAGATCCGGAAGCTGATCTCGGTATCCTCGGAAAGCGCCTTGACATCCCAGCCGCCGACCTTTTCGATGATGTCGCGGCGGATCACGTAATTGGTGCCGGGGATCGTGCAGAGGCGGAAGAAGAAGTATCTGCCCGCCTGGTTGGTGCACTGGTGCGAGAGGGTTTCGATGTTGACAAAGCGCGAGAGAATCGAGGCATTCCGGTTTCTGGTCCGGAATTTTCCGATCACCGCTCCGAGCTTCTCATCCGCCATCAGGTTCTCCACCAGCAGCCGCAGAGCCGGTTTTTCCGGCGTGTTGTCGGCATCGTAGATCGCGATCACGCTTCCCTTTGCGATCGAGTATCCGATGTTCAGCGCGTTGGATTTGCCGGTGCCGCCGACCACCTTGTCGGTGGAAAGACAGATCAGCCGGTGATCCGGGTGGCTGGCCGCAAGATCGGAGAGAATCTCTTCGGTGTTGTCGCTGGAGTTGTCGTTGACGACGATGATTTCGTATTTCTCCTTCGGGTAATCGAAGCTGAGCAATGCCTGCACGGTGCGCTTCAGCACCAGAGCCTCGTTGTGTGCCGGAACGAGGATCGATACCATCGGATAGTCCTTTTCGTCCATGGGGATATTGCCGTCGGATTTATTGCACCGGTAGATGTAGATGAAGCCGCCGATGCTGAGGATCACATTGAGGATCATCATGAACCAGATCGCCGCAATCGCATACAGAGAGATGATCTCAGCCGCTGACATCGTCATTCTCCTTTCCCTTCGAAGCATCCTTCACCGGCACCAGGAATCTTCGATGCATCTGTTTTCGGGAGTAGTAACCCATCACCAGGAACATGGTCACGATCAGTAAACTGATTCCGATCAGGAAGTAGTTCTGATTGCGGATGTTGGCGACAAAGCGGTAATACACATTCCGCTGGTAGTCATGGTCTTTGTCATACTCCTTCGGCACATATTCGAGAAACTTCTGTTCTCCGTTGACGAGCAGGCTCGATCCGTTCCAGACAAGCACATTGCCGCCGTCGAAGAACATCGCCTGATCCGAATCCCAGAGGCTCTGCATCGGAATCGGCGCATTCTTTGCGGTGCTGATCCTCTTCAGTACTTCCTCATCTTCCAGCTCCGCAAGATTGACAAACACCGCGGTGGAATTGACGCTGAGGTGAGAGATCCCGGTCTCTTCCAGATGAATCGACGGGAAGATGCGGAGATTGCCCATCGAGATGAACTTCTGCAGGCTGTACTCCCTGACCGAATGAGAGGCAAAGGCATCGGTGTCGCTGAAGATCAGGGTGCGGTTCCGCCCGAGAATCGGAAGAAGGTCCTCGCGGAAGATCCATTCCGAGGGAATCTCGAGAGCCAATGGATAAACCTCGTTTTCAAAATAGTTCAGAGCCGCTTCCGTGATCTTTTCCGAAAGCTCTTCCGGCTTGATGCCGTTTTGAACAATCGGGGCATGGAGGACGATACTGCCGCCGTTGGCCTGGGCAAAGCGAAGCACTTCGCAGAACTGCTGCATCGCCGGATAGTCCTGGTTCTGATAGATCGGCATGACCGAGATCACATAGCTCATCTTCTGTTCCGTCATCAGATCCACAAACCTGCGCAGACGGTACGGATCCTCAAACGGGTAGACTTCATCGAAGACCACATATTCGGTATAGACATGCATGCGTGATTCATAAGGCCAGAGCCAGGCCGCAATCTCCTGCGACAGGACTGCCTTGGCAAACTCCGTCGTATAGTCCGTTAAGGCGATATAGCGGTTCTTATTGACCGCCGAGACAAGCGGCACTTCGCCGCCGCTGAACTCGGCGAGCCCGGCGGCGGTATCCGCCTCTTCAAAGGCGCCGGGATGATCCACGGGGATGCTGGCATGGTATTCCGTCTGATCCGGAAATGTATAAACCGCCTCCGCCTTTACTGCCCTGGTCTCGGCGGCCTTCAGACCGATCCCGCGGAAGTGGTCGGCACTGCCGAGAATCAGGAGCTGGCCGCTGAATCCTTCCGCCAGGGAATAGGAATCCCGCTCCACTTCGGAAGAGTTCAGAAAGATGAGATTGGCGTATTTCCAGACCTCGGCCCGTCCCGATTCCATATCCGCAAAGTCGGCAGTATAGCCAAGGCTTGTGATCACCTGGGCCAGAGAGGAAAGATTGTCGGCGCTGTCCTTGAGATTCATCGCCGCGGGATAGATCACAAGGATATCCGCCGGTTCCGGCTCTTCTTCCGCGCGCACCAAAACCCCCCTGCCCGTAAAACAGACGAGCAGAAGAATGAGGATCAGGTGTTTTGCGAAAGTGTTAAACCTCATAAGCGAATTCCTTTTCCGTTTCATTCACAAACCGCACGGAATCCTTTTTCATGGATTTGTCATACTGGCGGTAGACGATGCTGAGATCGACTACCAGGGTCTGTTCGTTGAGATCCCTGAGCATATTCTTCTTTGCGACTGCCAGCAGGATTCTCCGCTTGATCACCTCCACCCCTTCCGGAAAGGAGAAGTAGATGATCGCAACGCCGCCCTTGTCATCGGTCGAAAAGATCCTGTCTTCCAGGCGAAGCGTATCCTGAATCGTATCAGCGAGCTCATAGCGCAGGTCATTGAACTGCCGCGCGGACAGTACCTTGCGCAGCTCATCCGCATAGCGCAGCCTTACCAGCATCAGCCCCATCTCGGTGCCGTTGCGCTCGCACAGTGCCATGTATCTTGCCAGTGACTGGATCAGGCTGCGGTAGTTTTCCAGGCCGGTCAGAGGATCAATGACCGTCAGTTCATCAATGCGCCGGTTGAGGATCGAGTTGATGCCCTCCATGCTGGAAAACAGAGAGATGAACAGCTCCATTCCTCCGGCCGAAGCCAGGATCAGCACCGGCCAGAGAAACGCGGCGGGTTCGATCGGCTGATGATAGGCCGCATAGCTGTAGATCTTGTACACGGCAAAGATCAGGATCTCCACCGCTGCCGTGATGACGCTCGCGGTTCTCGCTCTCAATGCCGCAAGAAAGCCCGCCGCAAAGACACCGAAAAGAAGGATGATATTCTGTACCATCAGGGTGCGCGGGGAACTCGCGGTGATAAGGCTTCCGGCAATAAGACTTGCCATAAACAGGATCAGTCCGATGTCCTGAAGAAGAACCTGTCTGCTTGCGGATGTATTCTCGTTGTTCATACGCTTACTCCTCTATGGAAAGAATATTCAGGCGGTGAAGCACTTCTGCCAGAAGCAGAATGATCATCACATCGATGCAGAAGCCGCTGATCATCTGATAGCGCTCGAGTTCGGCGGTGCCGCTCAGCAGGATGATCACAGCCAGGCTTGCAATCCCCATGGCAATTGCGGTGAGAAAGGAAGCGATCATGACTTCCTTCTCCCGGATCCCGTAGGTCACGGCGTTTTTCTGAACGCCGCTGCGGGTGCGGAACAGCGACAGGTAGATCACTGCGAGCAGAACGACGAAGCCAAGGGTTCGCGGCAGTGTGGAAGCCTTGAAGTTGCTGTAGAGGATGAACAGCGGATTGCGCGCCCGCTCGGGCAGACGCAGCGACTGTTCGTAATTCCCCACATAGCTGCGGATGATGTTGAAGCTGGCGTTGGTTCCGATCTCGAGCAGGCCGAGAAATGCCAGCGGATGTTTGAGGTAATAGAAGGCAATGCTCGCAAGGCCGAACTGATCGAGGAAGCCGTTCTGAAGCTCGGGGTTGCCGAATACCGCATAGGGATAATCGGCGTAGCTCGAGATATCCGTCAGGGTTTCGTACCTCGGATCGATGTCAAATTCCCTGAGGGAGTCTTCCGGATTCAGCGATCTCAGCAATACCCCGGTCGTCATCGAATGCAGTTTGGAGGCATCGCTGAACCGGTGCATGCCGAGCGTCCAGGAGAAGATCGAAGCGACCAGCAGGACGGAAGCGGAGATCACCGAGAAGACCTTTGTCTGATGCGTGCCGTTTGTCATCGTGATCTGCCGGAGGCATAACAGCATCAGTACAAGCCCGACCGAAGCGCAGTGCTTTTCGGTAAAGACGAGGATTGTCCCCGCCGCGGTAAGCCCCAGGAAGGCAAGCGTTGTCCAGCTCTCTTTATCATGCTGGAATGCCAGCGCAAACCCGAAGCAGTAGACTAAGAGGATCTGCCAGAGCGCCTCGGGATACAGGGAGTTGAAATAGCAGAGAATCGAACCGTCGGCCAGAATCACCGCACACAGGATGGTAAGAAACAGCGCTTCCGATGCGTAATTGACTCTCGCCACCACCCCGCGGATGAACAGCCATACCCCCGGCAGATACAGGATCAGATAAAGCGCGCTGAGGAAGCGGACATCGAAGAGGTTGTCGCCGGTGAACAGGTTGTCGAAGAACATCGCGGTCCGGATCAGAAAGATGTGGGTCGAGATGCCGGTCCGGATCCGGGTGGAGTGAAGATAGAGCCGGATGAAGTAAGACCCTACGGGAACCTCGAGATCCTGAAGCCGGTAGCCGAGTCCGGCATTGTTCAGAATCGTGGTCAATGCCCCGTCATCCGCCGTCCCGACCAGCGGCGGTATCTGCAGAAGGAAGACGGCGATCGCAAGGACAAGGAACGCACCCAGGGCGGCAGAGAGGTTCGGGTTGTAGTTTTTCTGCAGCCGCGCGTTCCAGGAGCGAAGGGTCCGACGGACCGATGTGAAGAAATGATTCACGGTTTCCTTCAGTGAACGCTGTGCTTTTGTGCTTTCCTTCGGTTCCATCCCTTCTCCTTTCTGTTTCTTCCTTCTTTTTCCTAAGCCGCTCAGCCCATGCCGTGATATGCAAGCATGGCGATCAGCTGATCAAACGAATACAGCACTTCTCCCGGTCTGCCCAATGCCCCGAATTCCGGCAGGCCTGCGTCCATTGTGCAGTAGCGTTCCATGCGCCGCAGCGCCAGGCGCGCAAGCTCCTCATCATGGAGTTCCTCGGCGACAAGAGCAGCGAGTCCGTAAACCGCGGCGGAGTGGTAATCATAGCCGCTGACCACTTTCCCGTTCACTTCATACCTCGCCCCGAGATCTCCGTATTCCACCCGCTCCCTGAGCCAGTCGTGCGTCGCTTTCGGACAAAGGCCGGCGCGGGCGAGGATCCATACCGTATAGAGGGCTTCGGCGGTGTTGAGATCGGCATGGTTGTACACCTTGAGATCGAGGTTGTAGCCGGCGTAATACAGCGGGAACTCATCGCCGATATAGCCGCCCGTGAGGATTGCCTGCGATTGCTCAGCGGCTTTTTCAAACCGCTCATCGAGTTCCGCAAGTTTTCGCAGCAGTGTGACATCGAGATAGGCAAGCGCAATCGTATTTGCCTTTGCCCCGGTCTCAAATTCCACAAAGTCGACCGGAATCCCTTCCGGCGAGAGACACTTCTCCAGAAACGCTTCCGCCATCTGTGCTGTTTCTTCTTCCCACGCATTGTTCCATACCCGGTTGGCATCCTGCATGGCGGAGAGAATTCTCAGATCGTCGAGCACCGCATTCACGCTGCCCCGCTTTCCGTTTTCCGCCGCATACCATGACACAAGCGATGAGGCATCCCGCATGTGACGGCCGACGTAGTTCAGCGTTTTCTCAAACAATGCCCGGTCCTTTGTAAGCACCGCATATTCGAGAAGGATGCCCATGCTTTCGCTGAGCACATCATGGCCAGAGGGAATGGTACCTTCCGCTGCGGAATTGCAGTACACGCCGCCTTCCTCATTGGAAAACCGCTCCGTGATAAACGCCTTTGCGGCCGCTTCCCGTCCCATGGTTCCAAGTCTCAGCAATCCGTCCATCTCGCCGGGGGTAAGACTTCCGCTGTAATACGCCCGCACGGTTTCATCGCTTCCGACGACAACACTGCCCGGGATGGATTTCATCCCCCACGACTGATAGTTTCCTTCGTCTTTGTCATAGACGATGACAACATCTTTGATCCCGAGCTCTTCCAGTTCGGATTTCGCACCTTCCACGGTTTCCTTTTCGTTGTCCAGCCGGTCGGCCAGCACCAGGGAATAGCCGTTCTCTTTCGCGATGCGCTTCATCTCCGAAGCTGTTTCCAGCATTGCCCTGCAGTCGGGACACCAGCTGGCCCAGAAGACGATCCAGCATCCGTTCTTCTCCCGTCCCGAGAGTTCACCGACCGAGACCGGTTTCATATCCTCGCTGTAAAACAGCGCTTTTCCGATGTCATCTCCGACTTCGATCTTCTGCGGCAGATAGTCTTCCGGCATAGCCAGGGCATCTGACGGTTTGTTCAGGGAAGTCCCGGTATCGGCAGGAGCCTGGCCGGCAATAAGACTTGAAACACTGACGAAAACAAGCCAGCACACCGCTGTGATGAGTCCCAGGATGACAAGCGCAAGCAGCGCTTTCTGTATCGCACTTCTGTTTTTCATATCTGCTCCGACTATCTTTTACCCGTCCGCTTTCTTTTCCGCGCAGCGGATCTTATTATTCCTGTTCCGGCATGACGGCAAACTCCTTCAGCAGAAGCCGCTTCTGCACCAGCAGTTCCTCTTCCGGATTGATGCCCTCGTTGTAGACAAGACCCACGGCATAGCGCGTCACCGCCGCTAACATCAGATGCAGGGTGATCGAGAAGATCTGATCGGCCGGCAGTTCATTTTTCATCGTTCCGTCCTGTTCTCCCCGCTGACAGATCGCAAGAAACCGCTGTTTCAGCTTGAGGATGAAGTCGGTATAGGGACCGATCTCCTCACTCGATATCTTCTCGTTCTGAAGATAGACGTTGAAGAACTGGTTGAAGCGAAGGATGTTCCGGTGATTGCGGTAGAGATCGATAAAGGAATCGAGATAGTATTCGAATTCATCTCTTGCACAGGCATGCACTTCCTGATTCTGACTTGCCGCAGCCCGGCGCGCTTTGACGTAGTTCTTCCAGGCATACACCGACACCGCGAGGACCAGCTTCGGTTTGGTTCTGTAATAGCGGTACAGCGTAGCGATTCCGATGCCCGCTTCTTTTGCGATATCGGTCATCGCCACGGATTCGATCGTGTGTTCCGAAAAAACACGAAATCCCGTTTCCAGAATCAACTTCTGTTTCTGAGCCATCAGAATCTGATCCAGCTTCGCATTTCTGCCCATATTACCTCCATGCGGACCCTTCCGCATTGCAAGTTTCATAATGATAGGATCTCTATTGCGATAGATATTCTATCATGTACTTATGGGATATTTAAGCACATTTATTCAATACTGTAAAATATAAAAAAATCCGCATTATTATGCGGAATAACACAATAAACACACGAAAACATCTTTGGAAACGTTTCCAAAAATCGGAAGAACCGCACTATAATGGTAGGATGTATATTCAGTATATTATGGTATATTTGGGTTTTTTTGTGTGTTTTTACAGGGTATCCTTTTTCGTTTTGATCCTTAACGAAGCCCGAATGTTTGCAGCGCCGGCAATTGAACAGAATCTGTAGTTTAGAGCTCATCAAAATCTGCAGTTAAATATTTAACACTGTCTGCATGAAGCCGGAAATCAGCAATTCCCGGTTGTGTTCCGATTTCAGAATACCTTGTAAGGGCAATAAAAACGATCCCCACTCAGAGATCTGCTTTATGCAGAAACACTGGTATTGCGGTGCCGGATCACTTTTCAGTTTTCGGTCTGGTTTTTTCAGGACGTCCATCGTACTTCCGGTTCTCTGTCGGGCAGGCTTAAAATCATAATATATGGCTGTAACTGCCGATTTGCCAAACCGTCTCTGAAGTCAGTGTTTCTCCATTTTCCTAAAGACAGATCCCCCGCCTGATCTTAAATTAAACTCCTGAGCTCTTCATATCCGTCTCAGCGGTTTCAGGTGATGTGCGGTTTTCTGAAGTGACAGTGAAGGAAAAACAGAACAGATACAGGACAGGAAACCACGCAGTAAAAAAGAGAATTTGTTTAGAAATAATGAATCAGGAAAAAGCAGAGGATCATCGGCCAGGAACAAAAGAATCACAAAAACCTCCTGAATAATGTTCCGTTCAGTAAAATATAAGTATGAACACTGACATTACAAACAAAGAAGCGGATCACGGAGTGAATCGTGAAGATAATTACATCGGCTGCATACCAGTTTCATTTGCCGTTCGAGAAGAAATCGAACAATTAATGAAGGAAGGCAGATTAATTGCTGCAATTAAAGCTGTTCATAATGCATCGAATCTGGGACTCGCCATGTCAAAATGCTTCATTGACCATCTTCCTGAAATCAACTGGAAAAAATGCGGCCTGGATCCATTTGCTGAGTAAACAATAATCATGGGCCGCGTCTTTCAGCCTTCAGATCTCTCTGCGCTTAGAAATGCGGAATGCAATGTCCCCTGCCGGCATTTTTCCGCCGGGCAAAAGAAAGCAGAAAAAGAGAAAGCCGCCATTCCGCCGGCAGCTGATAATTCCGGAAAAACTGCCGGCGAAGTGTCCGGATTCCCCCGGAAATACTCCCTCATCTTCACCCGCAGTTTTTGCGCCGGCACCATTACGGTGCTTACCTTCTTGTTTTCCATATTCTCTGATTCACCGCCTGTGGTTAACAGCGGCGATCCCAGGCGGAACCGGTGTAAGGATCTCCATAAACCACAAAGACTTTTAAATACATCACCGCTATCAGCACCGAACGATCCCCGGTTTTGCGAAACGAAAAAAATATGGCTCAGCCGAAAAAAAACCTGCTTATTCGGCAGGTTCTTCTTCATTTGATTCTTCTTTGGATTCTTCTTCCTTATGAATCTTTTCGATGATCTCATCGATATGGCGGGCGTTGTCCTCCGCCGTATCGATCTTAAAGATGAGATCCGGACATCTGCGGATATCGAGCCGCTGGGAAAGCTCACTGCGGATGAATCCCTTCGCCCTTTCGAGCGCAGCGATCGCTTCTTTCCGGTTGGTCGCCCCGATAAATGTCACATACACGGTCGCAAAGCTGTGGTCATTGGTGACCTTGACATCGGTGATTGTGACAAATCCGATATTGGGATCCTTGACCTCAAACTGGATGATCTCCGAAAGATTCTTGCGGATGATGCCTTCCAGGCGTTTCTGTTTGATGCTTGACATGGATCAGCCCTCCGCCGGCACTTCCTGTTCCTGATAGGCTTCGATGAGATCGCCGATCTTGATATCGTTATAATTCTCTATCGTAATGCCGCACTCATAGCCGGACGTGACTTCCCTGGCATCGTCCTTGAAGCGCTTCAGAGAACCGAGCTTGCCGGTATAGATGACAATGCCGTCGCGGATCAGGCGAATGCCGCAGCGGGCAGCGAGTTTTCCGTCGGTAACCATACAGCCGCCGATCGTACCGATCTTGGAAACCTTGTAGGTCTCGCGAACTTCTGCCTGACCGATCACCACTTCCGCATACACCGGATCGAGCATGCCCTTCATGGCATTCTCCATCTCTTCGGTTGCCTTGTAGATAATGTTGTGCAGACGGATCTCAACGCCCGCATCATCCGCCTTCTTGCGGATGTCCGCATTCGGACGGACGTTGAAGCCGATGATCATCGCCTTGGACGCATCCGCAAGCATGATATCGGTATCGTTGATCGCACCGGCCGTGGAGTGAATGACGTTGATCTTGACGCCTTCGACTTCGAGCTTTTCGAGCGAAGAGCGAACCGCTTCCGCACTTCCCTGCACATCCGCCTTGATGATGACGGGGATTTCCTTGATCTCGCCCTCGGCGATCTCGCGCGAGAGATCCTCGAGGCTGACAGCGCTGGTCTTGCGGCGCTGCTGTTCGATCTTTCTTCTCTTGCGGCGGTCGGCTGTGGCTCTGGCTTCTTTTTCATCTTCAAATGCCTTGAATAGATCGCCTGCCTCCGGCACATCGTTGAGACCGATGATCTCCACCGGGCTGGCAGGTCCTGCCGACTTGAGCTCTCTGCCGTCTTCGTCGGTCATCTTTCTTACCTTGCCATAGCAGGTGCCGACAACGACCGGCTGTCCCTGGGACAGGGTGCCGTTCTGCACGAGCAGGGTTGCGACCGGGCCGCGTCCCTTGTCGAGCTTGGCTTCGATGACCGTGCCGCTGGCAATGCGGTCTGGGTTCGCCTTGAGCTCCTTGACATCGGCTACCGTGACGATCGTCTCGAGAAGATCGTTGATGCCTTCTCCCTTCTTGGCGCTGGTGGATACGAAAATCGTATCTCCGCCCCATTCTTCCGGCATGATGCCGAGATCCGCCATCTCATTCTTGACGCGGTCGGGGTTGGCATCGGGTTTGTCCATTTTGTTTACGGCGACGATCATCGGAACATCCGCCGCCTTGGCGTGGTCAATCGCTTCCCGGGTCTGAGGCATGACACCGTCATCCGCCGCTACGACGATGACGGCGATATCCGTGACCGAAGCACCGCGCGCCCGCATGGCGGTAAATGCTTCGTGACCGGGAGTATCGAGGAAGGTGATCTTCCGTCCGTTGATGGAGACCTGATATGCACCGATCGCCTGGGTAATCCCTCCCGCTTCGCCTGCCGCTACCTTGGTGGAGCGGATCGCGTCGAGCAGAGTGGTTTTTCCATGGTCGACATGACCCATGATGGTGACGATCGGAGGCCGCTCCTTCAGAGAAGCCGCATCATCGACGGTATCATCATCTTCCAGGCTGTCTTCCTCTCTCGCTTTGACCTTGGTCGGCTCGATATCATATTCAAGACATACGGTCTCAACCATATCATCATCCAATGTGGTGTTGATCGTAACCATCTTGCCCTGCATGAAGAGAACCTTGATCAGATCACTGGCATTTCTTCCGCATTTCTTGGCGAGTTCCCCGAGCGTGATTCCTTCACTGTAGGTGATCGCATGGATATCCGGTGCTTTCTTCTGATACGGAACATACGGTCCGCGATTCGAGTTGTTATTTCCACGGCGTCCGCCGTTATTTCCCTTCCGGTTCCGGTTTCCCCCCGGCCGGGTATTCTTTCTTGGCATATCAATTCCTCCTTCTCACTGTTACGGAAAGAGCCGTACTCTTCCTCTTATGGATTCTGCACATCGCCTCTTTTCTGCATCTCTGTGTTTATTTCAGAGCTTCTTCGAGCTTCCCCCAGAAGTCCTCTGGTATCGATTCCTTCAGCGCCCGTTCGAGAGATCTGTTTTTGCGGGCAAGGGCGGCAGCTTCGGGGTCCTTTTTCAGATACGCCCCGCGGCCGTTGGCCTTGCCGGTCGGATCCACGCTGATCACCCCTTCCGGAGTGCGGACAATGCGGATCAGCTCTTTCTTGGGCAGCGTTTCTCCGGTTGCGACGCATCTCCTCATCGGTATCTTTCTCGGCATGGGTTACTCCTCGTAGTACTCCTCATACTCATCGTAATCGATATCATACATGGATTCCTCGTCTTCCATCTGCTGGCGTTCGATTTCATCCAGTTCCTCTTCGGTATAAACCGGCTTGGAGATCTCTGTGCCGTCTTTCTTCAGCTGTTTCAGAAGTTCATCATTTCTGGTCTTGAAGTTATCCTCTTCTCCCTTGCGGCGGCGCTTTTTGGCCGGAGCTGTCTGCTTGGGCTTGGAGGTATCCGCAAGTTTCTCAAAGCGGGAAACATAATCGTTCTTCGCGGCCACCTCTTCGAGGTCTGCCTTCTTCTTGCGGGTATCCTTGACCGCAACGACTTCTTCGGGCTCCGGTTCTGCCTTAGGCTCGGCCTTTGCGGCGACCGTCTCAGGCTCGGGTTCTTTCACCGCTTCCTTCACCGGCTCTTCTTCGCTGACTTCCGGAGTGATTTCGGCCTCAGGCATCTCCGGCTCACTGACCGGTTCGGCACTCGGCACTGCTTCACGGGCCATCTCATTGCGGATGCGCTCGCTCATGTTCTCCTGCATCTCTTCCGGCAGATCATCTTCCATCGCTGCCGCAGCCGCAGCTTCGGTAGCCATCTTTCTTGCCAGTTCAAGTACTTCCGCCTGACGCTTTTCTTCCGCGGCTCTCGCCTCGGCCTCTCTGCGCTCGGTCTCACGGCGTTCGATTTCCTTGCGCCTCTGTGCCCGCTGCTCTTCCGCTTTGGCCTTGAGGGCATCGTAATCCTTGCCGGAGGCGATGATCTCATCTTTTGTCTTGATATCGATCTTCCGGTCGGTCAGACGCACCGCAAGCTTGGCATTCTTGCCCTTCTTGCCGATCGCCAGAGACAACTGATCGGGATTTACCACAACCAGCAGGCTGTTGGGATCATCTTCCACCGGAAGAACATCTTCGATCTCCGCCGGGGAAAGCGCATTTCTCACGAGGTCTGTCTCATCCGCGCTCCAGAGGAAGATATCGATCTTCTCGCCCTTGAGCTCTTCGATGATCTCCTGGACGCGTCCGCCGCGCTGGCCGATGCAGGCACCGATCGGGTCGATTTCCGGATTGTAGGAAACCACGGCCATCTTGGTGCGTTCGCCGGCTTCGCGGGCAATCGCCTTGATCTCGACGATTCCCTGGGCGATTTCCGGAACTTCCTTCTCGAAGAGACGCTTGACAAGCATCGGATCGGCCCGGCTGACCAGGACCTGGCTGCCTTTGGATTCCTTATTGACTTCGGTGATGACAACGCGGATCTTCTGCCCTTCCATCAGTCGCTCATTGGGAATCTGAGCGGACTTGGGCATCAGGGCTGTCGTCTTGCCGAGATTGATCAGAGCGAACTTCTCCTTGACGGATTCGACGATGCCGATCACCATCTCGTTCTTGAGATCGATATAAGCGTCATAGACCGCGATCTTCTCCGCTTCCCGGATCTTCTGGCGGATGACGTTGCGCGCCAGGGTTGCGGCGGCACGGCTCATCGTCGGGATATCCACCTTGCGGCGGATCACATCGCCGAGATACGTATCGGCTTTCATTTCTCTCGCATCGGGGAGTTCGATCTCGAGCTCGTCATCTTCGACATTTTCCACCACGTTGTACAGCTGGTAGTAATCGATCGTCTGATCCTTGGCGTTGATCTCGACTTCGATATTGATGTCGGAGAGCTCCATGTCCTTTTTATATGCTTTCGCGAGCGCTTCCTTCAGGGCATCCTGAAGCACTTCTTCTGAAATCCGCCGTTCATCCTCAATGCCGGAAAGCGCCTTGATGAGTTCCTTATAGTCGATTTTCATCCTTCGTTTTTCTCCTTATATTCTGACTGCGAGACGAATATACTCCACATCTTCCTGCGGGATCTCTGCAGTTCTCTGTGCCGCTTTATCTCTGTATTTCAGAGTGATGACAGAATTTTCGAACGACTGCACTTCTCCCGTCAGCTCCAGCTGGCCCCTGACGGGGTGTCTGAGCCTCAGATACACGTATGGCTTCTCCATATGTTCCAGTTCGCTGAGACTTCGGATCTCCCTCTCCGCGCCGGGAGAACATACTTCCAGAGTGTACGCCTGATCCAGTCCCTTATAGCTGTCCAGCGCCGTACTGAGTGCATCGCTTACAACCGCGCAGGTATCGAGATCCATCGATCCGTCTTCGCGCATGATGGCGATCTGAAGCGTGCGTTCATTGCCGAGCCATTTCATTTCGTAAAGGGTTACGCCGTTGGCCGCAAGAACCGGTTCAATCAGTTCCTTCAGGGTTTCGTTCAATTCCATACTTTCCTCTTTCAGAAGACAAGGAGCGCTCGCGCGCTCCTTGTTTCAACGAAGTAATGGTATCACATATTTTGGCTGTTTCAAGCCATTTTTTAACATTTTCCCCGCTCTTTTGCGCATTTTTTCAGGCTCAGCGCAGACTTTTCGGGCAAATGCTCAGAAGAGAGAGAGCTGGTTGCGCTCCGAGATTCCTTCCAGACACCCCAGTGCCCCGAGCTTTTTGAGAAGCGTATCGCTGAGCAGTGTCCGCTTGAGGATATCCTCCTTGGAGAGGAAGGCAGCTTCGCTTCTTGCCTTCTCGATGGAATCGGCGACGTTTCCGCCAAGCCCGTCGATCACCGTAAACGGCGGTATGATCACATGCCTGTCTTCGGGGTCATAGCTGAACTCCCGGGCTCTGGAGCGGTAGAGATCGACATTGCCGATGCGGAAGCCCCGGGCATAGAGCTCCTCGCACACCTCCAGGGTGTCAAACAGGGATTTTTCCTTGTTGGAGACGGGATTGGAGGTATTGCGGTCGGCAAGCCGGGCCTGAATATCATTCATGCGCTCCCTTACCCCTTCCAGGCCCCTCATCATCGTTTCGATCTCATAGGCATCACAGCGCAGCGTCAGATACTGAACATAGAAGTTCCAGGGTTCATGAACCTTGTACCAGGCGATGCGCACCGCCATCATGACATAGGCCACGGCATGGGCCTTTGGAAACATGTATTTGATCTTCTTGCAGGAGCCGATATACCAGTCGGGTACGCCATGGTCCTTCATGGCCTTCTCCCACTCCTCATTGAGTCCCTTGCCCTTGCGGACGCTCTCCATGATCTTAAACGACATCAGAGGCTCAAGATTTTTCGCAAGCAGATAGGTCATGATATCGTCACGGCATCCGATGACTTCGGACAATGTGCAGGTTCCCTGCTGGATCAGCGATTCCGCGTTGCCGGCCCAGACATCGGTGCCGTGCGAGAGACCCGAGATGATGACAAGATCCGAGAAGACGTGGGGTCTTGTCTCTTCCAGTACCCTGCGGGTCGTCCGGGTGCCGAATTCCGGAAGCCCCAGCGCCCCGGTTTCCTTCTTGTAAACCCGCGGATCCGCCCGCAGTGCCTCATCGCTGTAGAACAGCGAGAGCGTTTCCGGATCGTTCATCGGAATTGTGGTCGGCCTGGTCTCTGAGATGTTCTGAAGCAGACGCATAGCCGTGGGATCGACATGGCCGAGAATATCGAACTTCAGGACGTTGTCGTGGATGTCGTGGAAGTCGTAATGGGTGGTTTTCCATTCACTTCCCGGATCATTGGCCGGGTACTGAATCGGCGTGAAGTCCTCCGCATCGTATTCCTCGGGAATGATGATGATTCCGCCGGGATGCTGGCCGGTGGTGCGCTTGACATCCTGGCAGTTGACGGCGAGGTAGTCCTTCATGACCCGGCGCATATTCGTGATGTTCATCTTCTCGCAATAGCCCGTGACATAGCCGTATGCGGTCTTTTCCGCCACGGTGCCGATCGTGCCGGCGCGGTAGGCATGCCGGTCCCCGAAGACCTCCTTGATGAAGGCGTGGGCTCTTGCCTGATACTCATTCGAGAAGTTGAGGTCGATATCCGGCGTCTTGTCGGCATTGAATCCCAGGAACGTCTGGAACGGGATGTTGTGGCCGTTGCCGCGCATGATCGTGCCGCATTTGGGACAGGGCTGATCGGGAAGATCGAAGCCGCTGGCGGTTTTGATCGCATCGACAAACTCGCTGTAATGGCACTTGGGACAGAGATAATGCGGAGGCAAGGGATTCACCTCGGTGATTCCTGCCATCGTGGCGGTGAAGCTCGAACCGACCGAACCCCGGCTGCCGACGACATAGCCGTCGTCATTGGAGCGCTTGACGAGCAGATGGGCGATGTAATAGTGGACGCCGAAGCCGTTGCGGATGATGTTGTCCAGTTCCTGGTTGAGGCGTTCGCTGACAATCCCGGGCACCTTCCCCTCATGCTCATACATCGCGCGCTCCGTCCTGTGGCAGATCTCCCGCAGCTTGTCATCCGATCCCTCAATCACCGGCGGGAAGGTGCCGCTTGGCACCGGGCGCACGGAGTCGAGCATCGCGAAGATCTTATTCGGATTCCCGATGACAATCTCATGGATCAGCTGCTCATCCTCCAGGAAGGCAAAGCACTCTTCCATCTCCTTCGTAAAGCGAAGATGCTGGTCGGGATTTTTGGTGCGGATGCGCAGATCGTTGTCGCGGATGTACAGCGGGTGGCTGACGCCGCCGACCCCCTGCGACATGATGTACACATCCCGGAAGATCTTCTGATCCTTCGTGCAGTAGTGGGCATCCGAGCTTGCAATAACCGGCTTTCCGGCTTTTCTTGCCATGGCGATGATCCGCTTCAGTACCTCCCGCAGGCGGTCCATCGAGGGAATCGAGCCGAGCGCCACTTCCGTCGTGTAGTTGCCCGGGGGCTGGATCTCGATGTAGTCATACCACTTCATCGCTTCGAGAAGCCTTGCGTCATCCCCGTTGCAGGCGAGTTCAAAGATCTCGTTGTTGAGACACGAGCTGCCGATCAGAAGATGATCCCTCTCCTTTTCAAGACTCGACCGCCTGATCCGCGGTTCGGCGGCGCCGCCGCCCTCCTTGGCGGATTTGCTCATGACGACAAGGGTGTCGGTGCAGGATTCGGTGACCATCTCATAGAGGCGCTTGAGGCCTTCATGGTCTTTCGCCAGCACCGTGACATGGCTTCTTCTCACCTTGCGGTAAGCCGTATCATCCTGGATGTCATCGAGCTCTTTCAGCGTCTTTGCGCCCATGCGCACGGCATCCTTCATCATCGCCAGGAAGACGGAAGAGAGCACCTCGGCATCGTAGTCGGCGCGGTGGGCAACTTCTTCGTCATAGGTGATGTGATAGAAATTCGCCACATTGCCCAGGCGGTAGAAATGCCTTTCCTTAAGGATCACCCGGGCGAGATCCAGGGTATCGATCACCGCATTCTTCAGCGGCGGCCGCCCGATTCTTCGCAGTTCCTCATTCAGGAAATGGTAGTCAAACGTCGCATTGTGGGCAACCAGTACATCGTCGCCGATCCAGGCGAGAAGATCATCCGCCGCCTCCGCAAAGCTCAGCGCCGGGCGCACCATGGCGTCGGTGATATTCGTCTTGCGGGTGATCACGGCGGGAATCGGCACCGGCGGCCGGATGAACTGCTGGCGCCGGTCGATGATCATGTTGTTTTTGATCTTGACCGCACCGAATTCGATGATGTGGTCAAAGAAACAGGAAAGACCCGTGGTCTCGAGGTCAAAGCACACGAAAGTCGCATCATCCAGCAATGCATCACCGGCGTTTCTTACAATCACGAGGCGGTCATTGGCCATGTTCATCTCACAGCCGAGCCCCACCTTGAAGGGATGATCGGGATGATCTTTCGCGAGCTTTGCGCCGGTGTTGTAGGCTTTGACAAAGCCCTGCACATCGGCATGGTCCATGATGCAGATGCCGGCGTGGCCTATCGCAAAGGCGTAGTTCACGACCTCTTCCGCCGAGCATACCCCGTCCATTTCCGACATGTTGGTATGCATGTGCAGCTCGACTCTTTTCTCTTTGGCATCATCGGCAGGAATCTTATGTTCGATCTCCTCCATCGCCACCGCCTGGGCGACATAATCCCTGGCGTAGGTATCGAAGATCACCGAACCGAACACCCGGTAGAACTTACCCTTCTTCAGATCTCCGAGTTCCTCTTTCGTAAAGTTCTTGCCTTCAAAGCATTTGACCGAGATCGCATCGGTGCCGTCGAAGACGGACAGGGTTTTGATCAGCTTGCCGTACTTGGTGGTGATCTCATCACTGGCAAACACTTCGCCCTCAAAGCAGATGTTCTCCGCCTGATCCCTGACATCCCTGAGTTCCACCTTCGGCCAGTCTTCCCGCTTCACCCGGGGATACCGCTTCTTTTCCTTCGGCTCTTCCTTCACCGGAGCAGGCGCCTGTTTTTTCTTCACGACGGTCTGCACCTCCGGCTGAACCAGCACCCGCACTTCCATGCGGATCTCGACATTGTCCAGTCCGATCCGGGCAAAATACTCCTTCAGCAGCGGCATCGCCTCTTCGCCATAAATCCGGTCCTCTTCCCTTGCAAAGACGAAGGTGACCGTCTGAGAAGCCTCATCATAACGGAGCGATGAGGTTTTCCGTAAGGCAAGAATGGTTTCTTCGGTGCAGGCGGAGAGGTACTTTTCGATCTCATGTTCGCTTAAGCCGCCCTTCTCTGCGTTCACCAGAAGTTCCACGCGGCAGTTCACCGCAGCTTCGAGCACTTCCGTAAGTACGCTGTAGTCCTCATAGGGAAGCGGCGTCAGGGCATGAAGCACACCCTTCACCAGCCGGTCGGAACGATAAAAGGAAAGCCGCTCAAATTCCAGTTCGGAAAGATGATCCAGCGACGTACATGCGAGTTTTTCAAGCACCGGTCCGAGTTTTAATCCCATAGCAGCTCCTTTCTCCCTCCGCAGGAAAACAATGAGTCATCGACTCATTGTCCCGGTTATTTCAGCAGTCCCTGCAGGAACTTTTTGGCGGAGCGGATGCCCATGTTCAGGGCTTCGTTTTCCAGTTTGGTTTTGGCTTTCTTCGCCAGGCGGTCAGACCATTCGGACGCTTCCTTTTCCTTTCTGGCTCTTTCCCGTTCGGCTTCCCGCTCTCTGCGGGCCTGTTCCCTGGCTTCTTCCTTTGCCTTCTGCTCTTCCTGTTTGGCAAGCTTCTTCCGCTCTTCTTCGGCGGCCTTGTCGTGTTCCTCCTGGCGGCGGATGTAATCCATCTCCTCATAGGCGGAATTGGGATCGAAGGACTTCTCATACTTGCCGTAGATACTGTCGTTTTCGATATAGCGCTTTACCTTGTCCTCCGGCGCGATGTTCATGCTGGAGTGCGGCGGCAGGATCTTGGTCTTTTCGACCATCGTCGGCGCGCCCTCTTCATCGAGCACGGAAACCAGCGCGGTGCCGGTCTTCATCGAGGTGATCGTCTCGACGGTGTTGAGGTCCGGGTTCTGACGGAAGGAATCCGCCGCCAGCTTGACCGCCTTGATTTCCGAAGGCGTGTATGCCCGCAGGCTGTGCTGGATGCGGTTGGAAAGCTGGGCCAGAACGGAGTTGGGAATATCAGAGGGGGTCTGGGTGCAGAAGAAGACACCGACGCCCTTCGAGCGGATCAGCTTGACGGTCTGCTCGATCTTGTCCACCAGCTGTTTGGGCGCATCATCAAACAGAAGATGCGCTTCGTCGAAGAAGAACACCATCTTCGGCTTGTCGCAGTCACCGACTTCCGGCAGGCGGTTGTACAGCTCATTGAGCATCCATAACAGGAAGGTGGAATACAGCAGCGGATGCTGGAAGAGCTCTTCACATTCCAGCATGTTCATGATGCCGCAGCCGCCTTCTCTCTCCAGCCAGTCTTCGATATCGAGCGAAGGCATGCCGAAGAAGAGATCGCCGCCCTGCTCTTCGAGCTGCAGGAGTCTTCTCTGGATCGCACCGATCGACTGCTTGGAGACATTGCCGTATTTCAGCGTATAGTCTTTGGAGTGTTCGCCGACATAGGTGCACATCGCCTGCAGATCCTTGAGATCGATGATGTCGAGTTCCATTTCGGAGGCGATGCGGAAGATGATGTTCAGCACCCCTTCCTGTGCCTCGGTAAGACCCATGATTCTCGCCAAAAGCATCGGTCCCATATCCTGCATCTTCACGCGGACGGGATGACCGTACTTCTGATAGACGTCAAAGAAGTGAACCGGGTATTTTCTGACCTCGTAGTTTTCGATTCCCATCGACTCGAGACGCCCGGAAATGCCTTCGAGATCTCCTTCGACGATCATACCGGAGAGATCTCCCTTGACATCCGCGATCAGCGTCGGGACGCCGAGCTCCGAAAGCGATTCGGCGATCACCTTCAGGGTGACCGTCTTGCCGGTTCCGCTGGCTCCGGCGATCAGGCCGTGCCGGTTCATCTGCGAGGGAATCAGATAAATCTCCTTCTCTTCCGCTTTTCCGATCAGTATTTTTCCGTCTTTGATCATCTCTTATTCTCCTTTGATTTCATAGCCGCCGACCGAGCGGATCCGCAGCCGGTAACAGGAATCTTTGCCGAAGACCGATTCCATGCATGCAATGTAGGACTCTTCGTCTTCGATCGGCACAAATGCCTGGATCGTTCCGGCAAATCCGCCGCCGTGCACGCGCCATGCGCCTTTGCCGGCAAGCAGGTATTCACTGACCGCAAGCCCGGTCGCAAGCGACTGGTGAACCCGGTCATTGGGCGGGTAGACATTCTGCAGATACATGAAACTGCTCTGTCCGCTTTCGCGGATCAGCTTCAGGAACTGTTCGATATTCTCCGTTTCAAGAGCCGCGACCTGACGGGGCACCCGGTCGGTTTCATTCAGGAAGTGATAGGCCCTTAAGAACGCGCGGTCGCCGCACTTCTCGCGGATTTCCTTTGCATTTTCGATCAGCTGGGGCAGCGTGCATTCCGAAAGCACATTCTTGCCCATGACCGCGGCGGCGGATTTCATCTCCACCGGCACCAGCGAATACTCTTCGGAGAGATCCGCATGGGACTGCTTGCAGTCGGTGAGAATCAGGGCATAGCCGTGCTTGTCGAGTTCAAAGGGAATGCCGCGGACTTCCGGCTTGTTCTTATCCGCAAAGTCGATCAGTACAAAGCCGCCGACGGAACAGGCCATCTGATCCATCAGACCGCTCGCCTTGCCGAAGTAGACGTTTTCGGCATACTGGCCGATCTTCGCCTGCTCGATCGGATCGACCTTTCCTTCGTTATAAAGTTCACTCAGAATCTCGGCGATCAGAATTTCGAACGCCGCGGAGCTTGACATGCCGGAGCCAGGAAGAACATCGGACTCCGCATAGCACTTGAAGCCGCCGCAGCTGTATCCGAGCTGCTCGAACCTTGCGGCGATGCCGCGGATCAGGGATTCGGTGGAGTTGATCTCCTCGGTTTTAAAGCTTTTGTCGGAAATATCGACCGGCTTGACCACGAAGGCATCGGAGAGATAGGTGATCACCGGCACATCCAGCGGTGCCACTACCGCGAGCACATCCAGCTGGATCGATGCCGCAAGCACCCGGCCGAGCTGATGGTCGGTGTGGTTGCCGCCGACTTCGGTCCGCCCCGGCGCTGAGAAAAGACGCACATCGGTGTCCGGCAGCTTCTTCTCTGCCTTGGTGAGTATCCGGAGATATCTCTCTTTCTGTGCCTCTACGAGATTTTCTCCGTAGAGATATGCCAGTGTATCATTCAGACGGTTGTCCTTGATCGCCTGGATCCATTCTGCTGTTTTCATCGGTCCCCCTCCTATCTGACCATTTTTTCAAAGGCGTTCTTCGCCGCATTCTGTTCCGCTTCTTTTTTGCTCGAACCGCTTCCGGTTCCCATCACGAGATCATCCACGACGGCATTCATCGTAAACGTCGGGGAATTGGGCGGGCCGGACTCTCCGACCAGCACGTATTTCACCGAATTCCGGCGGTCTGCCTGTACGTATTCCTGCAGTTTTGTCTTGAAATCCTTGAATTCATCGAGCGCCCGGGGATGGGTGATATAGGCATCCATTGCCTCATGGAGAATGATGTCCACCGCCTCCATGCCCTGATCGAGATACAGGGCGCCGAGAAATGCCTCGAACATATCGGCGATGATCGCATCCTTGTTTCTTCCCCCGGTCTTTTCCTCCCCGCTTCCAAGCAACAGAAACCGGTTCAGTTCCATCTTCCGCGCATACCCGGCCAGTGCCTTCTCACAGACCAGAGACGAACGCAGCCGCGTCATCTCCCCTTCGGAAAGCGGCGGTTCGATCGGGTAGATCTTCGAACTGCTCCAGAGCTGAAGCACGGCATCGCCCATGAATTCCAGGCGTTCGTTGTCATGACAGCGCTTATGTTCGTTGGCATAGCTCGAATGCATGAAGGCCTGCTGAATCAGCCGTTCATCCTTTACGTTTATGCCGCGGCGTTTCAGCCAGTCGATACAGTCCATGAAACCCTCCCATCAATCCGCATATCCGGCATTGTTCCGGCTGCCTTCCCGCACGAGATCAAGAAGCCGGGCACAGTCGGGATGATCGGGATCCATCATGATCTCGTAAGCATCCTGCCGCGCCGCATTCATTATCCCGGTGTCTTCGATCATATTTCCGAGCAGAAACTCGGGAAGGCCGCTCTGTCTTGTTCCCAGTATATCACCCGGCCCCCGAAGACGTAAGTCTTCCATCGAGATCACAAACCCGTCGGTCGTTTTTTCCAGTACCTCAAGCCGTTCCAGGGTCGAAGGTTCCCTGCTGGAAGTGAGCAGCCAGCAATACCCCTGATCTTTTCCCCGCTGCACCCGTCCGCGCAGCTGATGAAGCTGGGAGAGGCCGAAGCGGTCAGCGTCATAGATGATCATCCCGGTTGCGTTGACGACGTTCATTCCGACTTCGACGACGGTCGTCGAGACCAGCACCTGGATGTCGTTGTCGTAGAATTCCCGCATCACGGTTTCCTTTTCCGCTGAGCTCATCCGCCCGTGCAGTACCCCGGTGCGGTATGGCGCAAAAAGACTGCTCAGTACAATCGCCACATCCAGTGCAGCTCTGGCATCGTAGTTTTCATTCTTCTCGATCGCGGCGGTGATCACATAAAGCTGATGTCCCTGATCAAGAAGAGCCTTCACATCGTTCAGTACGGAACGGAAGCTGTTCTCTCTGATCAGCTTCGTATAGACCGGCTTTCTTCCTTCCGGCAGAGTCTCGATCGTCGAAATCTCCATATCCCCGTACAATGTGCTTGCCAGGGTCCTTGGGATCGGGGTGGCGCTCATCAGAAGAAAGTCCACCATATATCCCTTTTCCCGCAGGGCTTTTCGCTGGGCAACACCGAATCGCTGCTGTTCATCCGCAACCACTAACCCAAGTCTATGAAACTCCACCCCTTCCTGAATCAGTGAATGGGTGCCCGCGATGATGTCAATCGTTCCGTCCTGCAGCCCTTTGAGCACCTGTTCCTTGTCGGAACTGCTCTGGCCGCTGTACAGGACTTCGATCTTCAAAGACAGCGAAGAAAGCAGCGACCGCAGAGAATCGGCGTGCTGTCTGGCCAGGATTTCCGTCGGGGCAAGGATCGCAGCCTGATAGCCGGCCAATGCACAGGCGGCCATGGCGATGCCCGCGACGGCGGTTTTGCCGCAGCCGACATCCCCCTGCAGCAATCTATACATCGGGCTTGGGGAGCTCATGTCGTTGAGGATCTCTCCGACCGCCTTCTTCTGACCCGAAGTCAGAGGAAACGGCAGCGAAGCGATCAATTGATCCACGGTTCTCTGATCGAACATCCGCGGCTCCTTGTAGGCGGAGGCACCGTGCATCGATTTCATGAGTTCGATCGAAGTGAAGAACTTCAGAAACTCTTCATACTTCAATGTCCGGTATGCCTGATGAATCTCTTCCCTGTCGTTGGGAAAGTGAATCCTTTTCAGGGCGGTCTCCTTATCGGAAAGCCGGTATTTTCGTCGATATCTGATGGGAATCACATCCGGAATGTTCTCATGCATGGCAAAGAGAATCCGCTCCATGCACGCCCGTACGGTTTTCTGCCGGATGCCGGCCTTGACGGAATAGACGGGTGTGATCTCGGCCTGCTCGTCGAGCGACCGTTTGTTGTAGGTCATCGCCGTCACCCGGTTTTTCCCGTTGTAAATCCCGGTCACGGTGATGAGATCGCCGTCTTTGAGCTGTTTTGCCCAGGGGCGGTTGAAGATCGTGATATGGATGATCTCCTCATCGGCGAGAACATCGAACTTTGCCATGTTCTTTCCGTGCACGTAGAGTGCGGTCACCCGTCCCGATACCGTTCCTTCAAAGGTCACCTTGTCCTTCTCCTTCCAGAGGGACGGTTCGGCTTTGTTGAGGATGTCATAGCGGAACGGATAATAGGAAAGCGCCTCTTCGGCGGTATTGATTCCCAGGGTATTCAGTACTTCGATGCGGTGCGGGGTCAGCCCGAGCCTCTTGTCTTTCAGGTCCATTGAAACCAGTATACCTCTCAACGCGAAAAAAGACCCGCAAAGGGTCTCTCTTCGGTTCAGATTTTATTCGACGCCGATGATGTAGCTGTAGACCGGCTGGCCGCCGTTTTCGACATCCACATCGACTTCGTAATTCTCTTCGATATACTTCTGCAGTGCTTCCGTATCCGCATCGCCTGCGTCCTTGCCCTGGATCAGGGTGATGATCTCGCTTTCGGAATCGCACATGCGGTCGATCAGTCCCTTCGCCGCCGCAAGCATATCGCGGTCGGTCAGAACAATCTCCTTGTTCAGGATGCCCATATAATCGCCTTCGTGAATCACGGTTCCCTCAATCGAGGTGTCCTTGATCGCATAGGTGATCTGTCCGGTCTTGACATGGGCGATCGCTTCCTTCATCTCATCGGTATTCACCTCGGGGCTCTCCTGCGGGTTGAATACGATGCATGCCGAGAGGCCTTCGGGAATACTCCGGGTTTCGAGAACGATGATGTCCTTGTCTTCCGTGACTTCCGCCGCCTGCTTGGCTGCCATGATGATGTTGGAGTTGTTGGGAAGGATGAAGATGTGCCTTGCGTTGACGGTGCGGATCGCTTCGACGAAATCCTCGGTCGAGGGATTCATCGTCTGACCGCCGGAGACAATCGCATCGGCTCTGTACTCCTTGAAGAGCTTCTCGAGGCCGCTTCCGGCGCAGACGGTGATGATTCCGTATTCTGCCTCTTCCTTCTTCTCCGCCTTTTCCTCCAGGATCGAAGGCGGCAGTTCCCTGTCCAACGGACTGATCTGAATCTGTTCGAACTGTCCGTATCTCTGCGCCAGGTTCAAAGCATCGCCAGGCGACAGGGTGTTGACTCTTGTCTTGACGAGATCGTTGTCGATGATCACCGTTGCGTGATCCCCAAGCCCCCGCATGCCGTCGCGGTATTTCGATTCCTTGAACTTGTGCTTTCCGTTTTCGGAGAGCTTCAGGATGAACTCGGTCCGGTAGCCGTTGACCTTTGCCGGTTCGCTTTCGGCCGTGCCGGGTTCGCTTTCCTGAACCGGCGTGCCCTTGAGCCAGGCAAGAAAGCCTTCAAAGATCGCCAGAAGGCCGCTGCCGCCGGAGTCCACAACCCGGGCTTCCTTGAGAATCGGAAGAAGATCCGGCGTTCTCGACAGCGAAGCTTTGGCTTCGGTGCAGAGCACGTCCATATACTCTTCCATGGAACAGGCGGGATGATCTTTGACATAGGCATCCGCCGCATCGCAGGATTCTCTTACGACCGTGAGAATCGTGCCTTCCACCGGCCGCATGACGGCCTTGTAGGCCATCTTGGAGCCGTTTTTCATCGCTGCGGAAAAGGCTTCGGAATTCAATTCCTTCTGATCCCCGATCGCCTGATAAAAGCCGCGGAAGATCTGGGAGGTGATGACGCCGGAGTTTCCGCGCGCCCCCATCAGAAGACCTCTGCTCAGGGTTTTGGCGACGATCGGCAGATCCTCGCTTCCCGCTTTTCTCACTTCGGCAACGCCGTTGGTGAACGTAAGAGACATATTCGTGCCGGTATCCCCGTCAGGTACGGGAAAGACGTTCAGAGCGTCTACTTCTTTTTTGCGGTTATTCAGATTGTTACAGCCGCTTTCCAGCATTTCGCGAAACTGTTTTCCATTGATCAGATCCATACCGAAACCTCACTCTTCATCCATTGTCGCAACGCCCTGCACAAAGACGTTTACGGCAGTGATCGGCTCCGAAAGGGATTTTTCGAGCACGTATTTCACTTTTTTCTGGGCTTCCTGCACCACTTCGGAGATCTTCACTCCGAAACTGACGATGATGTAAAGATCGATCTCGAGACCTTCGTCCTTATTCTTCACGACAACGCCGCGGCTGAAGTTTTCCTGCTTCAGAAGCTCCGCAAGACCATCTCTGAACAGGTTCTTGCTGGCCATGCCGACAACGCCGTAGCATTCCGTAATCACTCCACCCGCAAGTGAGGCGACCGCTTCTTCCGTGACGCTGATCGGGCCGTAGTTTGTTCTGCGTTCCACTGTCATTGTTAAATCCTCCTACCAAGACGGACCAAACTATTATAACTCAGTTCCCTGCATTCATACAGAGGGTTGCTTCGGGATGATTTCATCCCGGAAGGTATGAATGATCGTGGTGTATTCGGGGACCGATTCCATCAGCCAGACGTTGCCGCCGATGACGGAATGGCTGCCGATCACCGTATCGCCGCCGAGAATCGTCGCATTGGCGTAGATGACGACGTGATCGCCGATATCCGGATGGCGCTTGCCGCCCTTGACGGGATTGCCCTGGGCATCCTTTTCAAAGCTCTTGGCACCGATCGTCACGCCCTGGTAGAGCTTGACGTGGTGGCCGATCCGGGCGGTTTCGCCGATGACGATGCCGGTGCCGTGGTCGATGCAGAAATACTCGCCGATCGTGGCGCCGGGGTTGATGTCGATGCCGGTTTTCTCATGCGCGTATTCGGTCATGATCCGGGGAATATAAGGCACTCCGAGCTTCACCAGCTCATGGGCAATGCGGTAGATACTGATCGCGTAGAAGCCGGGATAGCAGATGATAACCTCGGCTCTTGATTTGGCGGCGGGGTCGCCGTCATAGATTGCCTGAATATCCGTATCGATGAGCCGCATGATCTCGGGAAGCTGTTCCAGGAACGTATCGGTCAGCACATCCGCCTTCATGAGATTCTGCCCGGAGAAGCACAGCACGCTGATCAGCTCCCGCTTGAGGTCGGCCCGAAGCTGCCCCAGAGCGGTTTCCGGGTTGAGGTCCATGAAGGTATAGTATCCCGGAAGCAGAATCACCTGGGTCTTCTTGATCAAAGACACCACCCGCTTGCGGTCGGTGATCGTCCGCGGCGCGTTGAAATCATTGTTGCGCGCCACTCTGATTTCATTCAGGATTTCCGTATCGGTCTTTCTCATCACCAGTCCTCAAACAATCCGGCGGAAAGATACCGGTCGCCATGATCCGGCAGGACCCCGACGATATTCTTCCCGCAATACTCCGGCCGCTTCGCCAGTTCAATCATCGCATGCAGTGCGGCCCCGGAGGAAATTCCGATCAGGATCGATTCCGTGGCCGCAAATTTCCTGGCAGAGGCATATGCTTCTTCGTCTTTTACCCGGATGATCTCATCGATCAGTGAGACATCCAGCGCTTTGGGAATAAAGCCGCCGCCGATCCCCTGGATCCCATGGCTTCCCGGAGCCTCGCCGGAGAGCACCGCCGAGCGGTCGGGTTCGACCGCAACGGTCTGAAATGCAATGCCGCGCTCTCTGAGATACCGGCTGATGCCGGTCAGGGTTCCGCCGGTTCCCACCCCGGCTACGAGCGCATCGATCTTTCCGTCAAGATCGTGCTCGATCTCGGGTCCGGTGGTTTCGTAGTGGGCCCGCGGGTTGGCGGGGTTGGAAAACTGATCGGGGATAAAGGATCCCGGGGTCTTGGAAGAGAGGTCTTCGGCCATTGCGATGGCCCCCTTCATCCCTTCTTTGCCCGGGCTCAGGATCACCTCTGCCCCATAGGCTTTCATTAAGGCGATGCGCTCTTTCGACATCGTATCGGGCATCACGATCACCACTTTATAGCCGCGGTTTCTGCCGATCGCCGCCAGGGCGATGCCGGTATTCCCGCTGGTGGGTTCGATGATCATCCCGCCGGGTTTCAGAACGCCGCGCTCTTCGGCATCGAGAATCATGTAATATGCCGCACGGTCCTTGGCCGAGCCGGTCAGGTTGTAACACTCCATCTTGGCATACAGCTGTGATGAAAGCCCCATCTCTTTTTCGAGATGCGTAAGCCTCAGCAGCGGCGTATCGCCGATGAACTCTTCCACGTTTTCCCTGCGCATGATCAACCCTCCTGTACCTGCGGTTCGCTGTTTTCTGCTGTTTCTTCGGAAGGCTGATCTTCACTGCCTTCCTGTCCCTCTTCGCCTTCTTCGCCTTCTTCCTCTTCGGGCGGAGGTTCCTCGAGGTATCCCTTCTTATACCATCCTTCGATGTAGTGATTCAGGAAGTCGTTATCCCTGACATCACTGCCGTAATCATCGATCGGAATGACGATCTTATTGCC
>JAFWCM010000272.1 GCA_017536885.1 Solobacterium sp.
TTATGCAAAATGAATAATTGATGTGCAAGTTCGTCGCGGTGAATCGTGTCGGTAAGCCGTGTGCGTTAGTAGCTCATGCACGGTTTGAAATGGGGGCGGTTGATCTTGAATTTCTAAGGTCTGCCGCCTACCTTATTTCGCAGAGAACCAGGATGTCACAGTTTGTACTGACGGTCTGACGGGTTTTCTGAAAGGACTGAGCCCTGGCGGTGGTTTCGATCAGAAAGCGGGCAAAGTTTACCGCATCGGGAATGCGGAAGAGATGAAAGTCATAGGTTCCCCGTTCGATCAGACTCTGAGCGATGGCGTTGTCTCCCATCGTGGTCACCCCGTAAACATCGGCCAGGGGATACTGTTCCTTCCACTCCGTTTTTCCGGCGGGAAGATCGAGGACGGAAGGGGTGCTGCCATTGTATCCGCTGATCAGAAAGGAAGGGTGTCTGTTCTTTCCGTCCCTGCAGAAGAGATCCAGAAGCAGGGAAGCCGCTTCTTCCGTGCTTTCGGCTTTGTTCAAAGAAGGCATAGCCCTCTTCAGAAGAAAGGATACCGGAACCCCAAGGAGATCCGCATCACCGCTGTAGCTGAAGGCCAGGCGGGGATGAATCGGAAAGGTCTTTTGTTCCGTATCGGATACGATGTAGGAATAGCTGCCGGACTTTGATTTCTGGGTTCCGATGACCCGGCAGTCACTGGCAAGAATCAGGGCGCCGGGAACCTTCATGTGAACGATCAATGACATGACTTATCTTTTTTCAAGCATGGTGCTGATCCACTGATCCGCAAGAAGCGGCCAGACAGCTACTTCGTCATTCGGTTTTTTGGACGGATCGATATAAGCGGGGTCTTTCCGCGGATAGAATTTGCGGATCATCGCCTGAGCCGCTTCTTCTTCAATCTCCGGACAAAGTCCTTTTTCCCATGCCTCCAGCAGGGTATATACCTGCTCGAGCGTGAAGAGATCGCAGTTCTTGCGGTCGGTCAGCTCCTGGGTCGCAATCGAAAGACCATGGCCGCCGGTGGTAAAGATGTGATGCGCAAAGGGAACCTCGGCCTTTTTCAGGGCCTCTGCCATGAGACAGCTGTTCTCCACCGGCACCGCCCCGTCGCCTGCCGTCTGAAACAGGAACGTTGCCGGCATAGAACTTGTCACATTCTTTTCCAGAGAAGCCTTTTCCAGCTGTGCCTCAGTCGGGTGATCACCAAGCAAAGCCCGCATGGAATCTTTGTGTGCGAATGCGCCGCTGGTGATGACCGGATAACATAACAGAAGAAGATCGGGCCTTGCACTGATGTCCGGATACTTCAGATCCAGAATCTCATCGTGATACAAAGCGAGACTCCCGCTGAGATGAGCGCCGGCGGAAAAGCCGCAGACAATGATCTCATCGGAATGAATCCGGAACTCTTCGGCGTTGGCGCGCAGGATGCGCATCGCGCGGGTGATGTCTCTGAGCGGCTGATTTTCCAGCGGCTTCAGGAAAAAAAGATTGGTGGTATAGGGCAGGACAAAGGTCTGATAACCCTTTTCGTAAAACGTCATGGCGACGGGCTTTCCCTCCCGTTCGCTGCAGTATCCGTAGCCTCCCCCGGGAATGACCAGCATCGCCGGACGCACCCTGTCATCCTCGTGAAGGAATGCGCGAATCTTCGGCACAAAGCCGAAGGTGTATGGAAAGTCATATTCGCCGTTTTCCCAGATGGGAATCTGTAAACTCTGCATAATTCTTCTCCTTCTTAGACCAGTTTATACGGAAAAGAACTTTGAAAACACTTTCATTTACATGAAAAGATCCTGAAAGATTGCTTGCGGCTTTCAGTAAATAATGATATTGTCAACTCATGTGAATTTTATAAAGAAGGGATAGAAGTACGATGATGGAGTTTATTAAGACGATTAACGACGCGGTAAACGGATTTGTGTGGGGGTTGCCGATGCTAGTGCTGCTGATCGGAACCGGTATCATGATGACCGTACGGACCGGCTTCTTCCAGCTGACGCATTTCCGTCACTGGATGAAGAATACCATCGGAGCCATCTTCCGGGATTCCCATGTCACCGCCCATACCGGCAGGGATGACAAGGCGATCTCCCAGTTTCAAAGCCTCTGTACGGCGCTTGCCGCAACCGTAGGCACCGGCAATATCGCCGGCGTGTCGGCCGCGATTGTCTCCGGCGGACCGGGCGCAATCTTCTGGATGTGGCTGGTCTCCTTCTTCGGAATGATGACCAACTATTCCGAAAATGTCCTCGGTATCTTCTACCGCCGCAAGAATGAAAAAGGCGAGTGGTGCGGCGGCGCCATGTACTATCTCAAAGACGGCTTAGGCGCTAAAGAGGGCATGAAAAAAGTCGGCATGGTACTGGCCAGCGCGTTTGCCCTGTTCTGTGTCATCGCTTCCTTCGGCATCGGAAACATGAGCCAGGTCAATACGATCGCCGCCAATATGAACAACGCCTTCGGCGTATCCAACGTGATTGTCGGCATCATCCTCGTGATTCTATCCGCCTTTGTCATCATCGGCGGAATCAAGCGCATCGCAAGGGTCACGGAGCTCCTTGTCCCGTTTATGGCGGTTGCCTATGTGATCGGCGCCCTGATCGTGATCTTCAAAAACATCGGGGTCATGCCGGCAGTACTCGCTTCCATCTTCAAAGGTGCCTTCTCGATGCGTTCCGCTGCCGGCGGTGTGGTCGGCTACGGCGTCATGAAAGCTCTGACCTGGGGCATGAAGCGCGGCGTCTTCTCCAACGAGGCAGGTCTTGGTTCCTCCGTCATGGTGCACTCCGCATCCAACGTCAAGGAGCCGGTTGCCCAGGGCATGTGGGGAATCTTCGAGGTCTTTGCGGACACGATCATCATCTGTTCTTTGACCGCTTTCACGATTCTCTCCTCCGGTCTTGTCGATCTTGAAACCGGCACGATGATCAGCACCTCGCTTTCCACCGCACTGGTCTCCGAAGCCTTCTCAACGGTCTTCGGAAGGGCAGGAACCGCCTTCATCGCAATCGCCGTATTCCTGTTTGCCTACAGCACCACGCTTGGCTGGAGTGAATACGGAACCAGAGCGTTTGAGTATCTCTTCGGAACCAGACGTGTCATCATCTTCCGGGTGATCTTCGTATGCTTCATCATGGTAGGCGCAACGATGAACCTGTCGCTGGCATGGGATCTCTCCGATACGTTCAACGGCCTGATGGCCATTCCGAACCTGATCGGCGTCATCACCTGCAGCTCCACCGTCATCGCGATCACAAAGAACTACATCGACCGCAAGATCCGCAACAAGGATATCGAACCGATGTACTCCGCCTTCGAAGATATTCAGAAGATGCAGGAAATGGCAGACTAAGGGCGTGCATTGCATGTCCTTTTCGTGCGACAGGCAGTCGCACTCATATATTTACACCGAACTACTGGTGAAACTTGAACAAGTATCGGAGGTGAAGAACTATTCAAAAGCCAAGAAACGGAAATGTATCCTACCCGAAACAAGGACACGGGGCGCCCAA
>JAFWCM010000273.1 GCA_017536885.1 Solobacterium sp.
AATGATCAGCTACACCGTAGCGGAAGAGCAGGTCAGCGGATACACGATGTCTGTCAGCGGAGATATGTACAAGGGCTACACGATCACCAACTCGAAGGGCGGCCGTGTACCGAATACGAGCGATAACTTCAACGCATTCGGCTGGGCGAGCAGTACAATTCTGTCTCTGTTGTTAGCGGTATACTCGGCGCTGATGCTGGGAAGAAATACGGCTTAATAGGCACAGAACTGAGAAGGAAAAGCTCCTCCGCTCTCCCTCTGAAAAACCGTAAATTCCACGCCTGAAAAGGCCGGGACAACAGGAAACATCCGTACCATGGAACCCTCCCTCACAACTGAATGACGGAGGGTTCCATTTCCTTTGACAGCGGTTTTATGACCGGCACAGCACCGGCTGAACCTTGCCGGAACTGCGGTGAGAGCTGTCAGGGGGAATCCGCTTTGAAAAAATGATCAGCCGAAGATGACCAGCCCCGAAACGCAGAAACCGGAAATATGTTTCGGGGAAGAACGGGGGAATGATCAGGCTGGCCGCATTCCTTACGCAGCTGTCAGCCGGGCTTTTGAACCGCAGAAAAGACAGCGAAGGAACAATAATAATCCGGGCATTAATGTAATCCATTTGAAACTGAGACAAAACTTTCATACAATAGATGGCACAGGAGTTAAAAAGATACTGATATGGATGATCACGAACGAAGTGCGATACATCAGACAGAACTTAGCGGATTAATCGCCAGGGCATATGAGCTTCAAGAAGAAGACAAGGATGCGGAAGCTGCGGAAGTATGGGTCAAAGTGGCAGAGGAAATCTGGCCGGTCGTGGATTCGGTCATTGCCGGACTTCATCTTGACCGCAGGCCTACGGAAGATAAAGTAGACCGCAGCTATGACAAGGAGTATGATCTCAACAATGTTCTGTCGGATATAGATACAGGTCTTGTGACCGCCGGAAGATTTGATGAGCGTCTGGCATTTAACCAGCGGATACTGGATACCTTTGATACTTCAAAGGAGCGTTATCAGTATCTCAGCGCCAAGCAGGGCGTCGCCGAAAGCCTGAATTCACTCGGCCGCTTTGCGGAGTGTGACGCGTATATTGATGCGTGGAAGAAGGAGAATGCGGAAGAGGTCTATCCGGATGTAGTCCGCATCATCTGCCTGCTGGCAAGAAATCAGAAAGACGAAGCGAAGCGCATGGCGGATTTCTATATGCAGAAAGAGGAATTCAACGCTCCTTCCGAAGATGTGATTCTGCTGTTTGAACTGATTTCCCAGGTCTACCGGGAGATCGGCGATGAAAAAGGCGTGGAACAGGCGCAGGAACGCGTACAGCACGGCTGAAAAATCCGGAAAAAGGTGAAATTGAGGGTCATTTGTGAAATGATCCTTTTTCATTTCCGCAGTTCATTCCGCGAAGATTCGCGGCATGCGATAGTTATGCGCTTTCAGTGTATTTCGACCCTATCTGACATGGGATGTTTGGAATCGTTTTCGCGCATCCTTTCATGAAAATAGATAGGCTGAGTTTCACGAAAAGCATGGTTTTATGCCGCAAACCGGCCTGTAAACTGATAGAATCATCCTATAAATTGATGAAAATTATGTAAAATGAAAACATCAGACATGGGATACCTGTATGGCTAAGAAAAGAACATTGGCGGAATCCACCGCAGAAGAAATCAAACAGATGATTCAGCGAAACGGCTATGAGCCGGGACAGAAGCTTCCGACCGAAAAGGAGCTGACGGAGATGCTCGGAGTCGGCAGAAACACCCTGCGTGAAGCGGTGCGTATTCTGCAGTCTCACAACATCGTAACGATCCGTCAGGGAAGCGGAACGTACATTTCCGATAAGTACGGCGTTCCGGATGATCCGTTCGGATTTGAGCTGTTTCCCGACCATGACAAGCTCACCAAGGATATCCTGGATATCCTCGAGATGATGGAGCCGGAAACCGCCGCCATGGCTGCGGAACGGCGTACCGAGGATGATCTTCGCCGCATGGAGAATGTACTGCGGATTATGGCTCAGAAAGTCGATATGGGCGTGGAATGCCTCGATGAGGAATGTGAATTCTACCGGATTGTCGCCGAGGCCAGCCACAATATCGTCATGGAGCGGTTAACACCGCTGATGACCCGGGGAATCCGCTATTTTGCGGCAACCCTCTCTCCCAAGGACTTCCTGTACGGTGTGAGAAACTACTATAACGTGCTTGAAGGAATCCGGAACCAGAAGGCCTCCGAAGCCAAAACCGCGATGTCCTATCACTTGCTGTTCCTCGACCATCAATATAAACTTCTGATGAAAAAGCAGACTTCCTGATGCGGAAGTCTGTTTTGATTACCGTTTATTTTTTCTTTGCGAATTCCTTCTGATAGACCTCGTTGTTCAGCAGTTCCGTAAGCAGCTCTCGGCTGAGGCGGAAGGGAGAAGGTCCGAAGGGGTTGATCACAATGGGACAGTGGTTCTTCATAGCCGCATCTGCCAGCTGCTGAAATGTCAGGATCAGTGCCTTATTGCCTGTGCGGGCTTTGTCCGATTTGTTTCCGGGTCCCTTTTCAAATGCATTCCAGTCGGTATAGCACGAGCAGGTGAGGATGTTTTCATCCTTTAACAGGACGGTTTCGGGGATGTATCCCCCATGGTATCCGAAGAGCCATTTGTTCAGCTTCTGAAGGAAAGAGACCTGCTTCTCCGCTTCGCTGACCCGGACCAGATACCTGCTGTGGGCAGCGGCGTAGATCAGATGGGAGAGGTATTCCCCGCTCATGGGATGATCATTGGCGCCTTCGATCAGAGAGAAGAGCTCGGGATTGGTGACCGGTGTTTCCCAGCCGGTATTGCGGTAGGGGATCATGCTTGTGATGACGGGGAAGCGGCCGCTCGGCTTATGGGTTCCGTTGACGGAAAGGATGCTTTGCCGATCAGCGGTTTCCGCCTTTTCCACGGTTGTCTCATACACCCGGCCTTTATCGATGATCCATGCCTTGTCGCCCGGCTGTACTTCGCCGTGAAGCACGCCCTTGAGCAGAAGGGAAGGAGAATCCTCCACCGCTTCGGTGACCATTGAGAACAGCCGTCTGTTTTCATAGGCAGGCAGTTCCCCGATTGCCCGATCCTGAATCCTGTTCGCCTTTCTCTCCCGGATCAGCTGCCACAGAAGCATAAGATAGGCCCCGGTGACGGCAATATAGCCGATGGCGATGTGGATCAGTGCATTTCTTTCGTCAATCCCCTGTGCCTCTGCCTGGTAGAGGATATAGAAGGAAACCGTGATGTAGACAAAATACATCAGGGTGAAAAGAAGAATTCTGCGCCCGGCGGTCTTGTCGAACTCCGATGGCCTTCGCGCATAGGGGCCTTTTGAGAACGAAGCGAAGAAGAGAACGAGTCCGCAGAGAATAAAGATCCCCGCATCGATTGCGTAAGAGGACTGAATGCCGGGATAGACAGCCACCGCAAAAATACCTCCGACAAGGAAGATGATTCCGATCGCCCTTTGATAGAGATTTCTCTTCATGGACACTATTCTAACAGCGAAACCGTGAAAAAAACCCTGAGAAGTCTCAGAGTTTTTCTGAATCGGACGGATTACCAGATGGTTTTGGTTTCCTTGATCCGTTTTACGAATTCCTTGATGTCGTGATCCTTGCAGTCACGGAAGAAGTATTCGTCAAAATGTTCTCCTTCCAGAGCACCTTTGACCAGCGCGGGATCGAGATCTTCCAGGATATCGATCAGAGGGCGGAATGCCTTTTCGCGGACGCCGTCGAGGATCTTCTTGTTTCTCTGCTCGGGAACGACGCGTTCTTTCGGATAGCCGCCGCCGAAGGGCTCACTGAAGAGCTTTTCAAAGATGTACTGGAGGTTCAGCTCACCGCCCCAGCCGAATCCGAGTGCGAAGGGGATGGAGATTGCATTGCCGTCGTTGATCTGGGCAAAGGTATAGGCATCCAGCGGGTTTTCCACATGACCGCAGATGACGCCCGGAAAGGAGTTCAGAGCAAGCATGGCGCCTTCGCCGGTACCGCAGCCGGTTACCACGAAATCGCAGGCACCGGAGTTAAGCAGGATCGCCGCCAGGATTCCGTTCTGCACATAGGTCAGCTGTGCCTTGTCATCGGCGGAGTACATGCCGTAGTTGACCACCTCATAGCCGTAGTCTTTGGCAACCTTAGAGAGAGCTGCTTCGATGATGCTGTTCTTGGCGGCCTGGGAATTCTCATTAATCAGTGCAATTTTCATTTTCTTCTCCTCATTTCTGTCTTCTGATTTTATTATACCTGCCTTGTTCCATAAACGGACCACACAAATGTCCGCAAAAGACAATGCCGTGCTTAATCCTTAAGAAAAGACGGGCAGGTCAGTCCTTGTCCGTCTCGGGGTTCGCAGAGGAAGAATAGTCTTTCATGAGATCGAGGAAGCTCATTTCCTCGGGGGAGAGAACCAGTCTGATCTCATAGTTCTCGCCGCGCATTGTGGTGATGACGCATTCCTTCTGCACAAGATACTGCAGCACGATATCCTCATTGCGGCATCCGTGCTTTTTGGAAAGGATACCGATCTCTTTCGACTGGATGACATTCTGAATACTGCGGGGCAAATAGGCCATCGGCAGGATTCTGTGTTCCTTGTAGGTTTCGAGGACATCGATGTCGGGATGGCCGGGATAGATGCAGATCAGGGATACCATCGGGGCGATTTCAATCTCCTGCAGGAGATATTCCACCTGCCAGGGAAGAAAGTCCGCGATTCCGATCGCCCGGGCATCGCCGCGCTTGTACATGGCTTCGATTCCCTTCCAGGCAGCGAGCACCTCTTTGTTTTTCGGATCATCTTCTTTACTTCCGCCGTTCCAGGTCATCAGAAGCAGATCGATGTAATCAATCCCGAGTTTCTTCATCGAGCGCGCGGCGGATTTTTCGGTTGCCTCTGCGGTTTTAAGGCCAATGATCTCATCGGTGATGAAAAGTTTTGAGCGGGGAAGATCAGCGTCCTCGATGGCTTTGGCAATCTCTGTTTCGATGCCGTATTCCGCTGCGGTTTCAATATGCAGGATTCCCCGTTCCAGAGCATCCAGGATGCCGCCGTATGCGGTGCCCGGTGTCAGATGTATGGTATCAAGTCCGCATAAGGGAATGCGGATGCCGTTGTGGAGTTCAATTTCAATCGGTGTTACTGGCATGGTATTCCTTCTTTCCCTTCTATTATAGCGCAGATGAAACCCGGCTCTGTCATGCATGGGACCTGTGTTCTGTTTTCCCGGCAGCGGCCGGGGACCGGTAAAGTGCTTATTTATGCTTATATTGTGAGGAATACGCAATATTCAATGGATATCCGGCCGCATTAACAGCAGGATTTCAACTCCGGACAAAACCAATGCTTTTTCGCATAATAAGACGCGGTGAAACTGTCTCACAGTCTATCATTGGAACATATAAGACTTGTGAGGCAAAAGAGCAGAAGGTACGATACAGGGTATGGAGAAACAAAGAGGAACCATATCCTTTTATCTCGGGGTTCTTGCGGTTGCGGTGCCGATGATGCTGGAACAGCTGATCGCAAATTCCGTCAATCTCGTGGACAATCTGATGGTGGGGACACTGGGGGATGCGGCAATCGGCAGTGTTGCGGCCGTCAACAAATATTACATGATCGCAAGCTATGCCGCCATGGGACTTTCCAGTGCCGGCGGGGTGTTCATCGCGCAGTACCGCGGGGCAGACGAAGAAGAGCACATGAAGGAAAGCTTCCGCACGATGCTTCTGTTCAACTTTCTGATCATCAGCCTGTTTTCCTCTGCGGCGCTTCTGTTTCCTTCTTCGATCCTTTCCTTTTTCACCCAGGATCCCAGGATCATCCTTGACGGCATCAGCTATCTCTCCATCGCTGCCTGGTCATTTCTTCCCACTGCCGTCATGATGTCCGTTTATACTTCGATGCGCTCAATCGGGGAGACGAGAATCCCGCTGCGCTGTTCCGTGATCTCAATTCTTACCAACACCTTTCTCAACTACTGCCTGATCTTCGGTGCCTTCGGCCTGCCGCGGCTGGAGCTGCGCGGGGCGGCGATCGCAACCCTTTCGGCCCGGCTCATCGAACTCTGCGCTTCCCTGTACTTTCTCAAACGGGGAAACTATGCCTTTAAGACCAGTCCCGCCGATCTCTTCAGAATCCCGCGTGACCTCGGAATGCGGGTGCTTTCCAAAGCAGCTCCGTTAATGCTGAATGAAACGCTGTGGGCAGGCGGTATGGCGATGCTCTTCAAACTGTACTGCGAGCGGGGCAGCGATGTGATGAGCGGGTATTCCATTGCCTCTTCGATCAGCGATCTCTTCTTCATGCTCTTCAGCGGCATGGCAGCCGCCGCAACCGTGTTTATCTCTACGCCGCTGGGAGCGGGAAACAAGGAAGAGGCAAGAGAAAATGCCTACCGCCTGCTTGGCTTCTCGATGGCACTGGCAGTGATTTTCGGGATTTTCATCTGGCTGTCAAAAAGCCTTGTTCCGATTCTTTACAGCGGCGTATCCGCCGGGGCACAGAAAGTGGCACTGGATGTGCTCAGTGTGGAAGCCTTGCTCTTCTGGATATACATGGGCGGAGCGCAGTGCTATTTCACCCTGCGGGCAGGGGGAGACATGCGCCATACCCTGATTATGGACAGCGGCTTCATGTGGGCCTTCGCAATCCCGGCTGTCGCATTCACCACCTATTTCACAAACCTGCCGTATCTCTGGCCTTACCTGATCGGCGAGCTGACAGAAATCATCAAGCTGATCTTTGCCTTCCGTCTGGTGCGAAGAGAAGAATGGCTGGTGAATCTTACCGAGTCCCCAGACATCCAATAAGCCGGGATAATGCTATAATTTCAAAGGGAATAAAAAGGAGGTATCTTATGCCTGAATTTCTTACTATTCTGATTGCCGCTATTATCATCATACTGATTCTCGTCTTCTGCCTGAGGATTGTTCCTCAGGGAAGCGCCTTTGTCATCGAACGGTTTGGCCGTTACAACGCAACCTGGCAGCCGGGCATTCATTTTATGATTCCGCTGGCAGACCGGGTCGCAAGACGCGTTCTTCTCAAGGAACAGGTTGCGGACTTCGCTCCTCAGCCGGTGATCACGAAGGACAATGTCACAATGATGATCGACTCGGTTGTCTACTTTCTTATTTTTGATCCGAAACTGTACGCCTATGGCGTGGAGAACCCGATCATGGCGATGGAGAATCTCACCGCTACAACCCTCAGAAACATCATCGGTGACATGGAACTCGACGCCACCCTCACCAGCCGTGAGGCGATCAACTCCAGGATGCTTGCGACGATCGATGCCGCAACCGACCCCTGGGGAATCAAGGTCACCCGTGTCGAACTCAAGAACATCCAGCCGCCGGCAGCGATCCGGGAATCCATGGAAAAGCAGATGAAGGCAGAGCGTGAAAAGCGGGCTGCGATTCTCACTGCCGAAGGTCAGAAACAGTCCATGATTCTGGAAGCGGAAGGCCGCAAGGAATCCGCTGTCCTCAATGCCGAAGCCGCCAAGCAGGCTACCATTCTCGCCGCCGAAGCAGAGCGGGAAAAGAGAATCCGGGAAGCGGAAGGTCAGGCGGAGGCGATCCGTCAGGTTCATCAGGCTACTGCCGACGGTCTGAAGATGCTGAAAGAAGCCGGAGCCGACGATACCGTCGTACGGCTCAAGAGCCTCGAGGCATTCCAGAAAGCCGCAGACGGCCAGGCTACGAAGATCATTATTCCTTCCGAGATTCAGTCGATTGCCGGGCTGGCGGAAGGCATCATCGAAGCTACGAAGTAATATGGGTCAGGTAGCGTTTTCCGTCCTTTCCGTACTGGTCTGGATTATCGTGATCTCTGCTTTTGTCTCGGTACTGGGACAGACCAGAAAAAAGAGAAAAACCATTGCGGCCGACGGTCATGTGATTCCGCCCGAAAAGGACGTAACATGTGAAGGAAGAGACGGACACCGGCATCCGCAGCTGACCGCAAAGCAGAAAGCAGACTACGGACCGAGATATATTGTGCATGACGAACTCGAGACGGGATATGTGATTCTCAACGGCGTCAAGCGCAAGATCTCCGAATGCAAGGATCTTTAAGCAAAGCGGGGAAACCCGCTTTTGTCATGCATAAGATTTGACAAAAGAAACAACAGCAGGTACTGTGACATCATTATGAGCGTACTATTTTTCGATATCGACAACACCCTTCTGTCTCACCGCACGTTCTCCATTCCCGAAAGTGCCCTGACGGCGCTGAAAACGGCAAAGGAGAACGGACATCTTCTGTTTCTCTGCAGCGGAAGAAGTGCTGAGGGACTGAAGGAATACTATGATCCGGATCTCTTTGACGGCGTGGTCGCAAGCTCGGGAGCCAACGGAGTCTTTCATCAGAAACAGGTTTTTCATCATACCCTTGCCAGAGAGGATATCGAAGACGTGATCGCACTGTCGGAGGAATATAAGATCGGCATGTTTCTGCAGTGCCTCCCCGGCAGCTATATGAACCGGTACGGCTATGAGCGTCTGGTCCGGATTTTCAAGAACCGTGAGAATGTGTTCAAGAGCCTGGGAGAACGCAGGTTACTGGATACCTTTCCCAGAGAACCGGCAATCAAGATGGATATCTTTTTCACCCGCGAAACACCGGTACATGAAGTTCTTGCGAGAATTCCCGAAGGACTGGAAGTGGTTTCGCTTCTGAATCCCGACCGCAATGATTACGGCAGTGAACTGACCGTAAAAGGCATCACCAAGGGCAGCGGGATCCTCGAGATGATGGAAGTGCTCGGAAAGGATTCGAAGGACTCCTATGGTTTCGGGGACTCGGAGAATGATCTGTCGATGATGAAGGCCAGCGGAATCGGTGTTGCAATGGGAAATGCCGAACCATCCGTCAAGGAAGCCGCGGATTATATTACAAAAGACATCGAAGAAGACGGCATTTTTCATGCCATGAAACATTTCGAATTAATCTGAGTGTGCAAAAATCCCTGTACTTGTATTAAAATAATGCTTGCATTTCTTGGGGTGTAGCCAAGCGGTAAGGCAGGGGACTTTGACTCCCTCATGCGTGGGTTCGAATCCCGCCACCCCAGCCTGCAAAAGAGTCTGTCCATGGACAATCATTGCCGGTGACAGACTTTTGTTTTCTTTCCGAAGTCCCTTTTCCCGCAGCGGAAGTGCGGCAGAAAATTTCATCGCCTGGAGAAAGGCCTGCAGTAAGTGAGAACTTCTCTGAATTGTTTTGAAAAAAATGTAAATAACATGAAAAAGATTGGAATTTTGCTGAAAAACCCAATCTTTTTCAGTGTATGCTGTTCATCAAAGTTTCTGCCTGTGGTAAAGTTACAAAGTCGGGGAATGACCCGATGTTTTCGGGAGGAAAGAAAATGAAGAAATTACTTACTGCAGTGATGTGCACCGCAATGACGGCTGCGCTTGCGGCATGCGGCTCTTCCAAAGCGGAGAGCGATGTCGATTACATCAAGAAAAAGGGCAAGCTGATTGTTGGCATTACCGATTTCGCACCGATGGACTACAAGGATGACAGCGGTGCCTGGATCGGCTTTGACGCAGATCTTGCCAAGAAGACAGCCGAGGCTCTCGGCGTGCAGGCAGAGTTTGTGGAGATTGACTGGGACAACAAGATCCTCGAACTCAACAATAAGTCCATTGACGTCGTATGGAACGGCATGACACTGACCGATGAGGTCAAGCTTTCCATGAGCTGCACCAATCCGTATCTCAACAACGCTCAGGTCGTTGTCGTAAAATCCGATGATGCGGCGAAGTATGCCACGGAAGATTCGCTCTCCGGACTGAAGTTTGCGGTAGAAGCGGGTTCGTCCGGTGAAGCGGTCGCTGTCGACAAGGGATTCAACTACACATCTTTGACCTCACAGTCGGATACCCTGATGGAAATCAAGGCCGGTACCTCCGATGCGTCCATCATTGACCTTCTGATGGCCGGTGCGATGATCGGGGAAGGTACATCCTATCCGGATCTCACCCACACCGCAGAGCTTTCGAAAGAAGAATACGGCATCGGCTGCCGCAAAAACAGTGATCTTGCGCCTTATATCAACGATCTGCTCAAGAAATGGAGCACGGACGGAACGCTGGAGGCGACAGCGAAGCAGTATGGCGTTCAGGATGCTCTGATCAAGCAGTAAACAGAAAAGAGAGACTGAATGTTTGTTACAGTAACACTTTCACTGCTGAAAGGATTTCTCGGAACCCTGAAGCTGTTTTCCCTGACGCTGGTTTTTGCACTGCCGCTGGGATTACTGCTTGCGCTGATGGAGATGAGCAAGCGAAAGCTCATCTCGGCGCCGGTTCGGTTTCTGATCTGGTGGATCCGCGGTACCCCGCTGCTTCTGCAGCTGCTGGTGATGTATTACGGACCGGGATATATCTTTCACAACAATATCTGGGGAAGCGGAGACGGCGGCCGTTTTGCGGCAGCTCTGGCAGCGTTTGTCATCAATTACAGCTGTTATTTTGCAGAGATCTACCGCGGCGGCATTCAGTCTATTCCTTTCGGCCAGTATGAAGCGGGCTATGTTCTGGGCTTAACGAAGAATCAGATCTTTACGAGAATCATTTTTCTGCAGGTGATCAAGCGTATTGTTCCGCCGATGTCCAACGAAATCATCACATTGGTCAAGGATACCTCACTGGCGCGGGTGATCGCGGTCTATGAGATTATCTGGAACGGGCAGTCGTTTATCAAATCTGCCGGCATCATCTGGCCCCTGTTCTACACCGGTGCGTTCTATCTGATCTTCTCGGGTCTGTTGACTATGGCGTTCAGTGCCCTTGAGAAGAAACTGGATTACTTCAGATAAGGAAAGAGGAAAACCTATGGCATTTCTTGATACGGAACATATCAGAAAAAGCTTCGGGGAAACCGAAGTTCTGCAGGATATCTCTTTCCATATGGAACAGAAGACCGTGCTTTCCATCATCGGCTCTTCCGGCTCCGGCAAAACAACGCTTCTCAGATGTCTCAACTTTCTTGAAACACCGGATGAAGGAATCATCCGGCTCAATGGCGAAGAGTTATTCAACGGCAGAGAACAGCAGAAGTTCTCCGAGGCTGAGGTCCGGGCCAAGCGCATGCATTTCGGACTGGTCTTTCAGGACTTCAACCTGTTTCCCCAGTATACGGCAATCGAAAACGTGATGCTTGCTCCAAAGCTTTTGGGAACCTATGGCGATCAAAAGGCGATTGAGGAAAACGCCAAACGCCTGCTTGCGGATATGGGGCTGGAAAACCGGATGGACAATTATCCCCATCAGCTCTCCGGCGGTCAGAAACAGCGGGTGGCGATTGCAAGAGCCCTGGCGCTTTCGCCCGATATTCTCTGCTTTGATGAGCCGACTTCGGCGCTTGATCCCGAACTGACCGGCGAAGTACTCCGGGTCATCCGGGAACTGGCAAAGCAGGATACCACGATGATCATCGTGACCCATGAGATGGAATTCGCAAGAGATGTCAGTGACTACATCATCTTCATGGACAACGGCCATATCGAAGAGGAGGGGACCTCGGAGGAGGTGTTCTATCATCCCCGTTCTGCCCGTACCAGGCAGTTCCTCAGCAGCTACAAGGACGAGGCATAATCGAAAGAGACAAAACGACGGAAAAAACGTGTTCCGCCGTTTTTTTATGCCCTGAGAGAAGATAGAAAAGGGAACCGCAGTGCGGTTCCCGATCGGAGGGAAATCATCAAGATCAGAACAGTCCCTGAGCGAGCATTGCCTGGGCAACCTTCATGAATCCGGCGATATTCGCACCGGCTACGAGGTTGTATCCAAGGCCGTTTTCTTCCGCTGCCTTAGCGGAATTGTCATGAATGGACTTCATGATGCTGTAGAGCTTGGCATCGACTTCTTCTCTGCTCCAGCCATAGCGCATGCTGTTCTGGGACATTTCAAGCGCGGAGACGGCAACACCGCCCGCATTGACTGCCTTTGCCGGGGCAACGATGATGCCCTTTTCCATCAGGTAGGCAACCGCCTCGTTGCTGGTAGGCATGTTGGAGAGCTCGAAGTAGTACTTCGCACCGCTGGCAGCGATCATCTTCGCTTCTTCGATGCCGACTTCGTTCTGGGTGGCGCAGGGGATGTAGACATCACCCTTGATCGCCCAGGGCTTTTCTCCTTCATGGAATTCGCAGCCGAACTTGTCCGCATACATCTTGACGTTGGCATTGCGGCTGGCGCGGATCTCAAGCAGATAGTTGAGCTTTTCGGGGGTGTTGATTCCGGCCGGATCATACACATAGCCGTTGTGGCCGCTGATCGTCACAACCTTGCCGCCGAGTTCGGTGATCTTGGTTGCGGCACCCCAGGTGACGTTTCCGTAGCCGGATAATACAAAGGTCTTGCCCTTGATCGTATCGTGTTCGTGTTCGAAGACCTGCTGGGCATAGTAGATGCCGCCGAAGCCGGTCGCTTCCGGGCGGATCAGGCTGCCGCCGTAGGAGAGACCCTTGCCGGTCAGAACGCCGTTCTGGAAGCTGTCGCGGATTCTTCTGTACTGTCCGAACAGATAGCCGATCTCTCTTCCGCCGACGCCGATATCACCGGCGGGCACGTCGGTATCGGGACCGATGTGGCGCTGCAGCTCTGTCATGAAGGCCTGGCAGAAACGCATGACTTCCGCATCGCTCTTGCCATGAGGATCAAAATCCGAACCGCCTTTTCCGCCGCCGATCGGCAGGGTGGTAAGGCTGTTCTTGAAGGTCTGTTCGAAGCCGAGGAATTTCAGCATTCCCAGGGTAACGGTTCTGTGGAAGCGGAGACCTCCCTTGTACGGGCCGATCGCGCCGTTGAACTGTACGCGGTAACCGCGGTTGACCTGCGTCTTGCCGTTATCATCGACCCATACGACGCGGAACTCGACGACACGCTCCGGTTCTACCATCCGTTCGAGAATGGCAGCCTGTTCGTATTCCGGATGCTTTTCGATGACCGGCCTCAGGCTTGTCAGAACTTCTTCGACCGTCTGAAGGAATTCTGGTTCATTCGCATTCTTCTCCTTTGTTGCGGCAATGACTCGATCTACATAATCACTCATGGTTTAACCTCTTTTCTTTCCGTTGAAAATTATAAAACCATTTTTCTGTACATGCACTAAATATTTTCTGAAAGTTATTTCATTACTTCTCCCGGGTTTTCCGACAGAAAAATCCCGCACGGGGCGGGATTCCGGTTACTTTGTGACGATTTCCATGCCGATCGCCTTCTGCACCTTTTCGAGTTTCGGTGCCGCCAGGGATCTTGCTTTTTCGGCGCCTTCGGCAAGCACGGTCTCGATCATGCCGGAGGCGATGATGTCGTTGTATCTTGCCTGGATGGATTCAAGTTCACTGCATACCGCATCGGCGACCGCACGCTTGAAGTCGCCGTACCCCTTGCCGGCAAACTCCGCTTCGATGTCTGCCATCGGGCGGTTTCCGGAAAGACTCGACAGTATCTGCATAAGGTTGCTCACGCCCGGCTGGTTTTCCGGGTCGAATTTCACGATGCCCAGGGAATCGGTCTTAGCGCCCATGACCTTCTTTCTTGCGGTTTTCAGATCATCCAGGAGATAAATGCATCCCTTGTTGGTCGCATCGGACTTGGACATCTTCTTATCCGGATCGGAAAGGGACATGATGCGGGCACCGACTTTCGGCACCAGGGGTTCGGGAATCTTAAACAGTTCGCCATACCGGTTGTTCATGCGGATCGCGACGTCTCTGGTCAGTTCGACATGCTGTTTCTGATCTTCGCCGACCGGCACATAGTCGGGATCGTAGATCAGGATGTCTGCCGCCATCAGGGCGGGGTAGGTGTAGAGACCGCCGGAGAGGTTCTTTTCGCCCTTGGCCTGCTTGTCCTTGAACTGGGTCATGCGGTTGAGTTCGCCCATATAGGTGTGGCAGCACATGATATAGCCGAGCTGGGCGTGTTCCTTAACGTCGGTCTGAAGGAAGATCGTCGCTTTCTTCGGATCGAGCCCGCAGGCAAGATACAGTGCTACGCAGTCCCGCAGGTTCTTCTGCAGTTCGGCAGGATCCTGAGGGACGGTGATGCAGTGAAGATTGGCGATAAATGCAATCATCTCATATTCATCCTGATAGGAAACGAATTTGCTTAACGCACCGATGTAGTTGCCGAGATGAAGCTGCCCTGTGGGCTTGATTCCGCTTAACATTCTTTTCATGAGTTTTTCTCCTTAACGATATATAAAAAAGCGCCCCAGATCGGGACGCATAATCTGCGCGGTACCACCCGGTTTATCCGGTATTCTGCCGGATCACCTCATGGGATAACGGTTTTCTCCGCTTCCCTGTGCGGGAAGAAGCTCCCGGATTCCACAGCATGAGGGGTTCTGACAGCTCTCACCGCTTCTGTCTCGCTTGGAAAACCTCTGGTTCATACCTTCGCATCCGTTCAACGCAAACCTATTTTAATGCATAAGATCTCTGAATAGCAATCAGATCCTGTCTTCAAGAGACACATATTCCTGAGAACTGCCGACGTATTTGTAGGCAGGGCGGATCAGCCGGTTGGCAAACTCCATCTCTTCCATCCTATGCGCGCACCAGCCCGGGCAGCGGGCAATCGCAAACAGCGGCGTATAGAGATCCCTGGCAATTCCCAGCATCCGGTAGATCAGACCGGAATACAGGTCCATATTCGCACAGACCTTCTTGGTGACGCCCTTGACGTTTTCAAACGCCTTGGGGGCGAGGTTCTCGACATTCACAAGCATCTTCCACTCCCGCTCAAAGCCCTTCTTGCGGGCGAGCTCATAGGAGTTCTTCTTTAAGATCTGAGCCCGCGGGTCGGAGATCGTATAGACTGCGTGTCCGATCCCGTAGATAAGACCCGATTTGTCAAATGCCTCCTTGCGGAGAATTTTTTCCAGAAGAGCGAGAACCGCATCGGTGTCATCCGGGTCATAGATGTTGTCGAGCAGGAAGTCAAGCTGGTTCATGACCTGCAGGTTGGCGCCGCCGTGCTTGGGACCTTTGAGACAGCTTACCGCCGCGGCGATCGCACTGTAGGTATCGGTGCCGGAGGAGGAGAGAACGCGGTCGGTAAACGTCGAGCAGTTTCCGCCGCCGTGGTCCGCATGAACCACCATGCAGAGATCGAGAAGCTTTGCCTCTTCATGGGTGAAGGTCTGATCGGGGCGATAGATGGAGAGAATGTGCTCAGCCGTGGAGAGACCCTTGACCGGATAATGGAAGAAGAGGGATCTGCGGTCATAGGCATGAAGCTTCGTCGCATAGGCGTAGATCATCATCGTGGGCATTTCCGCCACGAGGTTGACCGACTGGCGGATGATGTTTTCAAGACTGGTGTCCTCCGCATTTTCGTCATAGCTGTACATGGCCAGCACCGAGCGGGCAATCTTGTTCATGATGTTGGGGCTCGGGGCGTCCATGATCATCTTCTCCGCAAACCCTTCGGGAAGCTCCCGGTGCGCTTCGATGATTTCCACGAAACGGCGCAGATCATTGCGGTTGGGCAGATCGCCGAACAGAAGCAGCCAGCAGACCTCTTCAAAGAGAAACCGGTCCTTGGTTATCGCTTCCTCAACGATTTTCTGCAGGTCGATACCCCGGTACACGAGCTTTCCGTCAATCGGGATAATCGTTCCGTCTTCCGCTTTCTCATAGCCGATGACATCACAGATGTTGGTAAGACCGGCCAGAACTCCGGTGCCGTCGGGGTTTCTGAGGCCCCGCTTGACGCCGAGACGCTCGCTGGTCTCCACATCAATTTCGTTATTGCGACGAAAGGTATCGCATAACAGTTTCATATCTTCCGGCGCAAGCTGCGCCACATCAGGATAAATACGTGCCATAATTCACCTTGTTCCTTTTTACGAATACCCATTATATGACAAAATGAAAAACTTTGCTTTTCGTCCCTGAAACTTTACAATGGACAGGAAAGCAAGGAGAACTGCAAATGAAACTGAGAGATAAGGGCGTGTTCTACTGGAACGGATCCATTGCCGAATTCATCGGCGGCACCTCCAAGGAGGAGGGCAGGAAGAAAACGATTGCCTGGCAGATCCTCGACCGCCATGACAATCACAGCGATCCCGATGTACTGCACATCACCTTCGATTCTTTGACGAGCCATGACATTACCTATGTCGGCATCATTCAGACCGCGCGGGCAAGCGGAATGACGGAGTTTCCGATGCCGTATGTTCTGACCAACTGCCACAACACCCTGTGTGCGGTCGGGGGAACGATCAATGAGGATGACCATCAGTTTGCCCTGAGCGCCGCGCACAAATACGGCGGCATCTATGTGCCGCCCTGTCTTGCCGTCATCCACAGCTACAACCGCGAGATGATGAGCGGCTGCGGAAAGATGATTCTCGGCAGTGACTCTCATACAAGATACGGCGCCCTGGGAACCATGGGCGTCGGCGAAGGCGGCGGAGAACTGGCCAAGCAATTGGTGAAGCGCACCTATGATATGAAGCGGCCGGAAGTGGTGCTGGTCTATGTGACCGGAAGCCTCAGGCCCGGGGTAGGCCCCCAGGACGTCGCCCTGGCACTGGTTGCGGCTACCTATGAAAACGGCTTTGTGAAAAACCGGGTGATGGAATTTGCCGGCCCCGGTATTGCCTCTCTCTCCCAGGATGAGCGCAACGGCATCGATGTCATGACCACGGAAACCACCTGCTGGTCTTCTGTCTGGCAGACCGATGAAACAACGCATGATTACTACCTGAGCCATATGCGGGAAGAGGATTTTCGGATTCTCGAACCGGCAGACGGGGCATATTACGATGCCTGCATCGAGCTGAACCTCTCGGAGATCGAATGCATGATCGCTCTGCCCATGCATCCTAGCTATGCCCTGCCGATCAAGGAGCTGAAGAAGGACCCGATCCGTTATCTGAAGGAGGCAGAAGAGCGCTCCAACAGCCAGCTTTCCGGCAAGGTGAAGATGGACCTTGTCTCCAAGGTGGATAAAGACGGAAATGTCCATATCGATCAAGGCGTCATCGCCGGCTGTTCCGGCGGGATCTATGAAAACATCATCGCCGCAGCGGATATCCTCAAAGACAATGACTGCGGCAACGGGGAGTTCCGCCTCTCTGTTTATCCCGACAGCATGCCGGTCTATAAAGCTCTCGTAAACAACGGTGCGGTCAGCGACCTTGTCAGCAGCGGTGCGATCATCCGTGAAGCGTTCTGCGGCCCCTGCTTCGGAGCCGGCGATACCCCGGCAAACAACGAGTTCTCAATCCGCCACAGCACCAGAAACTTCCCGAACCGGGAAGGCTCCAAGCCCACGGAAGGGCAGATCTCCGCGGTTGCGCTGATGGACGCTCGCTCCATCGCCGCTACCGCTAAGAACCAGGGCATTCTCACCGCGGCGGATGAAGTCGTCAGTGCCAAGCCCGAAATCACTCCGGCGGTGTTTGACGGCAGTATCTACGCAAAGCGCGTCTATAACGGCTGGGGACATCCCGAACCGGAAACCGAACTGCGCTTTGGCCCGAACATCCGCGACTGGCCATCTCAGCCGGTGCTCTCCGAAGATGTGCTTTTGAAAAACGTCTGTCATATCGATGATCCGGTGACCACCACCGATGAGCTGATTCCAAGCGGAGAAACCTCAAGCTTCCGCTCCAATCCGCTGCGGCTTGCCGAGTTTACCCTCTCCCGCAAGGATCCTTCCTATGTGGGCAATGCCAAGGCGGTCAAAGCCATGGAGGAACAGCGTCTTAACGGAACTGTTCCCGAAGAGGCAAAACACATTGCGGATCTTCTGCAAAAACAGGGCATCGCCGTCGATCTTTCGAAAACCAACATCGGCTCTTCGATCTATGCAAGAAAGCCGGGGGACGGCAGTGCGAGAGAACAGGCGGCCTCCTGTCAGAGGGTACTGGGCGGAGCTGCCAACTTCGCAAAGGAATATGCGACCAAGCGCTATCGCAGCAACCTTATCAACTGGGGTATCCTTCCTTTCCTCACCGAGGAAGCGGACAAGCTGGAAAACGGCGACTGGGTGTTTCTGAAACACATCCGCACCTCTTTGCTGGAAGATCAGCCGGTTGAAGCCTGGGTGATCCGAAACAATGAGGTCCTGCCGCTGAAGGCGGAACTCGGCAGCCTTGAAAAGGATGAAAAGGAAATCCTTGCCAGCGGGTGTCTCATCAACTACTACCGCGGCGTTTAGGAAAAACAGTGACCGAATGAATCCGATCAAACCGGAGTCATTCGGTTTTTCAATGGTGCGGACCGCCGCTTTCCGAATACATGCATAAGCGTTAAAAATAATAAGACAGAAAGTGACTTTTCCGGGGGATGTGTGTAAACTGTAGGCATGAAAAATAAATATTATGGAATATTGAAACTGTTCCTTCTGCTGTCCCTTGTTTTCAGCAGCGGAATGAACGTCCGTGCGCTGGAAGAAGAAGGGGATACGGAAGCGCCTCCGGAAGCCGCAGCGGAGGAGAATCTACCGGAAGAAATTCCGGAAACGGTTGGCGAAGAAGAACCGCCGGCGGCTGAAAAAGAAACTTCGGAATCTGTTGATGAAGAGAAACCGGAAACGGCTGAGGAAGCCGATCCGGAACCGTCTTCCGAAGAAGACCCGGAAGCGGTCAATGAAGAACCGGAAACAGAAGAAAAGGAAGAATCCGGTTCCGAAGGAGAATCGGAAGCCCTTGAGGAAGCAGGGAATTCACCGCTGAACTACGTTGCTGCGGAAGAACTTGAACCCGGCACATCCTATGTTCTTGCCTATGAAGAGGAAGGAAGCTATACCCTCCTTGGGGCAAAGGGAAAGGAACTTCAGACGATTTCCCTGCCGGCTCTGAATGAAGAGACGGTATCGGGCAATGTATGGGTTCTCGAA
>JAFWCM010000037.1 GCA_017536885.1 Solobacterium sp.
ATGGTGAATGGAACTATATGATTTCACCATCTTTGTTCGCATTATCTGACATCTACGACGAGTATTTGAGATCTGCAAAAGAGACCAAAAAGAAGAAAACCAGCGATTAACAACTTGATCAATTTAATATTTTACAATTCATAAGACATGAATGCATATCCTGAGCATTGTTCTCATTATTTCAGCACGCGGATGATATTCTAAAAAAAAGGAGCCGTCTCTTATGAAAATGGATCAGGTCACAATACGCACCCGCAGGTTTGAAGAAGAAATTCAGTTTTATCACAACATCGTCGGCTTAACGATTGAACGCCGGATTGACAGAGGAGATCTTCATATCGTTTTTTTGTCAAATCAGCCCGGTGAAACCTGTATCGAAGTCATACAGAACCATGATGCGGATCATACCGGAAATCCGTTTCTCACCATCGGATTTCACACTGAAGATGCGGAGAAGCTCCGCGATCATCTGATTGATCTTGGCTATGAAGCGAGCGCAATGGAATCCCCTGCCCCGGTGGTGAAGTTCTTCTTCATCAAGGATCCTGCAGGCGTTTCCGTTCAGTTTGTGGAAGGCGGAAGATAATTCATCGTCGGCAGTGAATGCATGTGCCGGGAAATCCGCCATATCGTATTAAGAAACAAAAGAAACGGAGTAGAAGAATATGAATAAAGCACTGGTCGTCAATTTTTCCCCAGACGACGGCAGCGGAATGGGAAAAACCGCAGACCGCATTCGCTCCTTCGTCGGCAGTGACGTCATCGCAGAGGAAGGAAAACGGGTCGGCGGCGATATCCCGGAATCGGATCTTCAGCTGTGGCTGCAGGGGATTGTCTGATGAATACCCTTCCCCTCTTTCACACCGGATTTGAAATCATCGAGTCTCCCGATCTGAAACACGGAAGAAAGAACGCTGACTTCGGACAGGGATTTTATCTATCTCCCAATAAGGAGTTCTGCCGCAGATGGGCAAGAACACAGAAAGGCCGCAGGACATTTCTGAATTCCTATGAGCTTGATCTTCACGATCTGAACGTCAGGGAGTTTGCCAGAGATGAAGAATGGTTTGATTACATTTTCTCCAATCGTTCCTTTCAGCCAGATCAGATCATTGCGGATGTGATCATCGGTCCGATCGCAAATGATACGATCTACGACACCTGGGGAATTATTACCAGCGGGCTGTTGAAAAAGGAAATCGCCTTTCCGCTTCTCTGCCTCGGGAAGTCCTATATCCAGGCGGTGATCAAAACCGAAAAAGCAAAAGCTGCCCTGCACTTCAAAGGCGCCGAAGAACTCAGCGAAGAAGACGTCCTGGCTTATCAGAAAACCCTGAAGGAAGAAGAGCAGCACTTTCAGGAACAGTTCGCGGCACTGCTTGAAAAGCTCACCGCCGCAAAAAACTGAACACAGTACTTATTGAGGTTCAAAAAGATCCGTTCCCCATCGGAGCGGGTTTTCTTTTTCTCATCAGCCGAACAGTTTTGCGGCAGCCTGTTCCAGTTCTCTTCTTTCTTCCGTATCGTCGTATGCGCTCTCTCTGTCATCGATTCCTTTTATCACCTCTATGGAAAAGAGGCCGTCTTTGTTGCAGTAAAAACAGATTCGCTTCACATTTCGAAGTTTGAACCTCGCTTCCGCACTGCCTTCCGGATACAGCTTTACCATGTCGATGCGGTCGGGGGAAAGCGCCGCGATCAAAGAGATATAGTGGCTCTTGGTCATCTCGTGTTCGATCCGGACATAGTATTCATCTTCCGATCGTTCAATGAAGATCTTGTGATGTTCATCACTCTGTTCCGGAATGGCGGGAAGCAGCTGCACACCATGACAGGAAATCACCGCCTCTCCCATGGAATGAATGATATTGCCGCAGACAGGGCATATATAAAACCGGGAACGAAGAATATTTGCGGAGACATTTCTGTTGCGGATGAGGTTCCCCGACAGAAGCTCCGCAAGCGAAATCTGCAGTGCCTCCGCGATCGGCTCCAGCAGCGTGATATCCGGATATCCTTTTCCGGTTTCCCATTTTGACACCGTTTTATCACTGATGCCGAGCTGTACCGCAAACTCTGCCTGGGTAAGGTTTGCTTTCTCCCGCAGTTCTCTGATGACTGCGCCCGTAACATACTGATTCATTTCCGTTTTCTCACTTTCGCATGAATATAGGAAACACCTTTCGGAGCTTCGATTCTGTGGTCCGGCTCTGCCTGGTTATAGGCGGAGAAATAATGCTCCGTCATCGCCTCTGAATCCAGACGTTCCGCAATTTCAAACCCCGCCTCTGTTAAGAAAGCAGTCATCTCTTCTTCGGTATATCTCGCCTTCATCTCTTCCTTCGCTCCGTCTGCCAGTTCTCTGTTTCTGTCGCACTCTGGGGAGGAATCAGAAATCGGGTAGTCAAAGCAAAGCCCGGAGCCTGCTTTGAGTAGATCAGCGAGATCTCTGACAAGCCTTCGAAAACTTTCCCTGTCAAGATAATAGCTGAGTCCCAGCATGCATGTGAATGCCTGACGATTCGGATCAAACCCGGCATCCGTCAGTTTCCAAACCCATGAGGGATTGCTGAGATCGCACGGTACATAGATCGATGAAGAACTCAGATCCGCTTTCTGTACTCTGATTTTTTTCTCCTCAATCATCTCCGGCATGTCAATTTCATAAACCGCAATGTCCATGTCCTTGATTCGGATTCCGAAGGTGTCATATCCCGATGCCAGGATCACTGCCTGCCGGCATCCGTTTTCTTTGTATGCTGTCCAGATCTTTTCACTGAACGCACTTCTTCCCAATACCGACGGAGACAATTGCCTGTCTGCGATCAGGCGCAGTCCTTCTTCTCTTGTGCCCTGAAACCCCGGCACAAAATAACAGATGCCCTCTTCCATATGATGCGCGATCATTTCATACTCTTCCCCCAGCAGTCTTTTCGCCCAGGGATCAGAAAAGATGGGCAGACGATTCATTTCGGTATGAAAAGCTCTTGCAAAACAGCTCACTTTCGCGGTCAGATGATCCATTTTCGTTTCCTCCATGACATCAATGTAGTACCGGAAACTTCTGCTTTCCACCTGCGTATCGTAGAGTTATTCGGCCTCAGAAACTGCTGTTCCGAAAGAGAAAACGCTTTCTTTTCGACTGTAAGCGATTACTCAGAAATTTTTTTGATTTTCCTATTGACGGCGCTTTTCTTCGGGATTAATATCATCGAGGTGATTCAAAAAAGAGTCACGAAGCAAGTCTCATCCGAAACGATCGGATGTGTCTATATACAAAGGCAATCTCGCCCGTGAGATACGGGCGTGTGAATATATAACTGCAATCATGGTTCGAAAGAACCGTGTGTACATATAGACACAATCATGGTTCGAAGGAACCGTGTGAATATACAGACGACAATCATGGTTAAAATACCATGTGTATATATAAACAGCAATCATGGCTCAGAAAGCCATGTGAATATATAGAAGCCAACCGCACTCGCACTCGAGTGTGTCCATATACAGAAAAGATCCGCACGCATGATGCGGTTTTATTTTCTTTCCCGCAATACCGGACGGCAGATTTTCTCAGAACATGCGCGCATGTCTCAGCATTCATGCATAGAAAAGAATAAATCTGTCGTTTTCAATTACCATCCCTGACAGAATCCCGCCTTTTCCGCATCCGGTGTCAACACAGATAACACCATAGTCAGGAAGCGGATACTCCCTGTGGTAATTCAGTATCTCATACTCCCCGTCCCCCTTGAACCATACCGGCATCTCTAAAGCGATATGCCCGGTAATGGTGAGTTTTCCCTGATAGGTGTTTTCCAGAACGATGTCATGATCATTGATCAAAAGATCGATATCATTCTCCTCGATCGGCTCTTTCTGAACTCCGGCATGAACACACTGGAACCTGTCTTCTTTCCAATACAATACACAATGTTCCCGAAGCCAGTCAGCGGCGTCCTGCATACGTTCCCCATGGGCATGAAAGCTGTTCACCGTGGTCTGCCGGCCCACACTTTCCCAGACACTTCTTAAGAAAGGCGACATGTTTCTCGTCATAAGATAATCATCATGATTGCCTCTTAAAAGAACAAAGTGATCGCCGTATTCTCTCTGAAGCTGTTTCACCTTCTGAAACACTTCCCAGGAAGATGGTCCGCGGTCAAAAAGATCTCCCAGAAGGATGACCCGGTCTTCCCTCTGCGGATTCAGGATCTGAAGCAGAGCTTCAAACTCTTCGATGCATCCATGAATGTCGCCGATGATCATGGTTCTCATACTTGTTCCCCCCGATGGAAAGAGACATGCCAACCCTTACCCGCTCTTTCCCCTATTGTATATGAAGCTTCAGAAAACTGGTGTCCGTGATTGGCTATTCCACTTTTTGTATGGAATTTTGTATTTTGTGTGTTTCAGGCATGATTCCGCATTTTTATAACCCTTCCACAGAATTTACGGGATCCTGTCCCGGGGATTGAATTCTTTTCTCGGCAGATTACAGTTTTAGTATGGAAAAGAAGAATTCATATCATTCTGTCTGTCGGGAATTAATGCAGGGTTACAGCCGGTTAACACATTGGCAGGGAGTCCTGATGTAAAGGAAATCATATGGATCTTTCTGCCATCACGCTGCAGATCTCTTCCTTGAATCGTCGTTCACAGGTGCGCACCGATGTAACATCTTTCTTAATGAATCCGGTTTTGAAAACTGCAGGAACAGCAATCCCTCCTTCAGAATAGTATCTCTCTGTAAAAAAGCAGGTCTCTCTTCCTGTTTGATCAGGAAGCCGCGGACCTGCTTTTCACTTTGCTTATGATCGGGAATGACTCAGAACAAACGCCGCAAGTATGGCCGTGATTGTCGAAACAATGAATGAAATCATATGTCCTCCAACTCCCGGATCGTAGATATTCACAACGCCTGTTCTGCCGGGAGAAGCCGCCGGATGGAATATGCCGCTGTGATCGAGATGCCCAGGCTGGCCGCCTTGCTTTCTCCCTGTCTTTTCTCTGCTGTTCTGGATCGGAGCACGGTTTGGAAACTGGGAAGACGGACTGGAAGAAGTATGGAAGTCTCGATTAATCTGCGCTGTCAGCTTTGTGATCTGTCCGGCTTTATCTTCGTTATCTGCCATAAGGTCAAGAACCAGTTTGTCAATCGTATTCCATAGTGCCTCATCGTTCATAAGTTCCCGATTGGAAACAGTATTCTGAAGGGAAGTGTATTTCTCGTCAAGTGTCTCATAATGATCTTTTTCTATTTCATAGCTGCTCTTATAGAAATCACATTCTGTACGCAGTTCTTCGCTTTTCCATTTGTATTTATTTACCTGATCGGTAAGAGCAGCGGTTTTGCGTTTTTCTTTTTCCAGTTCTGCTTTGAGCTGACTGACTTCCTTCCCGCTTTCAAAACGTTTCTTGGCAGCGCGCAAGGAATTGAGCTCATATTGTTTTTGACAGTTCATGCAGTTCATAATCGCCTCAAGGATATATGCGCATATATCCTTGACTAAATTGTTGCTTGTTTTACAATGGTATTCAACCTTTATCACAGAAATTTCACCTGAATAATTCACCAAATCGTTTTGAAGCCGGTAATCTCGCATGATTATCAGCTTTTTGAATCTATGTTGCCAAACCCATTGGGTTTGTATGCATGTATAGAAAAGGTTCCTTATAATGTAATTGCTAAAGTCACAAGAAAGGAACCAATTACATGTTAGAACAGACACCGCAATTTGCTAATATCAACTTTAACGGGGGTAATCTCTCCAGCGACGGCGGAGCCATTCTCTTACTGCACTTCCTCAGCAAACTGAAGATCATGTCTCACAATTGAATCGTGTGCTGAACAAATACAGCATCTCTGACCAGTATTTCGATCTTGTCAATCTGATGGTCATGAAGCTTATCAGTAATTTCTGTTGTAAGGATAATTCCCATATTCTGTGCCTCGTGCTTACAGAATATGGCATGGTTACAGTTACAGAGCCGCTGTAACTTTTATCGTGCAGCAAATAAAACACCAATTTGCGTGAATTTTATTTATTTTTTTCGTATAAATTAATGAAAGAAGGAGTGAATACTTATGAACAAAGAAATAGAATTGTCTGATGAAGAACTAGAAGTAGTTTCTGGCGGAGCTTGGTCAGTTAATGGAATGAAGCGTATTGGAGAGATAACTATTAAAGGAAAGGGAATAGAGATTAAAACTCAACCTAGCAATAGCGCTAAAACAACTTTAACACTTGATTTTAGATGGTGTCCAGTATATGAAATTGAACAAAATGAAGGTTTAATTTGGTATAGAGTATCTGAAAAAATGTATGTTGCTCAACAAGCTGGTGTAACTTTCAAAATGTTAGGTTAGATTAATCAACGGAGGTCAAACAATGACAAAAGAATTAATAATTGATGATGAATTAGAAGAAATATCTGGTGGTACAGATCATAAAATAGATGGTAAAACTCCTATTGGTAAGTTAATAGTTTTAAAAGATAATATATATTTTAGATATGAGCCTGATAAATATTCTTCAGATTGGGGAACAGCGCAAACTGGTATTACATATTCAGTTTATGAAATAAAACAAAACAATGGCTTAAAATGGTATTTAGTAGATAATCATTCATGGTTTGGTGATGATGGAACGAATTGCATATTTACCTTTGGAGCAAACTAAATCATCAAACAACGAAAATTTATCAACAAATAATCCTGATTGAAGCAACTGATCCGGGGCCTGTCAAGTAGACACCCAAAATATCTAAAGTAATGCCTGCCCAATCGGAGCTGTTCCGGTTGGGTTTTTTGATATGTTCAATTCTGCTAAATGCTGCTTGTAGTTTTGAATCCTGCGATTGATCGGAATC
>JAFWCM010000274.1 GCA_017536885.1 Solobacterium sp.
AAGTTTACGGAGGAGAAATAATGCCGGACTATTACAAAATACTGGAACTGGAGGACGGGGCGTCCCAGCAGGACATCAAACGCGCTTATTTCCGGCTGATCCGTCAGCACACCCCCGATTCTGATCCGGAAGGCTTCATGACAATCCGGGAAGCCTATGAACAGCTCAAAGCCGGAAACACCGGCAATCAGGGACCGTCCTTTCCCGTCAATCCCGACCCGATTGCCGCTGCGGTCCGCGAGCATACAGAAAATGCGCTCTCCGGAAAAAATATGGAAAAAGTCCTTGAGCTGGCGGAATTCGGCGCCAAACAGTTTCCTTCCGACCCGTACTTCCTCTATTACCTTCAAATTGCTCAGCGGCGTCTCGGCTTTACCGGCAAGGCGGTGAAAACAGGTGAGAAACTGCTCAGAACGGATGTCTTAAATCCCTGGTACAACCGGGAACTGACCGTTTCATACCTCGAACGGGGCTATATCAAAAAAGCAATCTCCCAGTTCAAACGTACCTGGGCACTGAATGTCAGAGACACCGAGCTGGTCTCTATGATGGTGTCGCTGGCAGAAGATAAGGACTATGTAAATTTCGCTGTCAACGTCCTGATGGAATATCTGAAGGAAAAGAAGGAATGGAAGAGAGATGAGCTCGACGATGCCAGTTTTCTGTATGCCACCCTTATGGATCATACCGATATCATGTACCCCCGTTCTGCTGATCAGGCGTTTGAGATGTCTCTTTCCTTTGCCGAAAAGTATTATCCCCAGCTGGAGGGTTCTCTGAAAGATCTGTTCCTGATGTCCATGGTAAGCAGCGCAGCACAATCCAGCGCCTCTCAGGAAATCATAGATAAAGTATTAGACTATGTGAAAAATAACAGCTCCGGCCTTCCTGCGGAAATGGTCAGAACCATACAGAATTTTCCCGAAACCAAAGACATTTCCAGACTGATGGAGGACGGGAATGTCGCTGAAGAGGTCACAGACTTCATCCTGACCGAGGAATCCGATTTCGATGACCATACCATATATGAATATGCCCGGCTCGGCTGCATGCTGATCCTCATGAAACAGGCGGACCGTTACCGCGATGAAATACATTACATAAAACGGCATTATCCGGATGTTTATCAGAAAGAAAAAGACTTCTATGATCTTTTTGATGATCAGAATAAACTCGGGCAGAAGATGGATGAGTACCGGGTGAAATTCCGCAGACTTTCCGCTGAATGCCAGGGATCTCAATTCTACGTATTATTTCCGGATGAAAAGAACAGGTCCCTTCCGCTTGCGGCATTCCGACAATTCGCAGACCCCGGCAAACGGAAATACGGCCGGGCTCTTGTGGGAAGAAATGATCCGTGTCCCTGCGGTTCCGGAAAAAAATTCAAGAAATGCTGCATGGGGAAGGGCATCTTTGACTGACCCATGGTTTAACGAAAACAAAACAGGCAGATCATGCATTCATACTTCCGTGAATGAATTGTCTGCCTGTTCTTTTTTTTACTTTGCGGATACCTTTCGGAACATGAAGGCACGAACGATATCGATTCCGATCTTATACGGAAGCGGGCGAAGCGCCTTGTCCGCTTCTTTCAGCTTCTGCCGGATCGGAATGCTCTGCGGGCAATGCTGCTCGCATTTGCCGCACTGAATGCACTGCGTCGCAAAGGCCGGCTCTTTCGTCAGGCCGACGGTCTGGGCAAACTGGAATCTGCCCTGTGTCTTGGATTCGGTATACATCGCGTTGTAGCAGCGGAAAATACCGGGAATATCCACGCCTTTCGGACAGGGCATGCAGTATCGGCAGCCCGTGCATCCGACCTTTTCCTTTTCGCGGATCTTCTCCTTTACGACTTCGAGCACCGCAAAATCCTCCGGGGTCAGACTTCCTGCCGCCGTTTCCGAAGCGGTCTTGCAGTTTTCGCGGACCATCTCCTCGGAGTTCATGCCGGATAATACCACGGTGACTTCCGGCTGGTCATAGAGCCAGCGCAGGCCGTATTCGGCCGGACTCCAGCCCCGGCCGCTTTCCTTCATCGCCTTCTTCGCCCCTTCCGGCAGCATATTCACAAGCTTCCCGCCGCGCAGCGGTTCCATGATCACCACCGGGATGCCCTTCTCATGCGCAGCCTGCAGGCCGGCTCTTCCGGCCTGGGTCACCTCATCGAGATAGTTGTACTGAATCTGGCAGATATCCCAGTCGTAGTCATTCAGGATCTTCAGGAAGTTATCGGTGTTACCGTGATATGAGAATCCGATATTGCGGATCTGTCCGCTTGCCTTCTTCTCCTTAATCCATTCGAGAATCCCGACGGATTTGAGTTTCTCCCACATCGCAACATCGGTCAGATGATGCATGAGGTAGTAATCCACATGATCGGTGCGGAGCCGGCTCAGCTCTTCGTTGAAATACCGGTCGATCGCCGCCGCATTGGAGATCATATACTGCGGCAGTTTGGTCGCAATATTGATCTTGTCGCGGATCTGATTGCGCTCGAAGATCTTTCCGATCGCATCTTCACTGCCGGGATAGATATAAGCGGTGTCAAAATAGTTCACGCCATTGCGGTAGGCTGTCATGATTTCCTTCTCTGCCTTGTCGATGTCAATCGCATTTCCCTTTTTTGAAAACCGCATACACCCGAATCCGAGGATCGACAGCGGATTGCCGTATTTGTCGTTTCTGTATTGCATAGTTTCTCTCCGTTTACAGATCAAGCATACATCCATGTCAGATTCCTGCACAGAAATATGCTTTGCCGGAATGTGGTCAGTGCATGCAGTGACAAGATCCGCCTCGATACCCCGGATTCCATTTATGACGGCACCGCTTCCATCTCATTCATGTATTCTCTTGTCATCCTTCTTCTTACATTGATCGGTGCTCTTCTCGCCTTTATTATCCTGACAAATCTCATCAGTATCTATCTCACCAAAAAGAAAAAAGAAGTCGCCGTCATGCGGATCAACGGCTTCACTCTGTACCAGTGCATGCGCTATCTTTCCCAGGAGATCGTTATTGTGACACTCATCGGCCTTCTCTCCGGCACCCTGACCGGCATGCTTGTTTCACCGCTTGTCTGCCATATGGTACAGCCGGTCGACGGACGTTTCCTGGATGCGTTCAATCCCAGGGCATGGCTCTTTGCCTTCCTGATCGAAGCGCTCTTCGTCACCTCTGTCTCTTTGATCACCTTCCGGCAGGTGAATAAGTTCAACATGCTGGAAGATATCATCGATCCGTAAATGAAGCACAGGGTTGAACAAAAGGTCACCTGCGGTGACCACTTTTGAAACATTGAGCAGATTCTGAAGGTGTCTGCTCTTTTATAATGTATATATGTATGAAGAACTTTATACCGTTTTGCGTCGACATGGCGTTCAATGCTGTGATGACATAATTTACGATCCAAACAAACCAAGGATTAAAACTCTTCTATGGGATCATTACGACTGGTTTGTTGAGATGCATAAGGCTGGCAAGCTTCGTTCCTGTGTTCTTGATAATGTTCAAAAAACGATGCTTTGCAATACCTTTTATCTTGGGTTTGATGTTTTCGAGTGTCCTAACTGTGAGAACGAAATGGTCTTCTGCAGGAAATGCCATTCTCGTTTCTGCACATCATGTGGAGTCAAATACCAGAAGCAGCTGGCAATAAAAGCAGAAACAATGTGTGTGGATACTCCTCACAGGCATTTGGTCTTCACCATTCCGGAAGAGTATCGCCTTCTTTTCCGTAAAGACAGAAAGGCTTTGAATCTTCTTTTTGTAGCAGCCAGAAATACTGTTTGTAAAATCACCAATGAAAGTCTGTATCGTAAAGAAAAACGCAAGCGTGCTAAAACCGGAAAGATACACAACGAAAAGGACAATTACTATCTTTACCGTAATTTCGATAAGGCCATGGATTTTGGAATGATCGCTTCTATCCACACATTCGGCAGGGATCTAAAATGGAACTGCCATATCCATGCCCTGGTACCCGAACTAATATATGATCCCGAAAAAGACTGCATTAAACCATTTCATTATTTCAATTTCACCAGTCTCAGAAAAACATGGCAATACGAGTTGAATCGACTGATGCTCGATTACTTTGGCCAACCGTTTCGCCCATATATGAACAGAAGCTATATTGATCAGGACAAAGGTTTCTATGTTTATGCCCGTTACAAAAAAGAAGATCAGAATCCCGATCCTGACAAGCAGTATTCAAAAAATATTGCAGGATGTGTCAGTTACATGATGAGATACGCTTCCCGGCCGGCAATGGCTGAAAGCCGACTGATCTCTTACGATCGTAAAACTCATATCGTGAAATGGTATTACAACGATCATAAAACAGAACAAAGAAAAGAAGTAATAGAGCCAGCTATCGATCTTCTTAAGAGAATGATCATTCATATCCCGGACGAAGGATTCCGTACCATTCGGTATTACGGATTCTATCACCCGAAAAAGAAAAAAATACTGGAGAGAATTTACGAGCTTTCGGGGAAAGAAAAGAAGGCATCCAGAGATAAGCGGGCTCGGCAAATTGAGCGTCATCAAAAACTTCTCAAACTCAGATTTCGCACCTTAGTATGTGATACATTCAATAGAGATGTTCTGCTGTGCAAATGCGGTTTCATTCTAAAATACGCAGATACCTATAACCCATTGGAGGGAAAATCAAATGACAGACAATACCGACAAGAGTGTATTGATGAAGTGTATAAAATGCGGATACCAAGAATACCTCCCGGAAAAGGATCTTCTAACTCTTCGAAAAATGTACAATCTCAAAGACACCGATGAGGACACGGTCTTGTGCCCCTTCTGCCTGTCAGATATGTATCGAATTGATTCACCAGCTTTAAAAAAACAGCACTCCTGAAAATCATAATCTCAATTCTTCGCAACAAGTTATTTTCATTATGCCCGATTCGATTTTCACTGACCGTCGGTCAGTTGCGGCGTTTGGCCCGACGCATTCAAATTCTTAAAATATGAAAAACCCGCCGGCGTTTTCCGGCGGGAAGATACCTGATTTTAAACGGGCTTGCTCTCTGCGATAACGGCTTTAAGAACCATGCCGTCGCATATGCCGTTTTGTCCGAATGTCTGATAATAATCGAGTTCGATTCCTGACGGCAAATAAATATGAACGCTCTGCAGACTTACGTCATTCTGAAGCTTGATACACTGCCGGAGACTGATTGCAGGGGTAGAGTCATATCCGAGGCAGGGAACATAGTCTGAATAGGTATCATTCCTGTATACATCCATGCGAAAGCGAAAACTGTTCTCTCCTGCCGTACCGCCGGAATACTCTTCAAGTGAATCGAGATCTATCAATTTCTTTGTTTCCATCGTCTGATCCTCCGTTTCTATTTACGGGATGTCTGACGGGTCATCCACGTTCCGGCAGCTTTTCCAATATATCCTTTCACCGGCAGTTCGGTGCGGCTTCCTGCCGGAATCCGAA
>JAFWCM010000275.1 GCA_017536885.1 Solobacterium sp.
AACCTGCTCTGAGAGGTGTTCAATGAAACCATACGAAAACAATGCGTATTTCTGGCAGAAGCTCAATACCTTCTATCTTTCCAGCGAAGTGAAGGTGACGAGAAAGAAGGGGGAGCGTCACCCCGAATTCGCCAATCTGATCTATCCGGTGGATTACGGCCATCTGGAGGATACCAACGGCGAACCCGAAGGCGTTTCGGTTTACTTCGGATCGGGAAGTCATTACAGCATTACCGGTCTTGTGATCGCAGCGGATATTCTCAAAAAGACGCTGGATGTCAAGATCCTGGCCGGATGCAATGAGGAGGAGGAGAAGATGGTTCTCCGCTTCCTGAATCAGACGGATTATCAGAAGACCGTCCTGATTCACAGAGGCAACGAAATCCCTGACTGGGGACAGACGGATAATTAACGGGACAGCTTCGGCTGTCTCTTTTTCGTTTCAAATGAAAAAGACCCGCAGATCGCGGGCCTCTTTCCATGCGTTCAGGGAATCAGACAGATTCACCGGTGGTTTCTGCAGTGGTTTTCTTTGCCTTCTTTCCGGATTTTGTCGCGGAGGTGGTAAGATCGCTGACCTCCGAGCTGGTCTTTTCGAGGATCTCACCGCTTACGGCATCGATCCGCCAGGAATACTTCATGCCGTCTTTGACAAAGGAGACTTTGTATACGACGGTGCCGTCTTCTTTCTGGGATACCCGGGCCTTTATCTTCTCTGCGGAATCCGCCGTCAAGTCGGCGTCACTCAGCGCGATTTCCTTCGCCTTATCCTTGCCGAGGGCGTTTTCGGGCTCGGTGATCTCCTGTTTTTCACCTTTGCCTTTCTTCTTTCCGCCGGTGGTCTCCGTTGCTTCGGCGCTGTTCTTTGCGAGGATTTCTCCGCTCAGCGCATTGATCTGCCAGGAGGTTTTGATTCCGTCCTTCGTATAGGAGACCTTGTAAATCACGGTGCCGTCCTCAGCCTGTGACACCCGGGCTTTCACCTTGCCGGCCTCTTCGGCGGTGATCCCGGCATCCTTCAGGGCGATCTCCTTCGCCTTGTCCTTGCCGAGGGCACCGGCCGGCTCTTCGATTTCCTGTTTCTTCCCGTGCTTTGCGGAGGCACTTCCGCTCTCCGTCACCGGTGTTTCCGTACCGGAAGAAGGATCGGGCGTTTCCGCCAGGATGGGGGCGGCGAAGGCACTGATACTGAGCATCATTCCCAGTGCCTGTGCAAGCAGTTTTCTCTGTTTTTTCATTGTCTGTTTACTCCTTTTTCTTTTTCACTGGCCGGTCATTCCCTGACCGACGGGTTCATCCTAGCAGAAGGTGACTTTTGGAATCTCCGAGAAATAACAGCAGAATTTACGAAAATCTCACGAAATTCTGCGTATAAACTGCGGCAGTTTGGGATGCCTGCCCATTGCGCTGCACTGATACAATAAGAGCGGTTTGAAAAGAGTACAGAATATGAAAGAACAGACAAAACGGATTTATATCGCGGACGATGATGATCACATCCGCGAGATCATAAAAACCTTCCTGGACAGCGACGGCTATGAGACCGAGGTATTTGAACGGGGCGATCTGCTTCTCGGGCGGTTTGCGGAAAAGCCGTGCGATCTTGTGATCCTGGATGTCATGATGCCGGGACCGGACGGGTTTGCGATTACATCAGAACTGAGAAAAACAAGCACGGTTCCGATCATCCTTCTCACGGCACGGGATTCCGAAAACGATCTTGCAAGAGGGCTGGGGCTTGGCAGTGATGACTACATCACCAAGCCGTTTTCGGCGATGGCATTGCTGATGCGGATCCGGGCGATCTTCCGCCGCATCGAATTCGAACGGGAAAAACACGGCGAGCCCCTGAGAGAATCGGTCCGCTTCCGGGATCTTTCCCTGGAAGAAGACCGCCGCAGCGTTCTTCTCAAGGACGAAGCGCTCGCTTTGACGCCGACCGAGTATGAGGTGCTGAAATATCTGATATTGCATGCAAATCAGGCGGTATCACGGAAAGAACTGCTCGAAACGGTATGGGGATTTGAAACCGCTGTGGAAACCCGGGCAACCGATGACACCGTGCGGCGGCTGAGACAGAAAATTACGCAGAGCGATGCCGTGATCTCTGCCGTCTGGGGATACGGCTTTCGCCTGGAGGAAAAGAAATGAAGCGGACCTGGCATATCCGCACCAGAATCCTCGTCACTCTGATCGGTCTGACCATTCTCATCCTTCTTGTGGCCGGGGCGGGATTCAGCCTGTCGCTGCGCGGGTATATCCGCTCCCGCGTCTCTTCCCAATTGCGGCGCACATTGGAAAGTGCGCTTTCCGAGCGCAGTTCCAAAGGGAACGGAAAGGGCGGTAAGCATCCCCAGAGCCACCGCGACAGGCTTGCCGGAAGCGGCAGTGCCCTGATCCTCGATCAGGACGGAACTCTTGTCACCATCCTTTCCGGCGAGGAAGAGGAAGCAGAGGACCTGGCCGCCTGTTTTAAGGAGCGGGGCCTTTCGGAAGAAATCGGGAATGAACTGATCACGGCCGGAAGCGGTTCTTATGCCGTGACATTGGTGCGTGATCCGCTCGCCGATGGCCAGTATGTGCTTTCCTATGTCGATGTGACTTCACTGATGTCATTGGAGAGGGAGGTGGGCTGGATGCTTATGGCGGTGATGGCCGGGGCAATTCTGTTGTCGGTGTTTCTGAGCTTCCGCTTTGCAAGATCCATTGCCTCGCCCGTGCAGACCCTGTCGGAGTTTGCGGCCGACATCGGAAACGGCAGCCTATCCCAGCGTCAGCTGAACTTCCGCGATGAGGAATTCAATCAGCTCGCGGATGAGATGAACCGCATGGCCGGTCAGCTCGATGCCGCAAGACTTAACCGGGAGATGTTTTTTCAGAATGTCTCCCATGAACTGCGCACGCCGCTCACCTCCATCCGCGGCAGTGCGGAGGGCATTGCCTGCGGTCTTATGGAGCCAAAACCTGCCGCCGATGTCATCCTTGCGGAAACGGATAAGCTCACGGATATGGTTGAAGATATCCTGTATCTTTCCCGCCGCCGGAAAATCACGGAGAAGAAACCCGCCGAGCCTCTGGATCTTCGGGAAGTATTGTCATTGTGCGCGTTTGAATTGAACGGGGAAGCCGCAAAGCGCGGCGTTGCGTTTCACTATGACTTTGCCGAAGAGCCGATTCTGTACGCCATGCATGAAACGGACGCCCAGCGGCTGTTTTCCAATCTCATCTCCAATGCCGTCCGCTATGCGAAAAGCGAGGTCAGGCTCATCTGCCGGAAGGAAGGGGAGGAGATTCTCGTATCGGTAGAGGATGACGGAGCCGGCATAGCGGAAGAGGATATGCCGCATCTCTTCGAACGCTTCTACAAGGGGAAAGACGGCCGGCACGGCATCGGCCTTGCGATCGCAAAAGCCGCCGCGGAAACGGGCGGGGGAACGATCACCTGCCGCAATCAAAACGGAGCCGTATTTGAGGTGCGGTTTCCATCCGGAAATCAGTCCGCCTGATGGTTCCAAACCGATTGCCCCTGGTGAAGTGACAGCTGGGTTATTCCGTTACCGCCGCCGGCGAAGGAAGTGTCCGTGCATCGGGCACTTTTTATCTGCGGCAGAATCATGCAGAGAGTACCGCCGAACCGAAGAAAACCCTGCGCAGAAAGCGCCGGGGAAGAAGAAGGAAGACAGTATAATGAATGCATGAAAAAAAACAAGCGAATGATACAGAGAATTGCGGCTCTTGTTCTGGCCGGAGGCTTGTCTTTCTCCTTTCCGGATGTCACAGCGGAGGAGGAAGACCGGGATTACACTGACCTGCAGTGGCATTACAACAGCGAAACAGGCGTTTTGTTTCCCGGCTGGAATACCTATGACGAAACGGGTGCGCCGGTTCCCAACGTCGATCCGTCAAAGGAAATCGTCGTTGCGGTCGTCGACTCCGGAGTGGACTATACCCATGAAGATCTGAAGAACGTCATGTGGGACAAAGGCCTGGAATATCCCGAACTCACCGCTCTCGGCGGCGGAAAGTACGGCATCAGCACCCTTCCCTGGGGTGATTCGTCGGATCCGTTCGATGACCTGGGGCACGGGACGCATGTGTCCGGAATCATTGCGGCGGAGTGGAATCACATCGGCGTGAGCGGCGCCTTAAGCGGCGTGAAGATCATGGCGGTCAAGGCGACCGGCGGAAATACCATGCCGATTATCAAAGGCCTGGAATATGTGCTTGCGGCGAAAAGAGCCGGGGTGAATGTCGCGGCCGTGAATCTCTCCTGGAACGGAGGAATCGAATACTCCGGACCGGAGCTGTTCAATAAGGTCGTGAAAGAACTCGAGGAAGAGAATATCGTCCTTGTCATTTCGGCGGGCAATGATCACATCAATCAGGATAATGACATGTATATGTCCACCTTTCGAAGACCCAGTCCGAATGTGATCATCACTGCCGCAAGCGAAGAGAGCGGCGATATGGCGTCATTCTCGAATTACGGTCAGCGGTACTGCGATATCATCGTTCCCGGAAATGAAATTCTCTCCACGATCCCCGATCTTCCGCAGCAGGAAGAAACGAAAGTTTCAGAAGCGAATGAGGAAGAGTTCGGCGAAGAGGAAGACATCCCGTTTGCGGATAAGTATTACGGGTATAAATCCGGAACTTCGATGGCGGCCCCGATTGTCACTGCGGAAGCCGCATATCTGTATTCTCTGTATTCTGATCTCAGCGCCGGGGAAAGAGCCGCCCATGTCGTCAGCTCTTCCAAACTTAAGAGCTCATATACCGGACTGCTCTACGGCGGCTTCGCGGATGTCACAAATGCCGCATCCCTTACGGGATGGCCGTATGTATCGGATACGGAATACGATTACAGAACGGAACTCCTGACGGTGTACGGCTATGACTTCGGAGATGACCTCGGAAAGATTCAGATTGACAAAAAGGAATATCTTCCCGAACACTGGTCCGATCGGAAGATCACGGTAAAGATCAGACACCTCGCCATGGGTGAACATGAAATTACCATTGCAAACCGGAGCGCCTCGAAGAGCAGATGGATGAATATCGCCGCAGAGAACGAGGATCTCACAGCTGTTTCGTTTGATGTTTTTCCGGTGATTCCCAGTGCCATGACCCTGGCCGGGGATGAAATCCACATCGCAGCGGATCAGAACGATGACGGCAGCGAAGCCGGCTTCTACCGTCTGAAACAAGGCGCATCCGCTTTTGAAAAGATCGGTGAGACAGAGTATTTCAGTCCCGAGAGCGCTGCAGTCTGGAAAGGACGCATCACTTATGCGAAAGACAGAACGCTTGTGATGATAGAGCCTGACGGGAAAAACCCGGAGAAATCCGAACTCACATTCCCGCAGGGGTATGTCAGGAATGTGCGTGTCTTCGCAGCGGATGACCGCCTGTTTGCGGCCTGGATGGGGGAGGACTCCTTCTGGATCGGAGAATGCGACTTCGATACGAAAACCGTCACGCCGTTGTTTGAACTGCCAAGCGAGGGAATCCGTTGTATCGGGCTTGCGGAAGAGGAGAACATCATCATGGCAGCGCTGTTGGATGAGAGTGATTATGAGCAATTGCACATCGATGTCATCCGCTTTGCGATTGGTGAGGACAGTCCGGAAACGCTCTTTACCCTGAATGCGCCGGACGTGGATGCCTATGATCATGTGCAGGCAGTCTTCGTGAAGGAGAGGATGTATCTTGGCGGTATGGCAGAACATGACGCGGATAATTCCTGGAGCTATCATCTTCTGGAATACACCCTTGAGGGGGAGGAAACCATGAACGAAGTCCTCGGCGGCGGTCATCTTCACCGGTTCTCCATGGCCGCAGGGAAAGAGGACCTTGTGATGTTCGGCAGTGCGGATGCCTGGAAAAACAGCATCTTTCTTCTGAAGCAGAAGATCTCCGATTCTCCTTCCCCGACACCGACCATCCGGCCATATCCTACTCCCTCCCCCAAACCCGATTCCGACGACGAACCGGAAAGAGATCAAACCCCGGCACCGTATTACTTCATTACCTGTCAGGATGCCGGCTATCCGGAAGGGTGGTACTGGGATGAAACAAGGCATGCATGCATTGCACCCGCACCTGGTGTGACGCCGCCTCCTTCCTCTTACGGCGGAACCCCTGCAGCTCCCTCAGCAGCGCCGTCTTCCTCTGACAAACCGGCCGCCTCTTTCACTCCGGATGCGCCGGCTCTTACCCCGGATCCGTCCGGGCAAAACGAGAAGGAACCCACACCGCAGGCGGGCATTACAAACCCCGCATCATCCCAATCCCCGGAACCTCCTGCCGGAGAGAAAAAGGAACCGGCAAAGCGGAGTCTCTCGGTTCTCGTTCAGCCGGCTGCCATGATAATTGCGGGTCTTTTGATCGCCTTAACCAGAAACAGAAAAGCAATTCCATGGTTCCTTGCGGCAGATGCGCTGATCGGAGTCCTTGCGGCTGTGCTGGATCACAGCGTGCTCTCCTGGCTTCTTCTCGTTTTCAATCTCGCCGCCGTGGGACTTCTCGGACTTTACAAAAACACCGCAAAGCAAAACTGATCTTTGTGCACAGAACAGGCATGTTACAGGAAAGGAGAAACTATGAAAGCATACCAGTACAAAATCACGCTCAAAGACTCTCATCCGCCCATCTGGCGGCGCATCGTCATTCCTGCATGTATGAGCTTCCTCTTTCAGCGAAAGTCCTTCAACTTCGCAATCAATGAGTTCTCTGATCTGATCCTCTGTCAGCCGACAGGATGCCATCAATGTCCCAGAGTCCTCAAGAAATGACTTGTTGCAATCTTTGCAGAAATACCGCTGCTTACCATCTTTGGAACCGTATTTGATAAAACGGGTTCCACCGCAGTGCGGACAGCATGGTGGAACATCTGACGGCTTGATATCACGAACAGGTACTGCCATTTGCTCGACTGGTTTTACTGTATGTTCATTCTTATTGGGCTCTTTTCCGAAGCACCGCCAGATATAGTCACGAATGAAGATGATATCTTCTTCTGCTAATGAATCGAGGTATTCTTCTGTGATAACAGGCATCTTACTCATTCCTCCATCTGACTACAGAATAGAGGATCGGTTCAATTTCACTGTCTCAATTTTGGTACAGTTATGACATTACCAACATTTATCTTGAGAATAGCCATACAAAAACCCTGCATTTGTGCAGGGTTCAGAGTACTCCGAAGAGGTCAGAGAATCGTTTCACCGATCGGCTGGGAGATGAAGTTCTTTTTGATCAGCCGGTCTTCCGGTTTTTTACAAAGCTTCAGGGCAAGTTCGAGCGCTTTGTCATAGAGTTCCGGATAGGAACTGCGCTGCTCTCCGAACCATGTCCAGGGCTTATGATTGAAATTCAGAAGTTCAGGCTCGGCGCCTTCCTTGTCCGTCCACATCATCCCGGTAATGAGACGCGGCGCCTTGACCAGGTTCTCTGCGAAGCCGACAACCTTATGCAGGACGGCATTCGGATAGAGAAGAGCGAGACTTATCATGGTATCATTGCATGCCTCGCGGAAGCGGTCTTTTTTGATTTCCAGTCCGTACACCTGTTCGAAAAGAGTATGGTAGAGCTTCGCAAGATCGTTGATTTCCTGCTGGGAAACCGCTGTCATCTTATGAATCCGATAGTCACTGATCGTCTTTCCGAGCTGGTTCATCGTCCAGACATCCAGCTCGCCTTCGATCCGGAAGTGCGCTTCCTCTTCCGGAACGCCGGTTTTTTCATGCTCTGCTTTGGAAAACGCATAGATCAGGCCATGACAGGTGCTGTCCAGGGCATAGTGGGTCAGATAGCCGTAATAATAACTGCGCAGGGAAGGGGTGACACAGTTCCTTTCCAGGAAGTGAATGACTTCCCTGATCTTTTCGGAATGCATTAACTGGCCGTCTTTTCCCAGCGACCCGGGCAAGATCATAAACCTGCTGAAAAACAGCACATCCGGACCCTGGGATCCCAGGTAGAACATCGGAAGACTCGTAATCTTTTTGCGGATGTCTTCCGGCAGATGGTTAAGTACGTTTCGGGCAAATTCCGCATGTGTTGTCGCTGCTGGCATGGTTCACCTCACTCTGTGGTATCCAGAACCTCTTTGATCTTTTTCGCAAGTCCGGTAACCTTTCGGATCGGAAGGGAACAGATCGCAACCCGGATTCCTTTGTTTACTGTAACGGTATAAATATGACGGCGCATGAGCTCTTCGTGAATCCGTTCCACCCGCTTGTTGTCATCCACGATGACGGTGATGAAGAATCCCTCTTTATAGGGGTAAATCGGAAGAGCGCAGGCCTTTGCTTCGGCAAGGAAGATATCGCTTCTCTGTTTCAGAAGATTGATGTACTTTTCCTTTTCCTCAAGATAGGGCTCCTTCGCCTCGGTAACCACCCAGGCGAAGTTTTCCATCGCCGCATTGGGAATGTTGGACCAGATGGAACGCGCCGTCTTTTCCAGTACGATCTCCGCTTCCCGTACGTCTTCTTCTTTCTGTGCCAGGACGATCGAAGCGCCGCAGCGCAGGCCGTAGCTCGTCAGGGATTTGGAACAGGAGAAGGCGATCACCGCCATCACATTGTCGGTAAACGCGTTGAAGCAGGACATGTAATTCCGGCTGTTCTGCAGATTGTAGGAATAATCGATATAAGCGATGTCATCGACCAGGATCACCGGCACCTGCTCCGATACCTCATTCAGAAACAGGACGAGTTCCTGCCATTCCTCATAGGAGAGGGAATATCCCGTCGGATTGTGGCAGGGGTCGTTGAGCACCAACACCACGCGGTCCTGTGTCTTCATGACATCTCTGACCGCTTCCTTCAGGGAGTTGATCGCAAATTTGTCGTTTTCAAAGAGTTCGTAGTTTCTGACCTTGAGATGATACTGCATGGCCATCAGCTGATAGCTGACCCAGCCGATCTCCGGCAGGATGATCGTCTCTCCCGGATCGAGAAATGCGTCAAAGCAGGAAGAGACCGAACCGCTTCCGCCCGGGCTTGCGATCACCGAATGGGCGAGCGAGAGATCCGCGGGTCCAGAGACCCACCGATAGACCTCCTCCCGATATCCCGGATTGCCGGTGAAATCCGCCGCATAGGCGCCCTTTACTTCGGGACTGATTTCATCATAGTGACGGAATACGGTTTTCAATGTCACAAACTTTCCATCCTCGTCAAACAGTGCACCAAGGGTGGCGTCTATGACCGCGTCTCCGTTTTTCTTCTTGTCTTCCCTGGCCTTTAAAACCACCTTGAAGACGGTGTCGGTAATGGGAACGGTATTTGCGGATTTTTTAGTAAAAGTCATAGGATGCCCTCCGGTTTCATTTTATCAAAACGGCGCTGCCGCAGCACCTCAAATGCGAGAACCGATGCGGCACTGGAAGCGTTCAATGCATTGCGGAAGTCGTTGGCGTAGGGAATATAGACATTGCTTTGGCATGCCGCAAGCACATTCTTCGAAAGGCCCCGCATCTCCCCGCCCACCGCAAGCAGTACAGGCCCGGTATAATCGGCGGCGGTATAGACCATGGCATCTTTTCGCATCGCCGCATAGCAGGAAAAGCCGCGTTCTCTGCATTTCTGAATCAGTTCTTCCGGCGCATCGCTTTCGATGATCGGAAGATAATCATAGGCGCCGGCACTGGATTTCAGAATCACCGGCTCCGCACTGGTCCATGTCCTTGTCCGCACAATCATCGCCGTACATCCTCCGGCATATAACGAGCGGATCACATAGCCGTAGTTAAATGGGTCTTCCGCACCTTCCAGCACAAAGACAAACGGATTCTCGCCCGCAAACAGCGCAGATTCCTCATCCCTTTTCCGCTCCGAGGCTTCGCACAGAATGCCGCCGTGGGTTTTTCCCTCTGCCCTCCGGTCAAGTTCCTCCCGCTCCAGCAGTTCGGTTCTTACCCCATGTTCTCTGGCTTTTGCCAGGATAAAGGCGGTTTCCTTATCGTGTCTGCCTTTTTGCACATAGACTGCCAAAACATCGCGCCGTCCGGCCAGAAGGGCGGCCTTGACGGAGATTTTTCCTTCCAGAATCATACGCTCCCCTTTCTGAGCAGTGCGCCTTCCGCCACCGGAAAGCCGCACCGGATCTCGACATGCCGCATCGGCGTTTTGCTTTTCAGAATGACGCCGAGCTCTTCATCCTTCATGGCGGTGATCGTAAAGCTTCTAAGCTCCTTCCCCGGCTCCATGACTTCAACAACATCTCCCAGTTCAAAGGGATTTCGCGTCTCGAGGATCAGGGAATCGGAGGTGCTCTGGATCACGCGGCCGAGGAATGCATGGTTGACATTGGCGTCGGAATTCTCGTGATAGATGATCGAAGAGGATCCGCCGATCCCGGCATAGTTTCCCGGGAAGGTTTCCCGGTTCTGCGCCATCGCGATCTCATGGCGGTAACAGGCAAGACGCTCTTGTGAAAGCGGGGCTTTTGTCTCGTATATCTCATCGATCATCCGCCGGTAGGCATGGGTGATGCTTGCGACATAGAATTCCGTTTTCATGCGGCCTTCGATCTTCAATGAACTGACGCCGGCATGCATTAAGGAATAGAGATGTTCCCCGGCTGAGAGATCCTTCGATCCCATCGTGAACAGACACGATTCCCTGCTTAATAAACTGTCGTTTTCATAGAGGCGGTAATGCCAGCGGCACGACTGGGCGCAGCCGCCGCGGTTGGCATCCCGCAATGTCATATGGTTGGAGAGGATGCAGCGGCCGCTGTAGTTGACGCACATGCCGCCGTGGATGAACACCTCCGTTTCAAGATCCAGCGTGTCATTGATCGCTTGAATCTCGGCCATCGTGCATTCTCTGGCCAGCACGACGCGGTCGCATCCAGTCAGGTCATGCATGACCCTTGCGGCGGCGGAATTGGTGATCGACATCTGGGTGCTGCAGTGCGCCTCCAGTCCGGTGGTCTCTTTTGCCAGGCGCAGGATCGAGGGACTGGCCGCGATGATCGCCGTGACCCCGCAGTCTTCGAGTTCCTTCAGATAGTCTTCGATCCCGTCAAGATCGCCTTCATGGGGGATTTCGTTGACGGTCACGTGAATCCGGCTGCCGTGTGCTCTCGCAAATTCGCACGCCTTGCGGATATCTTCCATCGTGAAATTGCCGGCGCGGCTGCGCAGGCTGTATTTCTTTCCGCCGAGGTATACCGCATCGGCGCCGAAGAGGATTGCGGTTTTTGCCCGCAGAAGATCTCCGGCAGGGGAAAGAAGCTCGGGTTTAGAGAATGGTTTTTTCGGCATAGAATCCCTCCGTGCAGTCCGGATGAGACCTTCGGTACTCCCCAATGGCAGACCTGCACTCTCTTCCGTGCAAAAGATCCGCATAGATCCCGATCACGGTTTCCCGATCCTTCGGGCTCATATGCTCGCCGGCGATCATATACTGCATGGCGCCGGCCATCTGAAACGCTCTGATCCGATCAAAACATTCCAGTTCCCTGCCTGAGAATACCATCGTGCCATCCTCTGTTTCCTTCACCGGCATCTTTTCGCTTCTTGTCTCTTCTTCAAGATACAGGGAAATGCTTGCCGGATCGAAGGAGCCGTGAGTGGCTGTCTGATAGGCGCTGAGCAGTTTTCTTGCCGAAACGGAAAGCAGCTGTTTTCCGTGAATCATGACTTCGCAGTTTCGGCATTTTCGAAGGATCTCCTCGGTTTCCTGTACCGTGATCACCGGCGATAAGGAGACACCCCGAATTCCCGTATCCAGCCAGAAGGACACATCCCCGGCACAGGCAAGCAGGGTTTCGGGACGGTAAATCAGTTTTTTTCTAAAAAAATTTTCTGCCAGGGACAGCACTGCCGGATCGGCGAAATACAGTACCTCGGCCTGCTGTGCCGTTTCCCTTTCCAGCATGGCCGCAACTTCCCCGAGCTCTTCTTCCCGGAACAGGCGGTTGATCATCAGCCCGTAGGGAGTCTTCCGGGGTCTTTCCTCTTCTTCGACGGGTACGGCAGAAGAAAACGAAAAGCCCTTCAGCGCGTAAACGGGCAGAATCCGGACGTCTGAACGGTCCGGAACCGGATCATTTTTTCCGATTGAAATACAGATGGTTTCCATACTTCGAATTCTACTTGATTTATTGTCCGGGTGAAAAGGCAATTGACATTTTCCTTCCCGCTGATACATTAAAACGTGTATATAGCTGCGGCGTTAAGTGCCGGCGGAGAGGGGCCCGCCGGACGAAAAGCAAAGCTTGCGGTCACAGCTGTTCCCCGCGCGGATGATGAAGAATCTTCTTTCTTCTTTCTGCCGGAGGGTGAAAGAAAGAAAGGAGATTTTTATGTTTACGAAAGACTACTGGCTCTCCTCGTGGAGAAAGCTCAAAAGCGTGAAGTATCTCGCAATCATGGGAATGATGATTGCCATGAAGGTGATTCTGAACAACATCCGGAT
>JAFWCM010000276.1 GCA_017536885.1 Solobacterium sp.
CATCCGGACATCTTTTCATTCTGCGGTTCTTCCGCTGACTCAGCAGCCTTTTCGTCCGCTTTTGTGATCGGCGATGGAACAGGCATTCGCCTTTCCGTATTCGATCAGTCCGGCATCGGCCGGATCAATGGAAACCCTGCCGTCTTCAAACACAAACGCTGGAATTCCGACATCCCCGATTGCCTTCATGCGGTCAAATACGGGATTGGTATCCCGGAGTCTGGTGAAAGCACTCATATTCCGGATGTTCTCACCGATGTTAATATACTGAAATTCATCTTCGCGGCCCTTGATCTGTTCATGAACATAGTCACAATAGGGGCATGTAGGCATGCCGTAAATCTTAATCATTTTCATGTCCTCCGTTATTCAGATTATAATTTGAATCGCTTCACAAATCTTCTGATCTGCCCGATGTTTTCCCTTTGAACCAGTTCTGCGGGCAATCCTCACAGGCAGCGCGGGTATCACAAAACTGATGCAGTGCCATAAAAATCAGCTCTGATCCGGATGACTTTCCCTTTCAGAGCTGTTATGCAGAATTAAACTCTCAATTCCATGGCACAGCAGTTTTTTGGATTCTGTAAGCAAACCGCATCCGCGGCGAATTCTGTTCAGCACCAGAATGAGAAAGATAATTTCCAAGAGACGATGTGGGATCAGTCCTTCGCCAGGATATTACCTCTGTGATTTGTATCAGGACATGTCCCTGTCTGATCGTTCGTCAGGACTTGCATTCCTGTCAGGATGAGGGTGCTTTTTTGTTCAGCTGCCTGCTTCGCGGTCACTTATCCGGTCTTGCCCTGACCGTACCCGTAGCAGGTACAGCGGTTATCATCGCCATATCCCGCTAATACACAACCGCAGGCGTCCACATCGTTAGTGGACGTACCGCCGCCGGCGCCAAAAGCGCAATAGCAGTCTTTTCCGCCGGCTACAGAGTCGGCGTCGTCCAGGGAGACTTCGCCCTCGGTCGACTCCTCCTTCTCAAAATCCGCATCCGTCAGTGTGATGCCCTTCCCGGCGGCCCAGGCGATGAGCTCTTCCCTGCTCGCCTGATTCAGCTTCTCGACGGATTCCCTGTTCTCCCGGCTGATGATTTCCAAAAGCTTTTTCATGTTTTCTGTCATAGTATTTTCTCCTTCAGCATTTTTATTCAGGATGTGTTTCCCTGTTTCTTCTTTTTTCAGTTTGTCAGAATTTCTGAACAATCAGGCTTTCTATTCCATGTCTTTTCAGCGTTTGTATGACAACAATGATGATCAGATTTCTTTCTGATCAGAGTACAGTGCAATATATACCCATCTTTTGTTTCTTTCTGTCATGCATGCAATAATGAATGCATGAGAATGACAAATACCGAGCTCTGCCGGATCGCAAAGCATATCGCAGAGGATCTTCCCACCCTGTTTGTGATGGGCGGATACGGTGCCCGCCTTTCTGATCCGATGAAAGACTTTTTTATCCGCAGATATCCCTTCAATGCCCTGCCTGAGAGAACCGAAGTGATTCGTGCGGCAGATCCTTCGACGCACGCATTTGACTGCGTGTGCTTTCTCAAAGGGATTCTCTGGGGGTTTGACGGAAGAGCGGATCACCCGTCCGGGGGAACGGAATACCTGTCCAACGATGTGCCGGATTACAGTGCCGACCGGCTCTTTCAGGAATGTTATTCCCGGTCCGACTGCTTCCTTGAACTTGTCCCGGGAGAAATGCTGTGGCTGAAGGAACACTGCGGCATCTATCTTTCCGACGGCCTTGCCGTGGAGTGCACGCCCAGATGGAAAGGCGGCGTTCAGATCACCGCTCTCCAGCATCCCCGCAGGGGCTATATGACTCGGCGCTGGTCCATGCACGGCTTTCTTCCCTATGTCGATTACACGGATTCCGAGTTTCGCTGATCCGGCAGATTTCACCGAGCTGTGAGACCCTACATTGCTGTCACAGCTTTTTTATTGACGACTGAGGCCGCAGAAAAAAGAGGAGACTTTCATCTCCCCTGGATTCAGGCTTTGTTGAATTTTTCCTTCGGCTGCTTGCAGCGGGGGCAAACCCAGTCCTCTGGCAGATCTTCGAAGGCGACGCCGTCGTGTTCGGCGGGATCGTAGACATAGCCGCAGATGGAACAGACATATTTACCGCTTGCCTGCGCTTTTGAGAAATCGATTTCCGCCAAGACGGTTTCCACCGGATGATCGAGATCCATCACCCGCTTTGACTCGAGGTTCTCATAGCCCTGCGGCGTATGCGTTCCGCAGTAGACCGTCGGATGATTGCGGATGAATTCGCGCACCCGGTCCATCGTCACGCGGGCAGCGGGAAGATCGTCAAACACGACCGACAGCTTGTTTTCATAGAGCGCTTCATCGACATAGGTGATGTCTGCCTGGAACATATAGAACAGGCCGTCATCTTCGGCGATGACCAGGCTGTTGCCGTTGGTGTGGCCTTTTGCCTTAATGAGACGAATGCCGTCACAGATGATCTGGCTTTCCGGGAAATTATAGTAATGACCGTCGGTGAAGCGGACGGGAACGATATTGGAAAGTCCCTTCAGTTCTTCGGCGGAACATTCCGCTTCACTTACATAGATCTTTGCGTTGGGAAAGGATTTCAGTTCGCCGGAGTGGTCCGCATGCCGGTGGGTCAGAAGAATTGCGGTTACCTGTTCCGGTTTGTATCCCAGTGCAGAGAACGCCTCCATATAGCTGCAGATATTCGTTCCGGTATATGCCAGGCTGGTTTCATTCGGCACCTCCTCCGGCGTTCCCGCAGGCAGCCCGGTATCCACAAGGATCACTTCCCTGCCGGTGTCGATCAGATAATTCTGCAGGCTTCCGCGATAGCGGACATTGAGATCATACCGATCCATCCCCTCTTCTCCGCCGAATGCGAACGGCTGAGAATAAAACCCGTCTTTGCGAAACTTTACTGCTTTAATGATCATAGTGATTTTCCTCCCTTGTTCAGTCACTGCCATGAAAGTGAGATATCCTTCAGCGGATCTGTGCCCTGACGTCTCTTTGAAGAACAGAACGTCAGGTTATTTCAGTCCGATTTCTTCGCGGTCGCAGAGATCAATCAGTTCTTTGGTAAGATAATTATCCGCTTTGAAATGATCCCGTTCGGCGCACTCATAGATAATCCGGACACCGATGTTTCTTACTCCTCCGTATCTTGTGTCTGAAGTTGCGTTCAGGAAGCCGATAAATTTCGGACCACGGAGGAAAATATCATACTTCTCATTGATTTTCGGAAGCTCGGCAAGAAGCAGTTCTTCAATCCGATCCACGGATTTCTGGGTAGACAGAACAACGTCTTTCAGATATGCGGAATTGCGGATGGACTTGTTTACGACATTGCGGATATTGCTGTTATTGATGAAGCGGATATCATTGCCGGCGCCGAGGATTCTCGTGGAACGAATGCCGATCTCAAGCACTTTTCCCTTATATCCTTCAATCTCAACATAATCTCCCACCTGAAACTGATGTTCGAACACAATCAAAAGACCCGCGAGAATGTCCGCAACCATTCCCTGGGCACCGATCGAAAGAGCCAGGGATACGGCGCCGAGAGATGCGATATACGTGCTCATCTCCAGACCGCAGTACTCGAATACATAATACAGAATGTTCAGAATCACAATGTAGTAGATCAGACTGTAAAGCATCCGGCATGCGGTCTCTCCCGCCTTTCCGGTAAATCCGGCGATCAGGGAAAGCAGGGTATTTGCCAGTACCAGCACCATAATTCCTACCGTCGCAACGATTACAATCGCAACAAAGGAAAACAGATTGATACCGCGCATCCAGTTTCCGGTCAGAATGAACCGGATCAGGGAATTGTCTCCGTAAATCCTCATATACGCAAGCATTGGCAAAACAACCAGCAGAAGGATATCGACCTTCAGGATCGTTCCCACCTGATGTTCCGGTGTCTTATCGTCCCATCTGGAATCAATTTTGCTGTTTCCGACAAGCAGCTCCGAATAATCGCTCAGAGAACCGCCCTCATATTCATCGAAGATACTGCCCTTGGTTGACTGCAGCTTCATGGAATCATCCGCTGTCAACGCCTCGTAGATGCGCTCACTGTAATCCCTGAGACAATGCCAGCCCAGAATCAGCGCCGTGATGATATAGAAGGCCAGTATGGTGAGGGCCATCGGCACCGTTCTGCTGAACAGTTCCTTACTGACAATCACATAGAAGAAATCGGCGGCTTTCTGCTTAATCATGGTCGTATAGCTCTGAACGCCGTTGAATATCGTGAAATCCGTGAATCCTTCCTGAAGACTCCGCTCGGGCAGTCCGCACTGCATTGCGGTCATTCCTTTCAGGCTGGGATCACTGGTATGGAGAATGTTTCCGGTTTCCGGATCGGCGTAGAAATACAGACGGTTCTTATTGTCGGAAAAGTGGAACTTGTCGAGCAGATACGCTCCCGAGTCCTGTTCTCCCGACTGACCCGGATCGATCGCCATCAGAAGGGCGCCGTATCCCGGTTCTCCGGACGGTTTTGTCAATGGCATCCGAACACCGGCAAACTGACGGGTAAGACCGGTGACCGGATCCGTGGATGCCTCATGAATGATACTGGGCACACCGAGAAGCAGACGGCGGAAATCCCGGGAATTCTCTCCCAGCCCCGCATCCATTGTCATACCGATATAATCCGAATCGGAGAGGATTTCCTTCCCGCCGGTATCAAACAGCATCATGTAATCAAACCTGAAGAGGTCGCTGTATTCCTTCAGTTTTTCCCTGCTCACAAGATCCGGATATTCCGTGAAAAGAGAAACAAGCTTCTCTCCGTGATCGATATTCCGCTGTTCTGCATTGCGCTTTTCCTCAGCGAATTTATCGGCTACCGTTTTTTCCGAATATTCAAACAATGCGCTGATATCCTTGGCTCCCATGATGCTTTCTTCATGAATCGCATCCATCGTCTGGAACACGGCGGTACTGACAACCACCGCAATTGCTCCGGCGATCCCCAGCATCAGAAGAAAGCGGAGGATTCGCGTGGGATGATACATAACCTTCTCCAGACTGTTCAGCTTGTGCGTATTGCTGTAGGAAAGGACAGAGAAGAAATAGTGGATCAGCGTCACAAAGATGATCAGCTCCGAGACCAGGGATATTGCCGTATGAATCACGCTTCGAAGCAGAATCGAAGAATCCGGCATCAGCCATACCAACACGGAATCATCGTCTTCCGATCGGGAATAGGTGCATAACCACCTTGAACCCCCTGCCCTCACCGTCTGGGGACGGTTTGCCAGTACTTTCCGGATCACTTCATCCGACAGTTTGCTGAAACTTCCGGCCATATCCGGTGATTCAAAGACCAGGGAAAAATCATCTCCCGCACTCCGGATCAGCAGGCCCCGGAAGGATTCCGAAGCCATATCCTGAAACTCTTCATTGCGCAGATAGGCATAGGGATCTTCCGCTTCGGCAGTTTCATCCGGCCAGGTAATATAATACAGATCTTCTGAGATCTTTCCGGAACAGAACAGTTCTTCCGTTTCAGAACTGCCCTGACTGTTTTTCCGGATGTCATCCGCGGAAAGAGAAAGCACGTACTCGGGAACCCCGGCCGGAAAGACCGCGTGGTTTCCCTGCAGTCTCACAATCGCCCCATCTCCCAGAAGATGCGGTTCCGGACTTCCCTCTGCCGCGGTTGTTTCAGCGAGTGCAGCGGTCATAAACCGGACCGTTTCCTGCGCATGGGACAGGGAAAGAGCGGCGGTGTCGTTCTCGATGTTTCTGATATATTCGATCATTTCCGCCGTAAAATCCAGCTTCACCTGATTCTGCGTCTGCACTTTTTTCTGCACATGCACATAGTCCATCCGCAGAAAAGCGATCCCCGTGATCAAGAGAAGTAACGCCATCAGGATCAGTGCTGTGATTTCTTTTTTTATGAGCTGTTTTTTTTCCATGTCATTTCCATACCCGCAAAGAGCCGAATCAGCTGTCCGGTCTTCCGCGCGGTCTTCTTTTCTAACAGGTTTCCCTTATAATGCAGGATATCATATTCTGAGGTTTTCACAGAAGCAGTGACAACCTTCTTATATTTATAATCTCCATACAGCGGCGAATTGCGGGAATTGCCTGTTACTGCGGCAGTTGATCAGGATTGCCGACCTTTTCTATTCGATACTGCTGTTTAATAAAACACAGTCCGTTCATACTCCGGCAATTTTTTCGTTTCTGCTGTTATTTATACAGAAAACAGGGATAATGTATAAGTGCAGAGGGAAGAATTATGGAAAAAGAAAATCAGCGGGTAGTTCTGTCAAAGCGAATGTTGAAGGAAGGATTGCTGAGATGTCTGAAGCGTACGGACATCGACGAGCTGACCATCAGTGAACTCTGCCGGGAAGCGGGAATCAACCGGGCAACCTTTTATCGTTATTATCAGCTGCCGAAGGATGTTCTGGTCGACATCGGATGGGAACAGACACGAGAGATCGATAAGATCTTCAAAAGCAATCCCGAACAGCCCATGGAAAACAGGATCTCCGATGTTTTCCGGTATATCTACGACAACCGGGATACCCTGAAGATTCTCTTCTCCGCCAATGCGGACAACCGCTTTGCCAGCGTAGTCACCAACATCTTTCCCTGGGCATGGACCAGCACCATCGATCTCAAGAAGAAATATTCCCTCGATGAAGATGAATACCGTCTGTGTGTGGCTGCCTACAGCTGGTCTTCCTACCATCTGATCCGGGAATGGATCATCAACGACATCAAAAAAACCCCGGAAGAAATCACTGACCTCTTCATCCGGATCAACAGGCCGGATCTCTATATGAAGTAACTCTGAACCTCCAAAGCCCATGCATTCCCTGCATGGGTTTTTTTAAAACCTGTTTATTCCCTGTCTGTATGGAAGAACAGAATTGTTTCCGTATCGCTGAAGGAAATCACTTCCGGCTGAAAGGGTGCCGCTATCCTGTTCCAAAGGCGCTTTGCGGCAGTGTTCTTCTCGTTGTATTTGATTTCCCATTGACCGGGATGCTGTTTCAGAAGCGCAGCTGCCGCCGCAAAGGCAAGATGTTTTTTTCGGTACACGGGGAATATCGTAAATTCCGCCATGGTATGATCCGGGCTTCTTCCGATCAGAGAATAAGGATGAATCATTGCAAACCCGATCAGGGCAGTGTCCTCATACAGCAGATATGCGATCCGTTTCGGATCGGTAAAATACGCCTCAAAGGTTCCGTAGTGATAATTCCCGTCTTTATCCATCGGGTCATCGTAGAAATTTGTCATCTCATACAGATATTTCTGGTTGATATTCCAGAGCAGTTCTCTGTCTGTTTCTTCCGCCGCAATCAGTCTGATCATTCCTGTCCCCTCCCCGGTTCTTTCCTCGATTATGATACCGCCTGTCTCCGCTCTCTCTGTTAATTCAAAGAAGAAAATTCCTGCTTTGAAAGCGCAGAGGAAACGCCGCCGGCATGCGTCCGGTGAAATTGTTCCCGCGCCCGCAGATGAAGAAGAGTACCTGGCATCTGAGTCACAATGTGCCGGATCCTCAGGGAAGAGGAAATGCAGAACCATCGCGGACACGCGGGTGCCATTTCCCTGCAGCCTGCATGAAAGATCATGGCGCATATGCATCAGACGGTTCCGTATGCAGTCTCTGTTCCTTGCCGGGAATCCCGCGGGTGAATCGGCGGTTTTCTGATTCCTGATATATGGTCAGCCCGTCAAAAGTATCGTGATTTTCATCAGGCACCCTTTTGAGGAATGCATGCTGGCATGTGCATGCGAGAGGCCTGCGCACATGGCATTCGCAAGGTCTGAGATAAAACAGATGAATCTTCTTACGGATCGGTATCACAGCCTTCCGAAGAAGATGAGACGATATGCCGATGCGTCATGGGCTTTATAGTTCTGCGGTCAGATTCCCTGCAAAGTGAATCAGGATCGTTTTGAAGTCCTTTATTCCGATCATCCTGTCCGGCTCTGTTCTTTCCTTCTTTCGCATCGATCGTTGCGATGTTTACACAGGATACGGCGGTCTCTGCCAGTTCCCCTCAAAGGGAGTCCGGCACTTCCGGGAAATGATCAGCCTGCTTTTTATGTTTCCTGTCTTCTGGGCTCATGGTCTTTTCCGGTTTGCGCTGAACATACCCCCGGTCTCTGATTCACATCCTTCGGGCAGATCGGACTTTGGCCCTGCACCCTCGCTCTGAGATACTCCCTCTCACGGAGTGCACAATGGCACTGTATCGTTTCAAACGCACTCCTCTTTGTCCTCTTCCGTTTTTCTCTTTCTTACGCGCTTCTTTCCTCCCCGCATCCGTGACATGCTTTGACGCTTCGTCTCATTTCAAAAAAGGACTCAGAAGCTGCGAAAGTACATCTTCACGCAATGCGCAGCGGGTTAAAAATACGGCACTTCACCAACCGCTTCCTTTAAACCGTCCATCCAAACAGGGAACCTCATGACAATCGGCACCGGGAAGAAGGTTTTACAGAAGAGAACCCCCTTCATGAAGTGATGAAAAACACCGCAGTGAGTTCAGTTCCGCGGATCGTTCAACTGATCCCTCTGTTACTCACAGCGCTGCGTTCACTGATTCGAAAAAAGGAATGAAACACTTCATGGCATGCATTAACCGGGGATGCTACTATTATTGTAATTCACCATTGAAAGGGACAGACATATGGCTATTAACATTCTGCTCACAACCCTCTTTCCGGCCGGCAAGGATGAACCGCTTCGCTATTACTATGCGACCGAAGGTGAGAAGCGGGTCTATACCGATGCGCTGCTTACCGTAGAGGCCACGACAAAATACATTCTCTCCGAACATCACATTGACGAGATTCTCATTTTCGGACGGCAGACTACATATGACGCCGGGGATAACGAAAGAAAACTCGGTGTCGAGGACGGAAAATCCTTTTATAAATCGGATATCAATGAGCTCACAACCTACAGCCTGTTCCGCTATCGGCTGGCCCAGTTTATCGATGATCTGAAGATCGAACAGGAGGAGTTCAATCAGCTGCTCACTCCGGAAGAACAGGATCAGGCTGAGGCCTTTATCCGTGGATTCTTCGCAAAAACCAATCCTGACAATCCCCATAAGAAATTCAGCCGATTCTTTGACCGGATCGTAAAAGACGCCGCATTGTATGAGCAGATGAAAAAAGAGCTGATGGAAAGAGTTCCCGCTGCCTCTGACCATCTTGCCCTCTATCTTGCGTGGATCAGAAACTACCTGTATCTCAATCTCAAGGAAACCAGCAAAATCGAGATCCTGGATGGAAACGAACAGGCAAAGATCCTGTTCTATCCGACCGAAGTCGATGAGTCCGGCAAACCTCCGATCGATGTGCTTCTGAAGCTGACCCATGAGATCGCTTCCTTTGAGTACGAGACGGTCAATCTTTACGTCGCCATGAACAACGACAACGTGGCGGATAACTTCATCACTCTCTGTGTCATGGATCTGGTCAAAACGCTGCACAGTTCCAAAATCCATCTTGAGAAAGTTTACACCACAACCAATGCGCATTACCGCGTGGCGGGAATGATCCGCGACGATACGTACAGCTATAACATGGCGGAACTGACCTCTGCCGCCAAGGTATTCCTGAGATACGGGAAGGTGGATATGATCATCGACTCCTGGCAGCACAGCGCCTCCAAGAACCCTCAGGTTGAGAAGATGATCTACGCCATGCGGCGGATCGACAACGGCCTTGCCCTCTGCAGTATCGGCGATATCGAAAAGGGCATCAGTGATCTGCGCACGCTGTTTCAGATGGGATTTGATCTCTCCGCCGCCGATTACAACAGCAAGCTCTTCATCCTGATGTCGGAAAGCATCAAGGAAGACTACGGACGTCTGATCACAGCCGACGATCCAAACTTTATTGATCTTGTCAGATGGGCCTATGGCAAAGGGTTCTACCAGCAGTGCCTGACCCTGATTGAATCCAAGGCTCCGGCTGATTTCGTCGAGCGGGGAATCTACTACTATTGTGATGATGAAGCCAATAAAAAACACGTGACAGACCTGTTTGCCCTGAAGCGTCTCGGATTGAGAAATTTTGAATTCTGGAAGATGGGAGACATCGACCACTACTACCTGAAATACTACTTCTTCTTCAAGGCTCCTTCCAATAACGTCAGTAATCAGCGTGCCAACGCCAGGACACTGGTATCGATCCTCGATAATGAGAATCCGGAGATGATCACCGCCTGTTCCGCCTGTGATGACCGCAATGCCCTGGAAGATCTTCTGTTTGCTTATCTTCATATCGGCTGGGTCCGCAATGAAACCAATCACGCCAATGACAGTTACAGAGAACCCGAAACCCTGTTTCCCAAAGACAGTGATATCAGCTATACTCTCATCAAGATTGACGAAAGTATCCGGTACTTCATTCAGTCATATGACAAGGTCTTTGACAATGTCAAAGACAAGCAGCCGGTCGTTATCCATATTTCGGAAGAAGAAGTCAAGGCAGCCGCGCGCAATCTCCCGAAACCCGAGGACGGGGAAAAGAGATAATCCCTTCGCTCTTTAACCTGACAATCCATTTCAAAATCCAGGCTGTCAACAGCCTTTCATGGCGTTCCCCGGCACTTTCCGGGAAACGCCTTTTTTGCGTCCTCACCTGAATGAAACAGGTCATTTTCCAGCGCGAAAAGAGATCCGGATGTCATAAGACAACAATTCACCGAACGGAATACACCGCTCTGTTTCTTTGCCGAAAGAGGATGACAGGAAACCTTGCGGAACAGAACGACTCCCGCTGGTAAAGGGTATGCCCGAGGATGGAAGCTCTCTCGAAGATGAGAGATTCATACTCACAGTCAGGCCAGCCGCATTCTGCAGACATGCACGCAAGTTTAAGGACAAATCTTTCCCTGATGGTATCTTTCATGATAATTTATAATGCTTTTTTTAAGGATACCGTCTGACGGAGGAGGAAAAAAGATGGCAGACAAAAACAGAATTGCAGAAGCAGTGAAGAAACTGAAAGGCATTTCGGAAGAGAGAAGAGAAAAACTTCTGCGTGAACTGGACCAAAAGCTTTCCGAAAAAGCAGCAGCCGGAGCGTTCGGCATCGATGAAGAGATGCTGGTGACGGTTCTGAAGTCCAACATGACACCGGAAGAGCAGAAAGAATTCGATCAGATTCCTGCCGAAAAATAAAACGATCCTGTCCGGTTCTTTGACATCATTCAGGATCGGTTCTGAAACAGCCGGAATGTACAGCGGGTGATGCTTGTCATCCGCAGTTTTTCGATGTGTTTCTGTGATCTGTTTCCTCACATTGCGCTGCCGAAAGAGGGGGTCGCCGTTTTCTCTGCCGGAGAGAAACCGTTTCATATCAGGAAGCTCTTTTCTTCGAAGGGTGCCTGGTGTTAAACGATTCAATATCGTCGTACTGAACTTCATTAAACCAATGAAGCTTTTTATCCGCATAGAGAATGAAGGCAAGAAACGCGATCTTAAATACGACATTAAACAGCGACGAAGAAACCGTCTGCTGTGATGTAAGAACGCCGAATCCGAATCCTCCCATAATAAGTTCGGTAAGATTGTTTACGATATGCAATGCGGAAGAAGCTTCGATTCCTTTGGAGTAAACAGAGATGAGGCCGTAAATCACAGCGGTTGCCGCGATATATATGACACCGGTCAGATTATATGGATGAGCCGCCGCAAACGCAGCCGTCTGAACAAAAAGACCGATCAGCGGAAGTTTAAACCAGCTGCTGACGGTCTGTGTGATATAGCCTCTGTACATCAGTTCTTCCGCAACACACAGCAGGGGCATTAACAGAATCAGAAGAATCAGTCCGGACGGCGTGAACTGAACCTCCCCAACCCTTCCGTTCAGCAGAAAAAAGAGGATGAGCGGAATCCCCAGAATTACAAACCCCGCCGCAAATGTTCTGAGAAACGTTTTCCATCTCCATCCGCCCATGGAAGAGAAATACGAAGAAAACGGACGGTCTTTCACAATCATTCCCGCAATCAGAAATGACGGAATGTATACAGCTTCAATCGCGCTGTTGAAAAACGCGCCGGAGGCGGAATAGAGATTCAGATCGTCATATCCCGTGCTCGTGACGGTGGTGCGGAACACCAGGCTTGTAATCAGAAAGACAAGCGAAGCGAACAGAAAGTAAAACACAATAAACAGCAACCCGACCAGAATCGGCTTAAACCATCTGTAAGCGTTAAATTTCCTCGGATAGGTTGTAAACTCACGTTCTGATACATTTCTCATAGATTCCTCTGTTTCTGACTGCGTTTGTCCTGTTTTGCGCTTTGCGCTCAAAGCCGGATATCCGGTTGTTCTAAGAAGCAGCTGTGGTCAACCCCGGCAGAATGCATCCGCGCACTCGGCCCTTATTGCCGCATCAAACCCCGAGAATTTTTTCCGAGGGAACCCGGCACAAAGGCGGCAGTTGTGATCCGCAAATCCCACTTCATTATATTCGAAGCGGAAAGAAGGAAGAAAAGATGTACTGCACAAAACACTTTGCAATGGGTCTTGAGAAAGCGGGACTGAATTACTGATCCGAACTGTTCCGTCCGATGGGACGATTCAGAGGAATGTCGTAATTCCACGGGGAGATCTCTTCATAGGTTCTCGCCGCCGCAAACACATCTTCCTCTCTGAACTTTTTCCCTATGATCTGCATTCCCACCGGCAGACCGTCTTTCGTCAGGCCGGCCGGAATCGAGGCGGCGGGATTGCCGGTGAAGTTTTCGAAGAAGGTTTCACAGAAGCCAATCAGCGGCTCAATGATCGTTCCGTTGACCGAAGACGGGCCTTTGGTATTGCCGTCCGTTCTGTTTTTCACCGGCGGGCAGATTGTTACCGGAGAGAGAATCAGATCATAGTCCCGCCAGATCTTCTCGTGCTCATCGAGGATTTCCGTACGCATCTCATTCATCTCGCGCAATCCCAGGATTCCCTCTTTCAGTACCTGCCGGTTCCAAAAGATAAACTCCTCCGGAAGCTCATCCCGATGATCTCTGACGATATCGAATCCCTTCCGCTTCCAGAGCTCCATATCCGCTGCGGTGTCAAAACAGATGCTTTTGCACCAGAGCTCCGCATATTCATTCATCGTCCGGCTAAATCCGAAACGCACCGGCTCCACCCTTGCCCCGGCGTCTTCAAATTTCTTCGCCGCCCGGCGGACGATGTCCTTTACCTCATCCTCCACCGTAAACACATTGAAATCATCCGTATACCCGATCCGCATGCCGGCAATCGGACGCTTCATCAGTTCTGTGAAGTCGCGCTGCGGCAGCGGTACGCTGTGGGGATCGCGGGGATCATACCCCGCCATATAATTCAGGATCACAGCCGAGTCTTCCACCGTTTTTGTGATCGCCCCGTTGAAGCAGTACGGGTGAGACGCCGACCAGGCATCCGGACGATTGACGCTCGGAATCGTGCCAAGCCCCGCCTTGAATCCAAAGCACCCGCACCAGGATGCGGGAATCCGGATCGATCCGCCTCCGTCGGACCCTTCGCCGATCAGAATCATGCCGTCGGCTACCGCGGCCGCACTTCCCCCGGAGGATCCGCCGGAATTGTATCCGATGCGAAACGGGGTAGAGGTCGGCCCATAGAGCAGATTGTCGGTTGTGCCGCGGAAAGCAAACGCCGGCGCATTCGTTTTGCCCAGGGCAATCGCCCCGGCTCTTTCTGCGGCGGCGGTGAACACGGAAGTCTCCGGATCATTTTGAATCAGGCTTTTGACTCCCCCGTGGGAATTCGGCCAGCCTTTTTTGGAAGGAAGAAAATCCTTCAGACCGATGGGTACGCCCGCAAGCGGCCCTGCGGTTTTGTGATCTGCCAGGTGCTGTTCCAGCTGTTTCGCCGCAGCCATCGCCTCTTCGATCCGGGTATATACAAAGGCATTGAGATCTGCGTTTCTCTCTTTGATCCGCCGGGCAAAATATTCGACCACTTCACTCGGAGAAATCTCACCGGCATTCACCAGAGCCCCAAGCTCTGTGCCGGAGAGCTTTTCCAGCTCTTTCATGCGGCATTGCCTCCGATATTCATCTCCCTGAGATAGGTGATCCCGACATTCTCCTGTTCCCACTCTTTGGAGATCCGGTATCCCAAAGGGGAGAACATCGCTTCAAATGCGAGCTCGATGATCATCGACGTAATGGAACAGATCACCACCTGGGTCCAGTTCCAGCCGAAGAACACATGGGAAACCAGAGAAGAGAACACAAAGTTATCCACAAACTGAGCGACGCAGGTTGAGAGCAGGCTTCTTGCCGCAAATCCTTTATAGGTGCCGTTGTCACATCTTTTACCGATCGCATGGTTCAATGCCGTGTTGACCAATGTCGAAGCAAACATCGCCAGCGAAGAGCCGGCTACCACATACCAGGCGGAAGAGAAAGTCTGATCGATCCCGGCAGAGATCAGCTCTGCTGTTTCCGGATCGCCTGCGGAATAGTAAGCTGCCCATCTTCCCGGGGTTTTCATCAACAGGCCGATCATGACTGCTGTGAACAGATTGATCAGGATTGCGAACACGGACAGTTCATTCGCCGCCTTCGGCCCGAACCGCCGGCACACGCAGTCCATACACAGAAACGAAATCCACGAAAGGGCAAGGCCGCAGTTGAGGCAGAAGTAATCGGAGCGGTACAGTTCCCGGCTCGCGAGCAGATTCATGAGCACCACAGACAAAACAAAAGCAGCGGTAACCATGGAGGGAACGCTGCGCAGAAGGATCTTGAAATCCTTCATCGTATCTTTCAGACTATACATAAAAACAATCTCCTTTGGTTTTGTTATTTTACAAGCAGGATATCGGACCCGAACTGCTTGGCTCTTGACCAGCGAAAGTGATTATATCAGAAAAGCATGCTCTGCCGAACAGAAATCTTATTTCTCTCAGAGATCCGGGTGTTTGGCAAAGCGTTCGATGCTGAAAGACTGGTTCAGTACGTCTTCCATTAAAGTAAGCCGGTATCCCATACCTCTTTGTTTCCGCCTCTCTCCATTGCCGGACACCGCATGCCTTCCGAAATGAAAAGAACCGCGGGGACTTGCCTTTGCGGTTCTTCCTCTTTGGATTATTCTGCTTTCGTCTCGCAGTACAGACAGCGATAGCCGTCATCCCGCAGGACGAACACATGCTGCAATTCCTGTTCCACGCTGGTGATGCAGCGAGGGTTTTTGCAGTGAATGACATTGGTGAGACGCTTCGGCCTGCCGATCGCCTTCTTCTCCGCAAGCACGCCGTCCCTGATGACATTGATCGTGGCTTCGGGATCCACATAGCCGATCACATCGAGATCGACGGAAAGCTCCGCATCAATCTTGATGATGTCCTTCTTGCCCATCTTCTGGCTGTGAACATTCCGGATGATCGCGATCGAGATATCATCCCGGTCGAGATTCAGAAGGTGCACGAGCTTCATGCTTTTGCCGGCGGTGATATGGTCGATGACAATGCCGTTCTGGATACTGTCGATATTCATATGGTGCCCGCCTCCTTCAGCAGTTTTAGAATCAATGCCATGCGCATGTACTTGCCGTTGAGCACCTGCTTGAAATAGCAGGCTCTCGGGTCTTTGTCCACCGCAACGGAAATCTCATTCACTCTCGGCAATGGATGCATGACGATCATATCCTCCGGTGCCTTCTTCATCTTCTCTTCCGTCAGGATATACCGGTCTTTAAGACGCAGATAATCCTCTTCGTTGAAGAAGCGCTCTCTCTGCACCCGCGTCATATAGAGAATGTCGAGTTCGCCCAGCGCATCTTCAAGATCCGTGGTCTGCCGGTACGGGATATTCGCCGGCTCGAGGATGTTGCGCTTGACGTAGCTTGGAAGTTTGAGTTCTACCGGGGAGATCAGAACGAGCTTGATGCCTTCGTATCTTGCCATGGCCCCGGCCAGGGAATGCACGGTTCTTCCGAATTTGAGATCGCCGCAGAAGCCGATCGTCAGATTGCTGAGCCGTTTCTTCTCCCGCCAGATGGTCAGAAGATCGGCCAGGGTCTGGGTGGGATGGCAATGTCCGCCGTCGCCGGCGTTGATCACCGGCACGGAGGCGTTGTTCGCCGCCACCAGAGCCGCACCTTCCTTGGGATGGCGCATTGCGATGATATCCACATAGTTGGATACGGTCTTTGCCGTATCGGCGACCGACTCCCCTTTGGCGGCACTGGAGGAAGACGCTTCCGACATCGAAATCACGTGTCCTCCAAGTTCATACATCGCTGCCTCAAAACTCATCCGGGTCCGGGTGCTGGGCTCAAAGAACAGAGTGGCGAGTTTTTTCCGATGACAGGCTTCCGCATACTTGTCCGGATCCGCGATGATGTCCTCCGCCGTCGCGATGAGCTCTTCCAGTTCCTTTACGGAAAGATCCATCACATCGATTACGCTTCTCATACCGGCTTAACCTTTGATCCAGGATTCATCCTGAGGATTGTCACGGAAGCGCAGGATGCGCTCCACATCTTCTTTTTTAATATAGCCGGTTTCCGCAGCCACGGCCGCGACGCAGTCAAGATCGGAGAGAGAGTGGTTGGTCACATTCGCTTCCGCAAGGCGCTCCAGCCCCTTCTTCATGCCGTAGGTGTAGATCGATACGATGCCGAGCACTTCCGCGCCCGCTTCTCTAAGCACGTTAACGACTTCGAGCACACTGCCGCCGGTGGAGATCAGATCTTCCACGACAACGACCTTTGTGCCGGGTTCGCATTTTCCCTCGATCTGATTCTTGCGGCCATGGTCTTTACTGCCCGAGCGCACATAACCCATCGGCAGATCCATGAGGTGAGCGGTGATAGCCGCATGCGCGATGCCGGCGGTGCTCGTTCCCATCAGGGCTTCCGCATCCGGATAATACTTTCTGATCGTCTCGGCCAGCCCCTCTTCGACATCGGTTCTGACCTTCGGATCACTGAGGGTCAGGCGGTTGTCGCAATAGATCGGACTCTTGATTCCGCTGGCCCAGGTAAACGGCTCATCCGGGCGGAAGAACACCGCCTGAATACTGAGCAGGTCTCTGGCAATTTTCTGATTCAGTTCCATCTTGTTCACTCTCCTTTTCCGAGAAATTCCCGGACACATTTCCGGTAGGCTTCAACCGGATTTTCTGCCTTGGTGATCGGGCGGCCGACGACGATGTAATCCGAGCCGGCAAGCCTTGCCCTTTCGGGCGTCATGACCCGCTTCTGATCATCGCTGGCGCTGTCCGCAAAGCGGATGCCCGGCGTTACGGTAAGAAACTTCTCCCCGCAGGCTTCGTGTACCTTCTCCGCTTCGAGCGGTGAGCACACCACACCGTCAAGTCCGGCCTTCCTTGCGTTTTCCGCATAATGCATGACGACC
>JAFWCM010000038.1 GCA_017536885.1 Solobacterium sp.
CCGAAATGGGCAGATAATAGGGTTCCCTGAGCGTGGTATAACTTTGTGAGGACCGTATGTATTATCGAACAGTGAAACGGCCGGAGGTAGTGAAATGTTTTTTAAGAGTGAGATGGAAAAAATGCTGGAACAGGCCGATTTCTCGAAAGAGACCAACCAGAAAGAGCGACTTCATGCAATGCTGTTCGGCACATTGTCACAGGAACCGAAGCGGGGATTCGTCCCGCTGGATGATCTTGCGATGGTGTCCGGAGGCGGAGTCACCAGGTCCATGAAAGAGACGGTATGTCCTCTCTGCGGCGGAACAAGTGAGCTGACAGAGGAAAACAGACACAGGTGTCTGACCTGTGGACATGAGTGGTAAACCACTCGTTCAGTGTTCGCAAGAATCAGGGCGGCTCAGCCCTTTTTCTTTTTCGGGGAAGAAAGAGGTTTTCCGGTTGAGAAAGGGAAGAGAGTCGTGCCACAATGAGGAAAAGAAGAAGCGCGGAGGAAATGAGAATGGCTGTATACTGCACCCAATGCGGAAAAGAACTGAGAGAGGATTCCGCTTTCTGCCGGTTCTGCGGAGCGAAGGTGCGCCGCCTGAAGAGAGAGGTGAAAAGAGGCGTACGGTTTTTTACCTTTGCCTACATGAGGGATGCGGCTTCTCAGGCGGCTGCCCTGAACAGAGACGGGGAGTGGAGTTACTGGGATTCGCCGAAGAAATTCGATACCAATGAGGCAAAACTGCGGAAGTACTGCGAACGGGAGGACAGATATCTCGACGGGGATGTCTATGGGCCGGTGTACTATGTCTCCGGGCACGGGGCGATCGGACAGCGGTTTGCGGAATCCGATGCCGGTCCGGCATTCTTTGAATGGGTGTTTTACACCCATGCGGATAATGAAAGGAATCTGCCGAAGGATATTGAAGAGCTCAAGGCACTTCTGGGGGAGTGATTCTTCCAGCTTGTAATTAATACAATGCAATGCATCAGAAAATGCAGGCCTGGCCTGCATTTTGATACTGTTCAGCGAAGGATTTCGATGACTTCGCCGATATACATGCGGTGCGGGTCATCGCTGAGGTAATTGAGTTTCACCACTTCTCCGGGCATGTGTTCCTCATCGAGGTCCTGCCAGTAGATTCTGCGGCAGAGCAGGGTGACCTCGGCTTCTTCATAGGTGATCGCCTTGGCAAGATCCTTCACGTGAAGGCCGGCTTCCGCATCCTTGTCGGTGTCGCGGCCGGAGATGGACCCCATGACGGTCAGCGCCTTGCGGCAGTCATCCGGATAAAAGCTCACGGTGAAGTATTCATACTGGTTCATAAAGCGGAATGTATTCCTGCATGGTTTCACATAGACCGTGACCACCGGTTTTTCCCAGAGGGTTCCCATCCCGCCCCAGGAGATGGTCATGGTGTTGTGATGATCCTTTGTGCCGGCGGAAAGCAGCGCCCAGCGATTATTGAACTGTGAGAAGATCTCTGTTTCGAACTTCATTATAGATATTCCTCCGATACTCATTATGATGGCAGAAAACAAAAGCCGCTTCAACTTCGGAATGAGGGTTCCCGGATTTCCGGGGCAGATCAGTGGGAATGCGAGATACATGCGGTACAATAAAACCGCTGCTGAAGCAGTACAGACCGTAAACCTGAAGGGATACGCAGAGCACAGAAGGTGCCGTCATGCGTTTTTCTTTTGCTTTGGAGGACAAATCATGAAAGATACCAGAAAACTCACCCTGGCCGCGATGTTTCTCGCCGTCGGCCAGATTCTTCCGTTTATCACCGGCCAGATTCCCCAGGTCGGAGCCGTACTTCTGCCCATGCATTATCCCGTGTTTCTCGCCGCCTTTTTCCTGGGGCCTTCCTATGCGGCGCTGATCGGCTTTATCTGCCCGCTCCTGCGGGGGGTTCTGTTCGGCATGCCGGTGCTGTTTCCCAACGGCATTGCGATGGCGTTTGAACTCTGCACCTATGGGTTTGTGACGGGGATGGTCTTCAATCGCTTTCCGGAAAAGAACCTCATTGCGGTCTTTGTTTCCCTGATTGCCGGAATGCTTGCGGGCCGGCTTGTCTGGGGCATTGCGGAAGTGATACTGCTCGGTATTGCGAGCAAGGGATTCACGATGCAGATGTTCTTAGCGGGAGCGTTTATCAACGCCCTTCCGGGCATTGTGCTCCAGCTGATCCTGATTCCGCTGATTGTCCGCGCTTTTTTGTCCCGCAGAGAGAGTAAGACAGCCTGAGAATGATACAATAATCCTGTTGGTTCATAACAGGAGATAAACCTATGAAAATATTGTTTGTGACGAGCGAATGCGCTCCTTTCTCCAAATCCGGAGGTCTTGCGGATGTGGCTTTTTCTCTGCCGCCGGCACTGCAGAAAGCGGGATGTGAAGTACAGGTCATCACCCCGTATTACAAGTGCGTCAAAGACCGCTTTGCGGACGAGATCGAGTTTGTGCGGGCGACCGAAATCACCCTCGGCAGTGCGAAGCTCTACTGCGGTCTTCTGAAAGGGAACCTGTCTGGCGTCCCGGTGTGGTTTCTCGACAACGAAGATCTCTTCAAAAGAGACCGGCTGTACGGCTACGATGATGACAAGTTCCGCTTTGCCTGGTTTTCCAAGGCGGTGATCGATCTCATGCAGGAGATTGATTTCGTCCCGGATATCCTGCACTGCAATGACTGGGAGACCGCACTCTGCCATATGTATCTCAAGGATGACATGGCAAGAAGAAGCGACTACCGGAATGTACGCAGCGTATTTACGATTCACAACATCGCCTATCAGGGGCAGTTCGGCGCCGATGATCTGACGACCACCTTTGCGCTCGATCCCGGATGGTATAACGGGGGCCTGGGCTATGAGTATCAGGGAAGGCATGACATCAACCTCATGAAGGGTGCGATGTTAATGGCGGATGCGGTGAGCACCGTCTCTCCGACCTATGCCAGAGAACTCCATACCAGACGCCTCGGCAAGGGCCTGGAAGGGGTATGCGATATCATCGAGGGAAAGATGTACGGCATTCTCAACGGCATCGACCCCGATCACTACGATCCCGGCAAGGATCCCCGCATTCCGGCAAACTTCACCGTCCGGGCAAGGTCGGGAAAGGCGAAATGCAAGAAGTACATCCAGGAAGCCTTCGGCTTAAGGCCGGAGCCCTACTGGCCGTTGTTTGCGGTCGTGGCGCGCCTGGTGGATCAGAAGGGCATCGATCTCATCCGCAGGCTGATGCCGAGGCTCATGAAGCGGGGCATCCAGCTGATCGTCTTCGGCCAGGGCGAACAGCGCTATGTGGATTACTTCAATGAATGCAATGAGAAATATGCCGGGCAGTTCGGCTTCTCGGATCAGTATACCGAAGACATGGCCGCGAAGATCTTCGCGGGCGCCGACTTCTATCTGATGCCTTCCCAGTTTGAACCGTGCGGTCTTTCCCAGATGATGGCGATGCGCTACGGAACCGTGCCGATCGTGCATGAGACGGGAGGCCTCAAGGATACGGTTCGTCCCTATTCCGACTTTGACGGCATCGGCGACGGCTTCTCGTTCAATGACTACAATCCCAAAGACCTGCTTCTTGCGATTGAAGCCGGACTGCAGGTATACTTTGCGGAACACGAGGTCTTCGAACTGATCCGCGAGAGATGCATAAAGAAGGATTTCTCCTGGAACAAATCCGCCCATGCCTATCTCAAGATGTATGCGGATATCTGCGGCAACGGCTCGGATCCCAATGTCACCTTCCAGGATGCCTATGATGCGATGGAAGTGATCTATACCGATCTTGCGGAGACAAGAAACAAATACCTCGAGCAGCTGCCGGACGATTATCTCACCGTCTGCCAGATCCGCATTGAGGGACCGGGCGAGGGAACCTTCTATGTGAAGTTCACCAAAGACGGCATGGAGATGGCGCCGTACTCCTATGACGGAGCGGATGTCACGATTGCGACAACCTTTGACAATCTGTACAACATAGCGATCGGAACGGCAAATCCGAACCGTCTGTTCATCAAGGGTCAGCTCAAGATCGACGGCAACCTGTCCAAGGGTGCGGAGATGCTCTATCTGATCGGACAGAAGAAACTGTAAGTTTCCAGAAAGGAGGGCTGTCAGATGCTTTTGACAATTCTGTTCTATATCCTTCTGATCGGGGCGATCGTCTCGATCATCATGGGCTTTGCCCGCAATCCCGAAAAGTACCGGGACTTCATGGGAAAATACGGCAAGTACGGCGGCCTGGCACTGATTGCGGTGATCCTGGTATGCATGAGCTTTTCTTCCTTCTATTCGGTGTCGGAAGACCAGCAGGCCGTGGTCACCACCTTCGGGAAGGTGACGCGCACGGATACCGCCGGCGTGCATTTCAAAATACCCATTATTCAGAAGGCAACCACGGTCGATGTGACAACCCACGGCGCAAGCATCGGCTATGAGATCGCCAATTCGAATCAGGACTGGGGCGGCAAGGAAAACCCGCAGATGATCACCTCGGACTTCAATCTGATCGATGTGGACTTCTATATCGAATACAAGGTCAACGATCCGGTTGCCTATCTCTACAACTCGGAGAACCCCGAACTCATTCTCAACAATGAAGCGATGTCTTCGATCCGCGGCATCATCTCCGACTACAAGGTCGATGATGTCATGACAACCGCCAAGAGCGAAATCCAGCAGAAGATCAAGGAATCCCTGATGGAAAAGCTCGAGGAGAGGCAGATCGGCCTGCAGCTCGTCAATGTCATGATTCAGGATGTCGAGCCGCCCAACTCGGAAGTCATGAGCGCGTTTAAATCGGTCGAAACCGCCAAGCAGGGAGCCGATACCGCCATAAACAACGCCAACCGCTACAAGAACGAACAGCTGCCCAGTGCAGAGGCGGAAGCCGACCGCATCATCCAGGCGGCGGAAGCCGGAAAGGCAAGCCGGATCGCCGAAGCGGAAGGACAGACCGCACGCTTCAACAAGATGTATGAGGAGTATCAGAAATACCCTCTGATCACCAAGCGGCGTCTGTTCTATGAAACAATGGAGGATCTTCTGCCGGGTCTTGAGGTGATTATTACCGACGGAAATACCCAGTCAATCCTGCCGATCGGAGCGCTTTACGGCACCCAGAGCCAGGAAGGAGGAAACTGAGATGAGCGAAAGAACTGCCGTCAATCAAACCTCTTCGGCAAAAAGCGGAAAAGGTCTGATTCTGATTCCGGTCATCCTGATCGTGATTGTGCTGTTTTCCAGCATCTATGTGGTTCATGAGAACGAATACATCGTAATCCGCCAGTTCGGCCGGATTACCGCGATCAATGACAATCCCGGCCTCGGGTTCAAGATTCCGTTTGTTCAGACCGCCGAATCCATTACCAAGGAAATTCTGTTCTATGACATCCCGGAATCCGATGTCATCACCAGAGACAAGAAATCCATGGTTGTGGACAGCTTTGTGCTCTGGAAGGTAACCGATCCCGACAAGTACATCCGCACCCTCAACGCTGTCCGCGGACGGGCGGATGAAAGGATCGAAGCCTCGGTTTACAACGCTGTCAAGAATACGATCTCTTCGATGACACAGGATGAGGTCATCGCTTCCCGCGGCGAGGCCCTGACCACCCGGATCACGGATGAGGCAAACTCCGATATCGGTCAGTATGGTGTGGAGATCATGACCGCCCAGATCAAGACGCTGAGCCTTCCCGCCGACAACCTCGAAGCGGTGTATGCACGCATGATCTCGGAGCGGGAGAACATCGCAGCCGGATATGAAGCGACCGGAAACTCGCAGGCACAGAAAATCCGCAACGAAACCGACAAGGAAGTAAAACTTCTGATTGCCGAGGCAAACAAGCAGGCGGCGATTCTTGAAGCAGAGGGAGAAGAGGAATACATGCGCATCCTTCAGGAAGCGTATAACTCGGAAGAAAAAGCGGATTTCTATGAATACATCCGCGGCCTTGATTCCCTGAAGGAATCCCTGTCGGGATCCAAACGCAAGACGCTGATTCTGGATAAGAATTCGGAACTGGTAAAAATTCTCTACGGCAATTAGTCAGACAAGATCACCGGAATAATAAAACCGGTGATTTTTGTTGTCCGAACCCGGCGCAGGGAAGCAATGCGGGAAAAGAAAAAGCCGGAGAGCCCGGCAGAGAAGGTTCAGTCCGGAAGACCTTCCGGAAACATGCGCAGTGAGAGATATGCACCGATGGCCGTGCCCATGGTATTTTTTACAAGATCATCCAGCTCGAAGTCTCCGACCTGAAACAGATACTGACAGGATTCGATCACAAGGGAGAAGCAGAATCCGATCAGAACATACTGAATCCAGGTGAGCTTATGGTCCGGACGAACCGCGGAGAGCACCAGCGGAAGCAGAAATCCGAAGGGGATGAATGCAAGCATGTTGAGAAGAGAGCGGTTGGTGAAGCGGTCGTAGCTTCCCCGCATCAAAGCCTCAAGAAACGGAAGCGGAAGATGAAAATTCACTCCCCGTGTTCCGGGCACTCTGCCGATGATTCCGACGGTAAAAAGCAATGCCAGAAGATACCCGGCAAATGCCGTCAATACCAGCGCTTTTTTCGGAAATGCGCGGATCACAAAGATCAGCGCAAGGTTCAGCGCAGCAGCGGTGAACAGCAGAATAAACCCCAACTTCAAACCGGAACCTCCTTTCCCTGAATATCCATTATACCGGTAGAGAAAGGGCTGTACGGAGTTCGCCCGAAAAAAACAGGCATTCCGAAGAATGCCGGTTCAGAATTCACCCTGTTCTATCCGTTCTCTGACTTCCAGAAGAGAAGAGCAGATCTTTGCGCCTTTTTCAATGATCTCCTGAGTAGGTTCGCTGTAATCCGGCACCATGATCGTCGTGCATCCCGCCGCAAGCCCCGCCAATACCCCGTTGATCGAATCTTCGAGGACATAGCAGTCGGAAGGGGCAAGACGGAGTTCTTTCGCCGCGTTCAGAAAGACATCGGGGAAGGGTTTGCAGCGCTTCAGACCATGGCCGCTGATCACCTGATCAAAATACGGTTCACATTCCGAGACACGGAGGTTGGAGCGGATCAGATCGATCGGGGAAGAGCTGGCGACCGCCAGTGTCACATGATTCTCTCTGAGATAATCGAGCAGTTCAGATAACCCCGGCTTCAGGGGAACGGACTGCCGCAGTCTTCGGCGGGCTTCTTCAAGCACCTGTGCGAAGAGTCCGTCGGGATCCTCGGTATGGTAATACTTCACGATCACCGACCGCAGAAGATCCCCGCTGGTGCCGCCGATCTCC
>JAFWCM010000277.1 GCA_017536885.1 Solobacterium sp.
ATAGATCGCATGGATCCGCGGTGCCCTGTCCGCCCGCAAAAGTCCGAGGGTTCCGAGCTTTGCGGTCGGCACGCAGTCCTTCAGCGGGAAGTCCTCGGTCAGGGCATAGCCCATGCCCATCAGAGTTCCGCCCTCGATCTGGCCCTGAATCGAAGCGGGATTGATCACCTTGCCGGAATCGTGGGCCGCATAGAGATCGGTCACCTTTCCCTGTTCATCGAGAATCACGACATCCACGGCATAGCCATAGGCCACATGGCTTTTGGGATTGGGTTTATCGGCGCCGAGCTTATCGGTCGGATCAAAGAATTCGGCGAAGAACTCCTTTCCTTCCAGAGTCTCCAGACTGCCCGAGGCTGCGATTGCCTTGCGCAGGTCATCGCCTGCCATCCGCACCGCTTCGCCGGTGATCAGGGTCTGGCGGGATCCCGAAGTCGTGCCGGAATCCGGCGCGCATTCGGTACTGCTGGAGCCAAGGCGGATCTTTTCCCTCGAGAGTCCCGAAGAAGTGCAGAGGATCTGCAGAAAGACCGTGGCGCATCCCTGGCCGATATCGGAAGCGGCGGTATAAAGCACCGCCTTTCCCTCTTCGACGATGATCTTTGCCCGGCCCTTATCGGGAAGACCGACGCCGACGCCGGAATTCTTCATCGCACAGGCGATTCCCGCTCTTCCGGGATTGGCTTCATAGACCTCCTTCACCGCTTCCAGCGCTTCTTTGAGGGCGGTCGATTCATCGGCGATCTGGCCGTTGGGAAGCACCTTGCCCGGCTCGATCGCATTGCGGTAGCGGATCTCCCAGGGGGAGATTCCGACGAGTTCGGCAAGTTTGTTGATATTCATCTCAAGGGCAAATTCACTCTGGCACACCCCGAAGCCGCGGAAGGCGCCGGCGGGAGGATTGTTGGTGTAGTATCCGAAGCCACGGATATCCGTGTTCTGATAGCAGTAGGGTCCGACGGAATGCGTGCATGCCCTTTCGAGCACCGGCCCGCACAGCGATGCGTAGGCACCGGTATCGAAGTACAGCTCACAATCGAGCACCGTGAAGATTCCGTTTTCATCACACCCGAGCGTAAAGGTTCCCTTCATGGCATGGCGCTTGGGATGAAAGCGGATGGATTCCTGGCGGGAGAATTTCACCTTCACCGGAAGACCGGTTTTCACCGCGGCGAGTGCCGCGAGATGCTGGACGCTAACATCTTCCTTTCCGCCGAAGCCGCCGCCGACGAGCTTGTTCTCCACGACGATCCGCTCCGGCTCCCATGCCAGCATGATCGAAATCTCACGCCGGGTATCATAGACTCCCTGATCGCTCGTATACACCTTGACCCCGTCCTTGTACGGGAAGGCAACGGCGCATTCCGGCTCCATGAACGCATGTTCAGTGAAGGGGGTCTCGTAGGTCTCGCTCACCACGTATTTCGATGCGGCAAGTGCCGCTTTTGCGTCGCCTCTTGTGACATGTCTTGACTGGCAGAGATTGCCCGACTCGTGGATCTTCGGTGCGTCTTCTCTCATCGCTTCTTCGATATTTCGCACCGGCTCCAGCACTTCATAATCGACAGCGACCGCCTTCTTGGCTTCTTCGAGAATCTCCGGCGTCCTTGCGATCACAAGACACAGCGCATCCCCGACGCAGCGGGTGATGTCCCCCTTTGCGATCATGACATCCCAGTCCTGCATCAGATGTCCGACCTTGTTGACCGGCACATCTTCCGCAAGCAATACATCGATGACCCCATCCATTGCCAGGGCTTTGGAAACATCGATGTCCCTGATCCTGGCCCGGGGATATTCGCTTCTTACCGCCGAGGCATGGACCATGCCCGGCATCACAATATCATCGGTATACTGCCCGGTTCCGAGCACCTTCTCGCGCACATCGCTGCGGAAGGCATTCTGGCTGATGTCATAGCCGTTCTCTCCGCTCTCCGCTGCAGTGTCGGCCGTTTCTTCCCCGCGCAGGATCTTTGCGGCAAGCAGAATGCCGTCGATGATCTTCTTATATCCCGTGCAGCGGCAGAGATTGCCGCGGATCGCGGCTTTGACCTGCTCGCGGTCCGGATCGGGATTATTAAGAAGCAGAGCATAGCCCGACATCACCATGCCCGGCGTGCAGAAGCCGCACTGCACCGACCCCGAAACCCCGAAGGCATAGACAAAGGCTTCCTTTACTTCCGCAGGGAGCCCCTCAAGCGTGATTATCTCTTTTCCCTGTGCTTTCTCGGTGGTCAGTATGCATGCCCTGAACGCTTTTCCGTCGGCCAGGATCGTACAGGCACCGCAGGCGCCCTCACTGCATCCGTCCTTGACGGAGGTCAGGCGGAGCTCATCTCGAAGATAGCGAAGCAGTGTCTGTTTCTTATCGGTGGTGCAGCTTTTCCCGTTCACCGTAAACGTATATTCCATAAGCGTCTCCAATATCTATGCAAGGCTCAGTACTTTCTGTGATTCAGCTCACCCCAGAGGCACTTTGCCTGTTCTCTGATTTCAGCGTTCATCGCTTCTTCATCGATCTTCGTAAACTGCCGGTCGAGATAGACGACCGTTCCGTTGATGATCGTGGTGCGCACATCCCTTCCGCTCATGCCGAAAAGAATATGGCCGTCCGCGTTCTCTTCGGAAAACGGCGTATAGGGATGATAATCGACGATGATGACATCGGCCGCAGCGCCCTTCTTCAATACTCCGACTTCCTTCCCGAAGTACTTTGCCGCAATTATCGCATTGTTTTCAAACAGGGCGGAAACAGCTTCGTTCCATCCCACATTCGGCATGCATGCATTGTGGCGCTGAATCGTGAGGAATGCCTTCTGGCTTTCCAGCATGTCAGCGGTATAGGCATCGGTGCCAAGTCCCACGACAATGCCGCGCTTCATCATCTCGATCACCGGCGCGCATCCTACGGCATTGCCCATATTCGATTCCGGATTGTTCACCGCCATCGTCCCGGTTTCCTTTATGATGTCCATCTCGGCGGGGCTGATGTGAATGCAGTGACCCAGCAGGGTCTTCTCACCGAGAATCCCGTTGTATAAAAGACGGTTCACGGGCCGGCATCCGTAATTGCGGAGGCTGTCGTAAACATCGTTCATGCCCTCCGCCACATGGATGTGAAATCCCGTCATACCGTCATTTGCTCTGACCATCTTCTCAAAGGTCGCATCGCTGATCGTAAACAGGGCATGACCGCCGAACATCGCCCTGATCATGCCGTCATCGGCTTCCTTTGCCCAGCGGGCAAATGCCGCATTCTCTGCGATCGCCGCATCGCACTTCTCCATGCCGTCGCGCTCCGACACCTCATAGCAAAGGCATGCCCGGATGCCCGCCTGCTTTGCGGCATCCCGGATCGCAAACAGAGATCCTTCGATTTCAAAAAACGAAGCGTGGTGATCGAAGATCGTCGTCACCCCGTTCCGAATCGAATCCATGATGGTTGCCCAGGCACTTGCCCGGGTCATTTCCAGGCTGAGATGGCGGTCGATGTTCCACCAGGTCCCCTCGAGAATCTCAAGGAAATTGCGGGGATTGTTTCCGGCAATGGAAAGACCGCGGGCGAGCGCGGAATAGATATGTGTATGCGCATTGATGAGACCCGGCATGATGATGCCGCCATGGGCGTTGATATAATCGGCCTGCGGATACTTCTTTCGCAGTTCTTTTTCCGTGCCGGTCTCTTTGATCGTTTCCCCCTCAATCAGCACCGCACCGTCCTGAAAAAACGGGTGTGCCCTGTCCCTTGTAAGCAATGATCCGTTTCCGATCAGATACATCTCAACACCTCCGCATCTTAATTGTCTTCCGATTCGGTATTCGCACTTCTCTGTTTCGTCTTTGGTTTTCAAAACCCGCAGTCTTCAGAGAAATGAACAGGAACCGGCAGCTTTGGCTTCTTTGAAAACCGCTGCCCGTAAGAATCCATTTTCCTGAAAAACTACTGCGTCACTCTCTGTTCTGATTATAGCATTTCATCCCTGCTCTCTGCGGAGCCTTTTGGCCAGGGCGCTCACCCGGAGAACAGCCGGGGATCGACAGGAACCAAAAGAAAAAGGAGCCGGACAACGAATGATCTTTCGTTCTCTGACTCCTTCTGATCCTGTTACAGATTAAACCGATTCTGATGCGGTTACAGAATCCTGATGCGATCCCGCTCGGGCGCCTGTTCGAAGGAAAGCATGCATATCATCGCAAGCAATGCCCCCTGAACGGTGCCGGTGGCGTCCAGGCTGATGATGATTTTGTTATAGTCATTGTTCAGCTTGCAGTTTCCGCCGCTGGCAATGGAGAGCGAATCGAGCTCCGTATGCGGAACGGACAACACCGTCTTTTTGTCCGCAACAAAGCTGCGCCGGTCGGTAATCACATAAAACTCCTTGCCTTTGGAGAAGATGCCCTTGTTTCCGTAGAGGATGACGCGCTCTCTTGGATCCATGAATTCTGAAATCCTTGGCAGTACCTTTTCGATCTCACTCTCCCGGATCCCTTTGACGGAGATGTCATCGGAGAGATTGAGCTTCATCAGATAGTCTTCCACCTCTTCGGCGGTTTCAAACCGCTTCATGCAGTCGGCGATCGATTTGATCACCCCGGCCGAGCCGGCATTTTTCATCAACGGTGACAGGTCCTTTTCCACCTGAAACACCTCTTCGTTCAATCCGAAGGTTTTGTACTTTGACTTTTCCGGTTCTTTCTTCTCATCCTCATACACCGCATCACAATACGGGCAGACCCACATCTTTCTGATGCGAAGGCGCTTCAGCGTTCCTCCGCACTGATCACATTTTCTGAGTTCCATGATTTCCCCCTCTGTCCGTTTCAGTTTACCACGTTGATCGGATTCCCTTCGCGGAATGCGCGGATATTGTCCGCAGCGACAGAGACCAGCCGCTTCCGCGTTTCCAGCCCCTTCCAGCCCATATGCGGCGTCAGGATCACATTGTCCATCTCATAGAGCGGATTGTCTTCTTTCGGCGGTTCGCATTCCTGTACGTCGAGTCCCGCCCCGGCGATGCGTCCGGACTTCAGTGCGTCAATCAGTGCCGCCTCATCGACAAGAGCCCCGCGCGAAGTGTTGATCAGAAAGGAACCCGGCTTCATTTTCTCCAGTGCCGTGCGGCCGATGATGTGTCTTGTCTGTTCGGTCAAAGGACAATGCAGAGTCAGATAGTCGCTTTCCTTCAGCACCGTGTCAAGGTCCGTGTACGTTACGCCCGGCTCATCCTTCCTCGGTGTGCGGGTATAGACCAGCACGTTCATGTCCAGGGCTTTTGCGATCCTGATCACCGTCTGACCGATGTTTCCGGCGCCGATCACCCCCAGCGTTTTGCCGTTGACTTCGGTGTGGTTCACCATCAGATGGTCCAGAAAATTGCGGCGGTCCCCCCTCTCCAGCATGCGGATCTGTTTGCTTACAAGAGAGGAAAGACAGAGAATCATCATCACGGCGGTATGGGCAACGCGCTGTGAGCTGTAGGCCGGCACATTGCATACCGTGATTCCCCTTTCCCGGCAGACTTCAATCGGAAGGTTGTTGTATCCCGTTCCCGCTTCGCAGATCAGCTTCAGGGTCTCCGGAAACGCGCGCACCGTTTCTTCCGAAAGCACGAGTTCCTTGGTCACAAGGATCTCCGCATCCTTTGCCCGCTCGGCTGCCTCTTCTTCCGTACTGTCGCTGTATACGATCACTTCATCGCTGAGCCCGGAAAAATCCAGAGCTCCGTCATAGTTCATCTTCCCGGCATTCAATACCACGGTTCTGCAAGTCATGTTCTGCCTCCTTTATTCCTGCGTAATACTCTCTCTTTTCATTATTGATAAAACGGTGCGATTTGGAAAGAATACTGCATGGTTTATCGGACAAATCTCCATATACTGCGGAGGCTTCCCGGATTTCAAAGAGCCGGAAGACAGAATATGCCGATCTATTCCTGCTGTTCCATCAGAAAACATGCAGGGACTGCATGCTTTCTGAGTGCCCGAAGGCTATGATGTTCTTCCTTTCGGAATATGACTGCTGTTTCCCGGAGAGAATGAATCTGAGGGAAGGTCATGAGGGAAACAGCTATAATACCGCAGAATTCCCAGGGGGTGTGAATTCTGCGGCCTGAGAAAGAGGACAACGCTCAGCCTGCTGCTGTAAGGCCTCGCAGATAGTCGATATTTTCGGCGACGACTTCGCAGAAGTAATAGGTTCTCTCTTCCTTCTGGACCATGCGCCCCTGCAGTCTTCCCTTGACTGCGATCACGCTGCCGGGTTTGCACAGGGCCGCCGCCTGCTCGGCCGCTCCGCGCCAGACGGTCACATTGAAGATATCCGTTCCGATGTTTCCGTCTTCGTCCCGGAAGTTCCGGTCACTCTCCATGATCAG
>JAFWCM010000039.1 GCA_017536885.1 Solobacterium sp.
CAGAACATTCCTGGCAAAGCGGAAGAAATCTTCGCCCGTCTTTTCGGCACCGTGTTCATCATATTCCCGGGCGGCACCGTACTGGACGAACTGATCCGTATCCGGATCGACGATGTAGATGCTGAAATAGTCTGCCGCAAGAGCTTCCGACACCTTTTCGTAGGTAATCTTGTCCGCGGCGGCTTTCCTGGCATCCGCAAGCTCCTGCTTCATCGCATCTTCCCGGCGGATTTCATCATCCACATCCTTGAATCCCATCATGACCCCGATCTTCTCTCCGGGCAGATATACCTTATCAAGATCGATGCGGTAATGCCGGTTTCCGCCTTCCATTTCCCGCAGGAAGCTGACCTCGAACTGATCTTTCGTGCGGAACTGTTCCAGGATATAGGGAAGTCCGATCTGTACCTGCATGCGTTTGCGGTCTTCTTTGGCGACCATGGTATTGACATACTCCGTTTTGGTATCCGTATACCGGGTGTGGCTCAGGGCGTTGCGGATCGCTTCCGCATGCACTTCATCGAGATCGGTATGATAAAGAACACTCTCCTCGCTTTCCACATCGCTGATCAGCCACATCGTATTGTAGGCATTGGTCAATGCGGAGATCACCGCATCCCTTGTCGACTTGTCCATGTCCCGCTGTTCTTTCTTCTCCGTGATATCCGAGATGAACACCACATAAACACCGCCGTAGGATTTTGTCTCGCTGTAGTGGCCGTAATCATCCACCCAGCGGATCCTGCCGTCACGGCGGGTGATGCGGTATTCCGCATAGTCATTGTGATCTTCGCTTTCGGCGACCTGCCGGAGGATGGATGCGCTGATTCTTTCGTAATCCTCCGGATAAACCATTCCCCGGAAGGTATATCCGGTCAGCTCTTCGAATTCCTTCTGGCCGGCACAGCCGAAAATATCAAACACCGCCTGATTGGCGTAGATCAGCTTTTCCGGTTCCTCCGCTTTATAAATGAAGAAGCCTCCCGGCATATGTCCGCCGATTTCTTCGATGACGGCAAGACTCTCTTCCGTCAGTTCAAACTTTCTACCTGCCATCTGGCCTCCGTTTCGAGTTCACCGCTTTCGGACAGGGCATGAATGCATGACCCTTCCGCTGCCGGAACTCCTTTTCTTTATTGTCGCACCGAACTGCGGCTTTGAAAAAGGGACAGTTTATCTCAGCCATGGTTTTCTTTCATGGGAAACTCCCGGAACGGCCAACATGAAAAGGACAGAAGTACCGGATGGAAATCTTCTTCTGTCCTTTCTTCACAATCCCGATAATGGCGAACGCAGTTCTGCGTCCCTCACAGGCATGGGGAAAGATCACTCGGTCAGATCAATCTCCCCTTCCAGCATGCCGGATCCTTTTCCGGTCCTGCAGTCAATCGTATACCAGTCCAGGGTAGCGGTATGATCGCTGAGATCCTCATACAGATGGATCGTCACAAGATCTCCGTCCCTGCTGTCCACGACAACCACCGGCGGTGTAAAGTAATGGTGCTTTTCATAGTAGCTGCGGGCAAGTACGCACAGCTCTTCGTCGCTGTATCCGTCCGGTTTCGCATCAGGCTCTTCTGTGAGCTCAGGTGTTGGCGCGGGGGATGGAATCTCGGCAGGAGCGGCGCCCGGTTCCGGTGTTTCAGCATTTGGCCGGACACTGCCGCTTTTCGCGCATCCATTCAGAAGAAACAGGCACAGCAATGCACTCAGGAGTCTCCGGTTCATGCGCTTTCCTCCTTTTCCCGGCGGTAATACTCAACAATGATGCGAATCGGAAAGGGAAGTGCATACAGCTTTCCGGAAATCACTTCCGCTGTCTGAATCATCTGAAACACGGAAGAATCATCGAACTCCCCCGGATCCGCCGCCCGCAATTCATGAACGCAGAGTTCAAAGGTTCCGAGATTCTCATCCTCAGGCACGGCGGTGTAAAGAACCGCTCCGTCATTTTCCCTGGTTTTGACGGCGTGAACTTCGGCCAGCTTTGCGGCATTGCATTCAGGGCTGAGAGTTTTCTTTCCCTGTTTTCCCGGAACCGGTTCCGCGGTCCCGGTGTCGGCAATGACCGCCTTATTTCCTTCATCGTCCGCAAGCAGACAGAGGATACGGTTCTTTTCCTCTTTCTTAAAAAGAGAACGGTATTCCTTTGCGGACTCCCCGCGTTTCCATTCGATGAATCCGCCCTCATGAACCCTCAGTACCGTAAGATCGGAAGAATCCTCTTCAAATACCGCAAAGCTCCAGTCCCGAACTAATGCGCAGAGCTTAGCGGAGAGATAGGAAAGAACGCCGGTGCGGATCTCGTCCCTGATGAGCAGTTCATAGAGCAGATTTCGGACCGCCGCGGTATCGATGGAAAACGTGTCCTGATACTCATCCTGATACTCTTCGAGATACACCTTTGCATAAATGCTTTCGGGGCAGGATACAACTGCCGGATTCGTTCCGGAGACAATTACCAGATGCCACCCGTTTTCCTGCACTTCATTCCCGTACTTCACGATGACACCGAGCTTTCCCAATACATTGGCGAGCTGTTCACGAAACCGTCCGGAAAAGGGATCGCCGACCTGATCGATCAGAAAGACGGTCTTTTCCATAAACGCTTCCGCCATGTCTTCGGATTCTTTTCCGTACAGTGCGGATTTGAATGTTCTGCTCATTTTCTGCCTCCTTCCCTACTGTTTTTTTCTTCGGCAAACGCACTTCCAAAGGCGTTATTCTGCCTCTTTCAAAGACGCTTCTTCTGACGCCGGTTTTTCAAGAAGCCCGTCGCATTGAAGGCGGATCTCTTCGTTTTCAATGAACCGGGAACGAAGCTCCCGGATGATGTCACAGTCTTCCGCTGTCATTGCATAATTCCCGGCATGGGAGAGAAACCTGCGGATGATCTCTTCCCGGTTTTCCAGAGCGGAAAGACCCGGCATGGGTCCTTCGTCCATCAGGGCAGAGATAATCCTTTTGATCGCCGCAAATTCCGAAGCGTCCGGTCCAAGCCTCAGCACCTCTTCTGCGCCTGATTTTCTCCAGGCGGCAAGAGCGGAGTAGGAAGGAAGAATGTCATTTCTTACCCCTTCCATGAGAATCCATCTGCGGATCTCCTCATCTTCTGCCTCCAGCCGCTCCAGGGCATGAATCCTTCCCCAGCCGGTCACGCTTTTTGCAAGATCGAAGATCTCCCGGTCTGCGTTCTTCCATTTCTTCATGATAAAGACGGCGAACAGGGTGAACTCATCACTGCGTCCCACGGTTCTTACCATCCGCTTCAGATCTTCCTCTTCCTCTGTGTCAAACAGTTCCAGAATCGAAAGCCCGAGCTTTACCATCTCGGTCTCATCCGCTTCCTGAAGCTGTTTCATACCGAACAGAAACAGATTCTCCGCATTCAGATCCTGCGCATGATTCATGATCCAGCTCTGCATCTCATCGATCACGCCGAGAGTGCGGTACTTTTCAAGGACCGGCATAAGGGCAGCTTCCGCTTCTTCCCATCGGTGTTCCGAACTCTGTGAAATTCCTTTTTCCATGGCCGACCGGTCCGCATCCGAAAGACGGGGAAGATTCATGTGATACAGAAGAATTCCGTCTCTCGCCCCGTCCGCAAACTGAATGCCGGAATCTGTGCTTTCAGGCAGGGAAAAATCCGGCGGAAGACATCCGTCTTTCAAAGCGGCCTCAATCTTCTTATACAGAGACTGCACTGACTTTCCCATACATTCCGGTTCCTTTTCTTACCTTCAATTATATATTTCAGTCTTCCATGATCGCGAGAAATTCCAGAAAGTCCCAGTCCTTCTTCGCCTCTGCGCATCTTTCGCAATAGACCTCTCTCTCAATCACCGCATACTTTTCATATTTCCGAATCTTCTTTCCGCATCTGCAGCATTTCACTTCTTTCTTTTTCTGCTTTTTATCATTGCCGAATAATCCCATGTTCGTTTCCTCCGCCTTAATGATCTCCGCCCGCGCTGACAAAAAAACTTCCATGGGAGAATGCGGGCACAAAGCCATTCCGCAATCTTCCCGGCATGGGTGCGTTTGCCGATATGGTGGTACACTGAAATTATAAAGTGAGTACAGCATATGAAATCAGAACCCCATACCGACATGCCTTCCGATGAGGAAGTCCGCAATGCATTACAATGCCTGGATGCGCCTCTAAGTCCATGGAAGCTCTTCCCTTTGCCTTTCAGCATGTCATGGCCATGCTTGTCACCAACCTCGTTCCGATGACGCTGGTCACTCTGGCGGCGGTACCTTCCGTCAGTGAAGCGGATATCCTGGTCCTGATCCGGAATGCAATGGCTGCGGCCGGGCTCGCGACATTGTTACAGACATTTCCCATAGGAAGGATCGGCTCGGGGCTTCCCATCTTCATGGGGGCGAGCTTCACCTTTATCGTGCCCTTAACCGCCATCGCCTCATAAAACGGATACGGTGCCGTCATCGGAACGGTCATCGCCGGGGGTATCTTCGAAGGGCTTCTCGGCCTTTCGGCCAGATACTGGAAACACATCCTCACGCCGATTGTCTCCGCGGTTGTCATCACCGGCATCGGGCTTTCGCTTCTTCCCACTGCCGCAAGATCCTTCGGCGGCGGGGATACCCCCGACTACGGTTCAATGGTCAACATCCTGATCAGAAGCGTGACGCTGCTTTCCTGCATCCTCTGGCAGATTCATGCCAAAGGAGTTCACAAACAGCTCTATGTACTCGTGGGTCTTGCGGTCGGGTATCTCCTGGCTGTGATCACAGGAACTGTTCATTTTCAGGATCTCTCAGACTGCGGCCTGATCGCCATTCCGAGACTTCTGCCTTTTCAGCCTTTGTTTCGGCCCGATGCCATTCTTTCCGTCTGTGTGATCTATCTTGTCTCCGCTGTGGAAACGATCGGCGACGCATCGGCTCTGGCCGGCGGGGCGCTGGAACGTCAGATCAGCGGCAGGGAAGTCTCCGGTGCGATTGCGGCCGACGGATTCGGATCCGTGCTCGCCGGCCTCTTCGGCATCACTCCGATCACCTCCTATTCGGAGAATGTCGGCATCACGATCATGACCCGCGTCGTCAACCGAGAAAAATCTCACTGATCGGGGCGCTGATCATGATCATCGCCGGCTTTCTTCCCCCGATAGGCATCTTCCTCAGCTCCATACCCAGTTCCGTCATCGGCGGCGTTCTGCTTGTGATCATGGGACAGATCGTGGTTTCCGGCTTTGAGATGATCGCAAAGGCCGGCTTCACTCCGAGAAACAAACTCATCGCCGCTTTGTCCCTGGCCTTCGGTGTAGGCTTCACCACCTCCGGTGAAGCGGGCATCTGGGCAAACTTTCCCGTGTTCGTGCAGTCGATCTTCTCTCAGAATGTCGTTTCGGTGATGTTCGTGACCGCGCTTCTGCTCGATCTTCTTCTGCCGAAGAATATCGAGGAATGACGAAAAGAAAAACAGCGAAGCTTCCGCCGGTTCATTCCTTTCACGGCTTCGCATACGCTGTCATAAGAACAGCTCTGCCGGAGATTCCGGCTTTTTCTTTCGGAAACAGAATCACGGAATACCCCTTGAAGACGGAAATGCCGTTCCAGAGGAAGGAACCCTCCAGCACGGTGATGCATGCGAAGACCTCCTCAGGATTTTCAATTTCTGTTTTCCCTTCGATTCGGCGGGAGCTGATCCGATAGCGCTCTGCTTCATAGACGCGCCCCTCTTCAAACCGCGTCTTCTCTGCCGCAAGCTCCGTATTCAGACAGGCCAGCGCTTTGGAAAGATGAAGCTGACGTTTATTTCCCTGACTGTCGGTGCGGTCGTAATCGTAGAATCGATAGGTCACATCATTGCTCTGCATGATCTCATAGACCAGGCTTCCGGCGGAGATCGCATGCAGTGTGCCGGGTCTTACATGAACGTAATCATGATCTTCGATCGCCATGCGTGCGTAGATCTCTTCCCAGCGGTTTTCCGCGATGAGCATTGGAATCTCTTCCTTCCGGCATTTCGTACCGGCGACGATCGGTGCCCCGGCTCTGAGAAATACCCAGGACTCCTCCTTGCCGTCTTCAAGACCCTCCAGCTCTTTCGCCTTTTCTCTGTCGGGATGAACCTGCAGGGAGAGATCTTCTCTTGCCGAGACAATCGTGATCGTTAAGGGAAACGGACCAGTCCAGCCAAACTGGTCCGCATGCATGCGGTAATACTCCGCCAGGGTAATCGGCGGAGTCAGAGAAACGATCAAAGAAGAGCACTTCGGATCGGCACATACCGTGCAGGCTTCTCCGATCATTCCGTCAATGTCATCGCAGCCGTAATCGAGAAGTGCCTTGTCTCCCCAGATCTTGGCAAGCGGAGCAGGTTTCAGTACAAGCATCTGTTCTCCCCGGAGCTTTCGTGCACGCTCTTACTCCTTTGGCATACTTTCCGCATAGGTCACGACGCAGTAGCCGGGACGGACAATCTGCCGGACCGTAAAATGATAAGCCCTGCCGCTCAGGGAATCGGTATGATCCCGTTCCACCACTTCGCCTTCATAAGCGGCACGTCTTACATCCTCATACCAGATCTCATCCAGATGGGGATACAGTTCCCTGACCTTCTTTCCGATCACTTCCTGGCGCGGCCGCTGGCCGAGTTCTGAGAACATGCGGTTTGCGTAGATAACCTCGGCGTCGTACAGCCGGCTGTGCTCGGCGTGGGTCACATGATATACGCTGACGGAAATGGGCAGATCATCAAAGATCCGGAAATCCTCTTCCGCTGGTTCCTTTTTCTGCACTTCTTTTTCTTTTCTTCCTGCCGCTATGCTTCTTGCAAGAACGATCAGAAGGGCAAGAATCATAGCGAAGCCGCCGAAGACGAGCAGGAAGTTCTGCTTCAGAAATTCCTCCGTCGAAATCTTTGCGTCTTCCGTGAAATAGTAGGTCAGCGACGCGTTGACGGTCGAGGCCGGCACGAGGCTTGTGATTTTGGAAAGGATGGAATAGAGAATGGTGTCACTGCGGTTCACCGCAAAGCAGTAATCCATCCCGACTCCCGTAGACCAGGTAGTCAGATGATACTTCCGGCACGTGTTGGAGATGTTGTTGTAGCGATAGTTACTGATCAGCAGGCAGTCCGCATTCCGTCCGGCAATCGCCTTCAGGCACTCTTCCGTATTCTCGTAATACGTCGCAAGCCAGTCGGGGAAGTGGTCCAGAAGAAACATGTCGTAATTCGGATTGTCCTTGTTCACCGCCACCGTGATCCGGTCTTTCTTCGCGAAGTCATACTGTTCCCCTTCGCGCACGATCGCCGACATATCGGTCCGCATCAGTGCCGGGGTGATGAAGACATTGCTCACCTCGCCGTCATAGGGGGTGAGGTTGGCCGGGAACACGCAGTCCACCTCGCCCTTCCTGAGTGCCGCAATGGCATCCCCGGAGCTTGGATAGCAGACGGCTTCAAAGTCGATATGAGCGTTTTCAAGACAGTCCGAGGCAACGATCAGATAATCCTTCAATGCCCCGGTCAGCTCCCCCGTTTTCGGATCCTTCGCGCAGAATGCCAGGTAATTGTCCTGATAGCCGACGCGGATCACCCCGTGGCGAGAGAGCCAGGTGCTCTCTTCCGTGCTGAGATAGCGGTTCAGCCCGGCGCTGTGGAGATATTTCTGGTAGAGATTCTCATTGTAATACTGATCTTCATTCTGAATCCGGGAGAGAGCGCTGTTGAGTTCTGTCAGCAGCTGCGGCCGGTCATTACTGACCGCAAAGTAGAAATCGGAGGTTCCGATCCGGCATACGGGTTTGACACCCGAGCTTTCAAAGAAGCCATCCAGAGACAGGTAGAGATCGATCTTTCCCCGCTTCAGCTCCAGGATGTTTTCTTCCTCGGTGCCGCTCAGTTCAATCAGTTCCGCTTTGACCCCGTTGGCCTCTGCCCACTCATTGAAATACCCGATCTGCACACTGCCCTTGTTGGCGCCGATCCGTTTTCCCTGAAAGGTGGAATAGTCTTCGACGGAGATATCGTTGTTGGTTTCCTGGGCGTAGAGATAGTATTGTTCGGCTCCCATGGGAAGCGCAGAGAACAGCATTTTCTCCGCCCGTTCCTCGGTAAAGGAGACATCGCTCAAAAGATCGATTCTTCCGTCTTTGAGCATTTCCAGAAGATCCGACCAGCTGCCTTCCACATATTCATAGGTCCATCCGGTATAGGCCGCAATCTTCTGCTGGTAATCATAGGAATAGCCCGAGCGCCTTCCCAGTTCATCGGTTGTGTTGAACGGAGATTCGAACCAGCCGACACGTACGATCTGCCCCTTTTCCTGTGCCTTGATTCCTGTAGGAAACATCATCAATACAAGGACTGCCGGCATCACCGCAGCCATTGCGATCTTCATCAGTTTTCTGCCTATCGAACTGCTCATCTTTTCTCCCGCTCCGAAACGGATTCATTTTCTTCCCGCCTTGCGGATCCGCTTGTCTTCGTACATGCGTTCATCCGCCCGCCGGATCACATCGTTCACATTGGCATCGCTCTTCGGATCATAGACCGCAACGCCCATCGCAACGTGAACCTGTTCCCATTCATTTTTCGCCGATGCGCTGATTTCCTTCATGGAATCCTTAAACTGCTTTACCAGCGCATCTCTGTTTTTCAGGTCATCATTCTGCAGGATTACTGAGAATTCGTCTCCGCCGATCCGGAACACGGGGCTGTGCGCAAACACCCGGCAGATCAGTCGGCTGGCTGTCTTGAGATAGATGTCGCCTTTTTCATGTCCGTAGACATCGTTGATGTATTTCAGGTTGTCGCAGTCGAATACGCCGACCGCAAACTCCGCACCCTGACCTGTTTTGATCTCTTCCTGCAGGTTGTCGATGAAGGTGTTGTAAGCGCCCTTGTTGCGCACCGAGGTCAGTGCGTCCACATACACCCGCTTGTTGAGATCGGAGATATGATCCTTCATATGTCCGGCCAGGCGTTTGAAGGTAGCGGTGAGGCGGCCGACTTCATCATCCCTGTCATAGTCCAGAGTGAAGTCGTAGTTGCCGCGGTCCACCTGATCCGCCGCTTTGGTGAGATCTTCCAGCGGTCTGGTGATGCGCTTTGCATAGTACATCGTAAAGCCGATTGAACCCGCCAGCACCACTCCGGCAAAGATCAGGATGTTGTAGAGAAGCCGTTTCCAGTCGCCCTCGGTCTCATAGACCGGCACCGTGACATTCAGCCGCATGCCGTTGCTTAACGGCAGCCAGGCCGCGATCTTCTCCGTGCCGTCATAGGGATAGCGGATGAAGGTGCTGCGGGAGACCGCATCTTCGGGAACCTTCAGCCGTTCGTCTTCCCCGAGGGCACTGACATCGATCCGGGGGTGGAAGAAGATATTTCCCTCCGCATCGCTCAGGAAGGCATAGCCGTTGTCGTAGAGGCGGATGCTTTCCACCTGTTCGGCCATCGTGGAATAATCCACTTCGATGCCGACAACTCCCACGAAGTTTCCCCGCCAGTAAATCGGCTCATTGTAGGAGATGACCCGTATGTCGAGATTCTCGGTGACATAGGGCGGCAGCCAGACCGGCTCGCCGTTGTATTTGGGAACCGTGAACCAGACCAGCTTTGACGTATCCTTCGTGTCATAGCTGCTGATATCGGTCACCTCATGTTCGGTAAATCCCTCCCCGTCAAGGTCGGTATACCAGAAGCCCTTGACGTTGTCGGAGATCTCGGGATCAATGCGGTAGTAATAGGTCAGAACCCCGTTGGTTCTTGCGGCCATGATGTCAAACTGATCCCGCACGCGCTCCATGTGCGCCGCGAGCTTCTCTTCTTCCAGTCCGTCCAGATCCGCTTCGACAAAGGCCGCCACCTTGCGGACGGATTTCTGCACGCTGTTGAAGTAGTAGTTGAGGTTTCGCTCTCCCGTCTCACACAGCAACAGAAGCAGCTGATCGGATTTCTGCTGTTCGGTGGTGCGGATGAATACCACGCTGAGCATGGTCATGCTTGTCACGGTGACGATGATCACGCATACGGTAAGCAGTATCATTCTTGTTCGTATGGAACGCATCACACATCACCTCCTCTGTTCTCCAGAAATCTCTTTTCAAAATCCGAAGGATGAACCGGCTTCGAGAAACAGAACCCCTGCACCAGGGTGCAGCCGAGATCTTCCAGAAGCTTCAGCTGCGCTTCGCTCTCGACCCCTTCGGCAATCACCGGAATGTGCAGGCTGTCCGCAATGCCGAGAATCAGCGCCACCAGCTGAACATTCTTCCCTTCGCTTCCGATATTGTGAATAAACGTCCGGTCCATCTTCAGCACATCGATCGGCAGAGCCGAAAGCATGCTTAAGGAGGAATAGCCGGTGCCGAAATCATCCATCTCCACGGTATAGCCCTTCTTATGGAGGTTTTCCACCACGTGAATCAGCTCATCCTCATTTTCCGTGTACGCCGACTCCGTGACCTCAAGCTCCAGGGCATTGTGTTCCAGTCCGTTCTGCTGAAGGATGTTGTCCAACACGCTTTCAAGCTTCGGATCGAAGACATCCACCCGCGAGAGATTGACCGAGACGGGAATCGTCACTCCGAATTCCGCCCGCCATCTGGCAATCTGCCGGGCGGCGAGGGACCATACATATTTATCCACTTCGGCGATCATTCCCGCGCGTTCCAGCAAAGGAATAAAATCGGGCGGCGCAATCATGCCGAGCTCGGGATGCATCCAGCGGATCAGCGCTTCCGCCCCGACCAGTTTCGGCGGCTTCTGGCTGATATCGAATTTCGGCTGATAGTGCACTTCGAACTCATAGCAGTCCAGAGCTCTTCTTAAGTCATTGAGCAGACGCTGATCGAGCAGCTCCTTCTGCTGCAGTTCTTCGTTGAAGATAATAAGATGTTCCTTGAAATGACCTCTTGCCTTGGAACAGGCGGTGCGGGCCATATCAAACATCTGTACCGGCTCCACCCCTTCCTGGTAGGGCCTGACCCCCATCCGCAGACGGATGTGAGCGCCGGGGGCGAGGGTATCGATCTTGCCCTGAAGGCGGTCGAATATTTCCTTGTAAGCATCGCTGTGATCGCAGTACAGATCGAAGCGGTCGGCGCCGAACCGGCCGGCGATGCCGTTTTTCTCCTCCGCGAACAGACGCATGTCATTGCCGAGAATCCGCAGGATCTGATCACCGAAGTCCCGTCCGTTTAAGGCGTTGATCGCATGGAACTGCTCGATATTGACGACGATGGCATCCCTTGGCGTTTCGGGATGTTCGCGGTACATCGCATTGGCATACTGGAAAAAGTAATCGCGGTTGTACAGCCCGGTCAGACTGTCGGTTTCGGTGGCCGAAATCAGTTCCTTTGCCTTCTTCTCCGCCTTCATGCTTTTTAAGAGAAGGTAAAGGATGACGGCGATCAGAACAGCGCTCACCGCAATCACCGCCGCGAGGTTGTCAGAGACGATATCGCCGATCGTGCGCTTGGAATCCTCGGTGATGTAATAGGACAATGCGGAGTTGACGGCGGAAGTCGGAATCTGGCTGATCATCTTGGAAAGAACGGAATACAGACGCGTATTCCCCTTTTTCACGGCAAAGCTGTAATCAATGCATGTCGCCGTCGGAAACGTCGTCAGATGAAGCTTCTCGCAGAGCCTTGAGATGTTGTTGTAGCGATAGCTGCTCACCAGCACGCAATCCGCCACATGATCGCGTACGGCTTTGAGACAGGCTTCGGTATCTTCGAAATAAACCTTGCGCCAGGTGGGATAGTGATCGTAGAGAAAGGCGTCGTAATTCGGATTTCCCTGGTTGACCGCCGCAACCACATATTCCCGGTTGGCAAAGGTATTCACATCCGCCTGGCGGATGATCGCGAAGATATCCGTGTTCATCAGAGACGGAGACATCGTGATGCCGAGCTTCTCGCCGTCAAAGCCGCCGAGATTGGCCGGGAATACGCAGTCCACCTCATCATTTTTCAATGCCTCGATCGCCGCCTCCACGGTGGGATATGCCGCTGTCTCAAAGGTGAGATCAGCGTTTTCCAGGCAGTCTTCCGCATAGCCGAGATAATCCCGGATCGCTCCTGTCAGCTCCCCGGTTGTGCGGTCCTTTGCACAGAAGGCAAGGTAGTTATCCTGATAGCCGACGCGGATCGGACCGTGACCGGAAAGCCAGCTCAGCTCTTCCGGGGAGAGGAAGGAATTTGCGCCGGAAGTCCGGATGTACTTTTCAAACATCTGTTGGTTGAAATACCGGTTCTCATCCTGAATTGCCTGCATGGCGAGGTTCAGTTCGTTCAGAAGATCCGGACGGGAATTGCTTACAGCGAAAAAGAAATCGGAAGAGCCGACCTTGAATACCGGTACGGCACGTTTAGGATTCACAAAGGAGTCCACGGTGACATAGGCATCAAGCTCTCCGGTCTCAAGTTTTGCCAGGGATTCATCTTCCGTATTCACAAGTTCAATGAGCTCTGCACTCACCCCGTTTTGATCCGCCCACTCGCGGCAGTAATCCGCCTGAACGCTGTCCTTGTTTGCGCCGATCCGCTTTCCGTTCAGACTATGGGCATCGGAAGAGGTGATCTCGCGGTTATCGGGGCCGACAAAAAGATAGTATTCCTCGGCGCCCATAGGAAAATCCGGAAAGAGCATTTTTGTGTTCCGCTCTTCGGTGTAGGAGACATCGCTCAATAGATCGATCTCTCCGTTCACCAGCATCTGAAGCAGTTGAGACCAGCTGCCGCCGATATACTCATACGTCCATCCGGTATAGGACGCAACCTTCAGCTGATACTCATAGGCATAGCCGGAGCGTCTTCCGAACTGATCTATTGTGTTGAATGAAGAATCGTACCAGCCCACCCGTACGACTTTCTGTGCCGGCTCCTCGGCGGATACCGGAAGCGGAATGATCATTCTAACAGTCAGCAGAAGGAACAGGACTGCCGTAAACATCCTTTTCAGGTATCTGTGAATTTTCACCATACTCCCCTCTCGAACGTCTGTTGTGAATCTCCGTTTCAAAAAGCGGCGCAGTTTCCGGGATCCCACAAAAAATATGAATCATCAGAAAATGCGCTTCTTCAGAAAAACAGAGGCAAATCAGGTATCTATAACATGATTTTAAAATAATGCGGCTGTTTTTCAAACTATCTTCTCTGCTCTCTTCCTGCCATTGTCGGCAGTAGTATCTCCGTTTTCCTTCCGGACAATGTGCATGCCGACAATGATCAGGGGCAGTTCCGGGCAAAAGCGGGCACGTTTGCCGGAAATAAAAGAGAGAACCGCCGGCCGCTATGCATGCAGGTACCTTTCCGCCGCCGGCAATCTTCACTATAGTTAAAGCAGAGCTCAGTCATGAAAAACGAAACAGAAGAAAAGAAGAGAACCATCGATATGACGGAAGGCCCGATCCTGAGACAGATCGTTTCTTTTTCCTTTCCTCTGATGCTCGGAAATCTGTTTCAGATGATGTACAACACGGCCGATACGATCGTCGTGGGTAACTTTGTCGGCAAGGAAGCACTGGCGGCGGTGGGTGCCACATCGATGATCACCAACCTCGCCGTGTTTTTCTTCAGCGGCTTTGCGACGGGTGCCTCGGTAGCGATCGCGCGGGCCTTTGGATCCCGGGACAGAGAAAAGGTTCATGTCGCGGTTCAGACCGCCTTTACGATGACCCTGGCGATTGCGGTGATTTTCACCGCCGCCGGCATCCCGCTGGCCCGGCCGATTCTGAGACTCATGGGAACGCCGGAAGATGTCTTTCCGGAAGCGGCGAAGTACCTTCAGATCTATTTTGCGGGCATTTCGGGATTACTGATCTACAACATCGGCACCGGCATCCTGCGCTCGGTCGGTGACAGCCGAAGGCCCCTGGTCTTTCTGATCTTCACCAGCCTGCTGAACATCCTGCTGGACATTGTACTGGTCGTGGTGTTTCAGGCAGGCATCGCCGGCGCGGCGTTTGCGACGATCCTGGCTCAGTTTGTCTCGGCGGGGCTGATCATTTCCCTTCTTGTATCAACCGAGGATGTCTATCGTCTCAATCTCTCGGACCTCGATATCGATCTCAGCCAGCTCCGCATCATCGTCTCCGTCGGTCTTCCCGCCGGCCTGCAGTCCGCCTTTACGGCCCTCTCCAATATCGTGATGCAGTCATACATCAACTCCTTCGGCTCGGATGTTATGGCCGGCTGGAGCTCCTACAGCAAGGTCGACCAGTTCGTGATGCTGCCGGCATCGAGCTTCGGCATCGCCGCTACGACCTTCGTCTCCCAGAATGTCGGCGCCGGGAAAATGGAACGGGCGGAGCGCGGCAGCATGCATGCCGCATTCACCGCTGCCGCGGTCTGCGGCATCATTCAGGTTCTCGGCTGGATCTTCGCGCCTGCCGTGATCCGTCTGTTCACCCAGGATCCCGCGGTCATCTCCTGCGGTGTCGTGTTCATCCGCGTCAACTTCCTCTTCATCACCGCCAATGCGATCGACAATGTGCTCATGGGCACCCTGCGCGGATACGGGGATTCCCGCGGACCGATGTACATCATGATCGCCACCCATGTCTTCTTCCGCCAGCTGTATCTCTTTGTGGTCACCCGCTACATCATGAACACCCCGGCCGCGGTCGGCTTTGCCTATCCGGCAGGCTGGCTCTCCTGTTTCTCACTGCTGGTGCCGTATTATCTCTATCGCCGCTCTCAGGGATTCCTGCGCAGCTGATCCGATAAACAATGCCATACGAAAGCCCGGGCTGCCCCGGGCTCTCTTTTTCACTACGGAAATTCACTGCATTATTTCTTCTTGTTTTTCATCAGGACAGTGATTCCGATCACGGTAATCACCGCCATTGCGATATAAGCAAGCAGATCGCTCATACGATGTTCCTCCCGATTTCTGCGGATGAATCTTCTTCCCTATTGTACCGCAGTGCGCCCTGGCTTCTGCTATTTTCTGTTTCTTCCTTCCATGGCGTGCACAAGATCCACCATCATCTTCTGCGTCGGCACGGGGACGCCGTTCTTTTCCGCCGCGCGCACTACCCCGCCGCTGATATAGTCGATCTCGGTGCTCCTGCCGTTCTGCAGATCCGCGCAGATGCTCGTAATGCCGTCCTTTGCGGCAAGCAGATGATTTTTGATCCGTTCGATCTGTTCTTCCTCATCGAAGTGATAGCCCTCGCTCTTTGCTCCGGCGCAGATTTCTCTGATCAGTGCCGTGCAGATCTTCCAGGCATCGGGGTTTTCCGCAACATATCCCTGCGGCATCCCCAGCACTCCCGAAAGCACGCTGGAGGAAGCGTTGATCATGATCTTGTTCCAGACGGCAAACCGCACGCTCTCACTGACCTTTGCCGGAAAGCCGGCCTGTTCAAAGACGTCGCAGATTTCCTTCAGGCGATCCTCCTGGCCCGGGCTCACAGCCCCGATCATCGTTTCGCCAAGACCGCTGTTGCGGATCGCATGGCCATTTTTCCGGGTGCTTCCCTGAGCTGTGGTTCCGATCAGGACATGATCAATTTCCGCAAATTTTGCCAGGATTTCCTCATGTCCCATGCCGTTTTGCAGCGTGAGCAGAAAGGTATCCTTCCCGATCATCGCCCGGTTGGCCGCAAGCGCCTCCTCGCTGAGATAGGCCTTGGTAAACAGGATCACGAGATCCTGAGGTTCTTTTACCTCACCGTTCACTGCGGCCAGGGGATGAAATGTTTCGACTCCGTCCCGTTCGATTTCAACCCCGAAGCGGCTGATCTCCTCCATATGGGCAGGATTATGACCAACCAGCGTGACCATTGCCGCGGCAGACAGCTTTCCTCCGAATAAGAGACCCATGGCTCCCGGACCGATTACCGCAATCTTCATTGTTCCTTACCTCACTTTGTCTTTCTCTTCCGCTGAACTCTCAGCTTCTGTTTCTTCGGTTTCTTTATAGCAAGAAAAGCATATGATTGCCAGCCGGTCCCCTGACGAAAAAACGGGAAGCATCGTCCCGTTTCTCTCCGATTCATTGTTGTTAAGCGAAGATTAATTCTTCACCGGAATGGAGTTTACGGCTTCGCCGTCAATCCGGATCGTGCCGCCGCTGTATTCCGTTCTGCCCTTGCAGTCAAACGGATTTCCGCCGGTGATGTCGATCGTGCCGCCGCTGACGGTCAGGCTTCCGTTGGTGTCGATGCCGTCGCTGTCTTCATCCGCCAGGGTGATTTTGATCGTGCCGCCGTTGACCGTGATCTGTACGGTATGAGTGGAGGATTTCTTTCCGGCATTGATGCCGTCGTCATCCGCAAGAATCGTGAGGCTGCCGTCATTGATCGTAATCGAAGTCGCCTCAAGACCCTCTCTTCCGGTAAGGTCCAGAATTCCGCCGTCGATTCTGAGTTCACTGACCGCATGAACCGCATCATCGGTGCAGGTCACCTTGATTACCCCACCGCCGATGTAGATCATGCCGAGGTTGTCATCATCGCTGTTCTCCGCATGAAGGCCGTCATCTTTCGCATTGACCGTGATATCGCCGTCCGCGATCAGAAGCCGGTCCTTTGCGTCGAGTCCCTTGTTTCCCGCGTTCACAAGAAGCGTACCGCCGGTCACCTTGAGATCATCATTGGAGGCGATGCCGTTATCGCCTGATTCCACCGTCAGGCTTCCGGTTCCGTTCAATACGAGATCATCTCTGGAGAAGATCACCGCATCGGCTTTGGTGCTGTCATCCTTCTGAAAGGTACCGGTTACCTTCAGGGTATTTTCGCTTTCTGCTGCGGTGGTGATGAACACCTTGTCCGCACTTTCCACATAGATGCAGGGTTTGTCGGTATTTGTGATCTCCGCCCCGTCGAGCACCAGCTGAACCTTTGCATTCTCTTCCGCCACGGTTACGGTCACATCCTTTGCGCTGCCTTTGAGCACATAGACGCCCTCCGCATTGATCTTGATATTTCTGCCGTCGGAAAGCGGAACTTCAATCGCTTTCTTGAGATCCGGGATCTGTTCCTTGTCCCGGTCGGTGAAGTATTCCTCATCTGTCACTTCGACAGTGGTTTTCTCTGATACGGCTGTATGTACTTCGGGCACTGTCTCCCTCTCGGTGGCGGATGGCGTCTGGTTTGCACCGGCGCATCCGAGGCTCAGTGCGAAAATCGGCACAAGCAGGGCAGCCCTGAATTTCAGTGTTCTCTCCGGTATCATCGTCAAAACTCCTTTCCGCTGGTTTGTCAGCCTGTCTGTATCATACCCCGGAAATCTGAACAAAATGTGAAGAAATAACGGAATTCAGCCGAATTTTCCGGCTGAATCAGGGAGAATGCGCTTTCATGAATCAAACCTCTTTTTCTTCCGGGATGTGGTATTCTTTTATGCATATATAAAAAAGGAGGCGTTTGAAATGGATATCAAAGCATTTCTGAAACGAAAGAATATTGTATTCTCCGCCAAACGGTACGGCATTGATGCCCTGGGTGCCATGGCGCAGGGTCTGTTCTGCTCTCTTCTGATCGGAACAATTCTCAAAACCTTCGGCCAGCAGATCGGGTCACCTCTCTTTGTCGATATCGGAAGCTATGCGATGAGCGTTTCCGGCCCGGCCATGGCCGTAGCGATCGGCTATGCCCTTCAGGCCGACCCGATGGTTCTCTTCTCCCTCACCGCCGTCGGCTGGGCAGCCAACGCGGAAGGCGGAGCCGGCGGTCCCCTGGCGGTGCTTGTCATTGCGATCATCGCCTGTGAATTCGGCAAGGCGGTCTCCAGGGAGACCAAGGTCGATATTCTTGTCACCCCGGCGGTAACCATCACGATCGGCGGAATCCTCGCGAAGTTCATCGCTCCCCCGATCGGCACTGCGGCCAGTTCCTTCGGCATCCTGATCGACCAGGCCACCAAACTGCAGCCCTTCTGGATGGGCATTGCGGTATCGGTGCTGGTGGGCATTGCTCTGACTCTGCCGATTTCCTCGGCTGCGATCTGTTCCGTGCTCGGCCTCACCGGCCTTGCCGGAGGAGCGGCGCTGGCAGGGTGCTGCGCGCAGATGATGGGCTTTGCGGTCATGTCCTTCAGGGAAAACGGCGTGGGCGGTCTCATCAGCCAGGGGCTCGGAACCTCGATGCTGCAGATGCCGAATATTGTCAAGAATCCCCGGGTCTGGATCGCTCCGATTGTCACCAGCGCCATCACCGGACCGCTGGCCACCTGTCTCTTTCATCTTGAAATGAACGGAGCACCGATCAATTCCGGTATGGGAACCAGCGGACTCTGCGGTCAGATCGGTGTCTGGACCGGATGGATTTCTCCCAGCGAAGCGGCGCTTGCCAGAGGCGCATCCGCAATCACTCCGGGCATGACGGACTGGCTCGGACTGATTCTCATCAGCTTCGTTCTTCCCGCCGTGCTCGCACCGCTCATCAACATGTTCTGCCGGAAGATGAACTGGGTTCACGACGGTGATCTCACCATCTGATCCTTAAGAACAAGTCAAAGGGCTGAAACTCTCTCTGGGTGATCAGGATCTGCCTGATGTGTCAAAGCGGAGTTCCGGCCCTTTTTTCGCTGATTCCGGAACTTTGCCCGGGTCTTTCTCAGCGCTTCTTTTCCTTCATTTCTTCGGCAATCTGCTCCGCGCACTTTCGCGCCGAAGCATAGCGGAAGTACCAGAACGGTATGGCATTTCTGCGGCAGAGGTCGGTAACCTTGTAGTATTCCGAATGAGAAATCGCGTTCGGCTGAATCCAGACGCCTTCACAGTTCTGGATCAGGGCATCGTTGATCTTTCCTCTTCCGGTATATTTCACATCCCCTTCCAGCATTTCTCTGAACTGCTTCAGCCAGGAATCGTGCCCTCCGACCACAACAATTCTCTTGCTGACATGAACCGGAAGAGTGATCTTTGTGCTTTTCTCTTCCTGTTCTTCCTCCTGCATATTTGCGAAGAGATATTCCCGCAGCTGATGCAGTTCATTCTCTTCCGACTGCTTTTCCTTTTTGTACGCTTCCAGTGTTTCCTTCTGAATGCGGACATCTTTCAGTGCCCGGTACAGCTGGTCCCGCAGGGCTTTGTTTTCCTTTTTGAGCTCACCGTACCGGCGAAGGACATCTTCCTGATTCGGCTCCTCCGCCTTTTCTTCCTCTTTTTTTCCAGCGTACTGAACGGCTTCGTAATAGTCCATGGTGCGGCGGTATTTCACGGCGTCAAAGCAGCGAAGCAGAATCCTGGCCCATGGTTCTTCGGCTTCGCTCAGACCGAAATCACGCATGATATCTGCGGCATGTTCCGCATCCGCGGCATACCTCGGCATTGTCACCCCGGTATATCGGTAAAGAAGCTGTTCCAATGTATAAGGAGTCCGGAATTCGATATCCTCGTCATTGCTCTCATACCGCATGTCATTCAGCTCAGGGATAAGATCTTCCATCGGCTCAGGTTCTTCCATTTCCTCCCATTCCCATCCTTCATCCATGAAATCATAATCATCATGCGCCCAGGGAAGAAACGCCAGGGCATATCTCACGGTCATGACAGAAAAGTAATACAGCCAGGGCAGTTCATCGTCGTGATCGATGAGATAAAGAATCGCAAAGCAGATCGCATAGGGATCCCTGATCCTGAAGCTCTTCATCGCTTCGCAGAATTCCTTCGGGCAGAAATCATCATTCACACTCTGCGGCAGTTCAAAATAATCAATCGCAGCATCAGCGAAAATCCGCTCTGCTCTTTTCATCTCATCCAGCCGCATGGACACTCGATCGATTTCTTCTCCGATCCCGCGAAGCCGCTTCATTGATTCATTCACGCGTTCGCGGTTCAAATCATGCATGGAGAAGCCTACAGTGAACTCCCTGAGATCCTTTTCAATGCGCTTTATTCCCCCGAGCTCCCGCACCATCTCGTCTTCTCTGTCGATCAGCCGGTCATGATTTCTGACCAGACGGTCCTGTGTTTCGTAGTTTTCCTTCAGCGAGGAAAAGAAAATGCGGGCAAGCTGCCAGAACGATTCCCGATACAGAGTCACCGCTTCATCGATGGACTGCTGATCCACAAACGACAGCAGGGTTTCCCAGCGTTTTCGGGAGGGACAATCCTGGTGCTGTTTGGCTTTCACCGTTGCCTCATCCAGAATAACCCGCTTCATCGGTTCGTTTTTCTTCCGGTAAACCCTGCAGTCATCATTGCGGTGAATCAGAATATGGATTACCGACGAGACATGTTCATAGGAAACCGTAAAATCCTCGGCTTTCACTATCGGATCATCATCCCAGTCCCACTGCGGAATCTCTGAAAGCAGCGTATTCTCAAGCTCGTACATTTTCCTGTTTCTGCTCACATGATCGAGAATCCAGTATGCCGCACCCATCAGGATACTGTATTTTTCCTCAAGCAGATCATAGCCGTCAACCACCATCGCATTCAGATATGCCCAGTCACGCTCAAATGATGTGACTCCGGGAAAGTCCGGATACACATCCTTCACGTTTTCACGTGCTTCTTTCACGGTTTTCAATGCCGTATCCATCCTCCGGTTCATGATTGCGCTTGTCCTGTCCAGCCTCTCCGTCAGGCGCGGTGTCATCGGTGATTTCCTGAGGGAGTCGATGAAGTACTTATGAAATGTTTTTTTCAGAACCAGCGGATCCGACCAGTCCTCTCTGGAACGATAGTATTCTTTCTGCATGACTCAGCATTAATCCTTACCTGTATTATCCGCTGATCCGAAGAATTCAGAAAGGAATTCCTGCATGAAACAGAAGGAATTTCTTTTCATTCGGATCCTCTTCGGAAAAGACGGCCCCTCAGGCGTGCCGGATCATGCATGCATCATATCCCGTCTGCTGTTTCCGGATGCGGAATAATACATCGTCAATTCTTTGGCTTCCTGATCTTCTGCCCTCATTCAAAACTCACGGTCTGCGATTGCCTGAACCGCTGAAAGTTCATTCAACAAAGAAATCCGGTCCTGTTCATGGTAAAAAAAAGAAACATCCCGGTGGTCAACCACTAGGATGTCTTCTACCGAAACGTCCCATAGCTTCGCCATGATCAGAAGGTTTGAAAGATCCGGAAGCGTCTGCCCCCACTGCCATTTGTAGACAGCCTGAGCAGAGCTGAATCCCAGGATTTCCCCGAGATCCTTCGCGGACATTCCGTTCTTCTCACGAAGAGCACGGATGTTTTCGCCTGTCTTTCTCATATTGATGACAGGGTATACAAACATTTCATTCATAACGGGCCTCCTTTTTCTGCCTGATTAACAAAAAAGTTATCTGAGATCTTCGCAATATCATTTCGAACCCGGTCCGTATGACTGACCTGTTTGCAACAAAGAATATAGCACAAATTTTCTGAATGGGAATATACTGCAGGTTTAATTCTGATTTTTTCAGCTCCTTGATTTTCAAACCTCCCGCCGTAAGAAAAGGTGCCTTCCCGGCTTCCCTTGTTTCGGCGTCCTGAGTGTGTAAGTGAAGGGGCAGCGCATCCGCAATTGCTTTTTCTGCGCTGCCTTGCCTTCGGTTGAGGACCGGTTGGAAAAACAGGTGTTTTCTCTCACGGCACCATCCCTGTTTTTCCCCTGCATCCCAGGATTGCTCTTCCTTTATCATTGATCAAGAGTATAAGGATTTGCTGTATGTGCCTGTTGTAATGCAGAAACAATATAGCGCTTTGAAAGTCCGCTGTCATTAAACCGTCGGTTTAAAAAAGCGTTTCATCACTTCGGCTTCCGCGCACATGCATTACTGTGACACAGCGGCCGCGCTGCTGATACAATAAAACCAGAAGTAAATGAATTTCATAATTGAGAAAGGAGTGAGAACAGTATGATTCTCAACGACGAACTGTTGTCCGTGCAGAACGGAGAACAGGGAGATGCCATGCGCAGGGTATTGAACACCCTTGTCATGTACGGAGAAGCCTTCGGTGCCGAGCGCATGGTGAAAATTACGGGTGAGATGGGGCATGCCGTCATCGGAACCGGTTCTCTTACCTGGGGCCCGGTATTTGACCTCATGGACCGTCTCATGGACGGCGGAGCCATTCCCCGCCAGTCATTCACCACCGATCCCCGGGGAACAGAAGACCATGTGCCGGTGAACTTCGCCGACCAGGTCATGTTCAAGCTGATCTTTTCCAATCAGAAGCGGATGGAAAAGCAATGGGAGCGCATGGGCATCAAGGATGCCAATGCCTATACCTGCACAGCCTACATGGAGGAAGTCGGAAACATCCCGAAATACGGGGACATTCTCGGATGGGCGGAGTCTTCTGCCGTCTCCTATGTCAATTCCGTCATCGGTGCCCGCTGCAACCGCAATTCCGGCATTCTCGAACTGATGTCCAATATCCTGGGCTATGTGCCGGAGTTCGGCCTTCTTACAGATGAGGGAAGAAAAGCTTCCTGGATCATCGATGTGCAGTGCAGTGAACTTTCGGAACCGCAGCTGCTCGGCTCGGCGATCGGCTTTCGCTGCGTGGAGGATGTGCCCTATATCAAAGGCCTGGACCGCTGGCTCGGAACCGAGCTGACCCACACCGTGAAGGATTATCTCAAGGATATGGGCGCAGCCGCCGCCTCCAACGGATCGGTCGGTCTCTACCACGTGGATCATCTGACCCCGGAAGCCGTGAACCACGGCAAATCTCTGATCAGGGAAGATGCCCGGGTATTCGTGATTGACGATGCCGAGATCGAACGCGTCAAGGCCAGCTATCCCATGCCCTGGGAAAGTGAGGGAGAGCCGCAGCTCGCCTTTGCCGGATGCCCGCATTTCTCCAAACAGCAGCTTTGCATCTGGACCGACCGCCTGCAGAAGGGGCTCGAAAAAAACGGCCGCAATCAGACCGTGATTCCGGTGATCTTCTGCGCCGCTCCGGATGTCATCGCCGCCTTTGAAAAGGAATTCCCGGAAAAAGCCGCTTATCTCAAAGAGATCGGCGTAACGGTCAGCGGTCTTTGTCCCCTGTCCTTTACGTCCAATCCGCTCAGCGACAAAATCCGCATCATCACCGCTTCCAACAAACTCCGCTATTACAGCAAAGCGCGCTTCTTTGCGGAAGAGGAGCTGATTGACATTATTACGGGAGGCAGATCCGCATGAAGAAAACATTCAAGGGACGCCCGGTCGTACCGGGTGAGGTGAGTGCACCGGCACTGGTCACTCACCAGGGATTCAACACCCTCGCCAATCTGAAAACCGCCGGTTCCTTTATGAATCCCAAGGGGATTCTCAAGGATATCAACAATCCCGAAATCTACGGGAAGCTCATGCCGGGCAAGGCGCTCTGCCTGCCCGAGACGATCGGCTCCACGACCGGCGGGATGGTGCTCTACTGCGCCTCGTGCATGAATGTCGGGCCGGCATGCATGCTGTTTCCGAAAAAGGCCGACACCCTGGCGGTAGCCGGGGCTGTGCTCACCGCCAACTGGTCGGATCATCCGATCGTTCTTGTGGATGATCTCGGCGATGAGTTTCTCGATACCGTAAAGGAAGGTATGAAGGTAAGTGTGACAAGTGACGGAACGGTCACCGTGGAGGATGGGGAATGAAAAAGGAATATGAAGCACTGTTTACACCATGGAAGATCGGCAGCCTCGAAATCAAAAACCGGATTGTTCTGACTTCGATGGGCGGAACTGATCTCTTCGGATGGATGGAGAGGAACCACTTTGACAAAGCCGGCGCCCAGTTTATCTATGATGTCGCCAGAAACAACGCCGGGCTTGTTCTTCCCGGCTGTCAGCCGGTCTACAATCCGATGGGCGGCGAATGGCTGTACAAAAACCAGAAGATGTATCAGGACCTGAAGGCATGGATGCCGGAGTTCCATAAGACGGGGGCGAAGCTCTTCATCCAGCTGACGGCGGGATTCGGCCGCAGCTTTACGATCTCACAGATGATGGAGACCCTCTACCGGAATAAAATTCTGCGGGCTGTCTCCAAGCCGTTCATGGATCTCGATAAAATCACGGCCAGCGCATCTCCTTCCCCCAACCGCTGGAGCGATCATGTGCCTTCCCGGGCGATGACAAAGGAAGAGATTCACGAATTCGTGGATGCCTTCGCCAAAACCGCGAAGCTGCTTCAGGATGCGGGAGTGGACGGGGTGGAAATCCATGCCGTACACGAAGGATATCTGCTCGATCAGTTCACGCTGAAATATGTCAATCACCGCACCGATGAATACGGCGGTTCTCTGGAAAACCGCTATCGCTTTGCGGCCGAGATCGTCCAGGCGATCAAAGCGGTCTGCGGAAAGGACTTCCCGGTAAGCCTGCGCTACAGCGTTGTCTCCAAGACCAAGGGATTCCGCCGCGGCGCACTGCCCGGCGAACCGTATGAAGAAGCCGGACGCGATATGGAAGAAAGCGAGAAGGCAGTGAAATTCCTGCAGGAAGCGGGCTATGACATGCTCAACTGCGACAACGGCACCTATGATGCGTGGTACTGGGCGCATCCGCCGGTCTACATGCCGGAAAACTGCAACCTCGAGGATGTCGAACATATCCGCGGCTTCTGTGATATTCCGGTGGTCTGCGCCGGCCGCATGGATCCCAGGGTCGCCGCAAAAGCGATCGAAGAGGGAAAGCTTGACGGCGCCGGCTTCGCCCGTCAGTTCCTTGCGGATCAGGAATGGGTCACCAAGCTCATGGAAGAAAGAGAAGAGGACATCCGTCCCTGCATTCTCTGCCATAACGGCTGTTTCAACATGTGCCATTACAAAGGCGTCCCCAATGATCAGGATCTCAGTGACTCCCTCCATCTTGCCCGCTGTGCCGTCAATGCGGAGACGATGCAGAGAGAAAAACATTTCATCGAACCATGCACCGAACCGATGACCGTGCACATTGTCGGCGGCGGAATCGGCGGAATGGAAGCCGCCCGCGTGCTCCGTCTGCGCGGTCATAAGCCGATCATCTATGAGAAGAGCGACGTGCTCGGCGGCACCTTCATTCCCGCCAGCGCGGAATCCTACAAGGGCAAGTTGCGCGATCTTCTCGAGTGGTACCGAAGGGAAATCAGGAAGCTGGATATCGAGGTCAACTTCAATTACGAAGTGCGCTCGGTCCTGGAATTCGGGAATGATCCGGTCATCATCGCCACCGGCGCCGTACCGCGTCCCATGCGCTTCATTCCGGGATTTGAGAAGATGACGGAAGCATGCGAGTATCTGCGCGGCAAAGAGGTCGGTGAAACCGTTGCCGTCATCGGCGGCGGCCTGACCGGCTGTGAGATCGCCTATGAACTGTACCTGCAGGGAAAGAAGCCGTTTATTGTCGAGATGCTCGATGATCTTGTGAAACAGAAAGGCGTCTGCCTTGCGAATTCCTCCTATCTCAGGGAATACTTCGCCTGGAAAAAGGTGCCGGTCTATCTTGAAACAAAGCTGAAGGAAGTAAGGGATAACGCCGTTGTCTGTGTGAACAAAGACGGGGAAGAACTGGTGATCCCGTGCGACTCCGTGATCTGTTCCACCGGCTATCTGCCGGCTCCGCTGGCTTCCGCCGGAAAGAAGAACACCTATCTCGTCGGTGACTGCAATGCCGTCGGCAATCTTCGCTCCGTGATCTGGAAGGCCTACGAGACCGCAATGGAGATCTGAGTCTTTCATTCATGCATGTATGTGTCGGCAGAGGATCAGCGCATGCTGGTTCTCTGCCGTTTTCCGATCTCTTCCTGTCACCTTTTCCTCACTATGATTCATATGGAGCTTTTATGTAAAATATACAGTAAAAGAGGTGATGAATATGAAACACACAAAAACGCTTCTGTGTGCCGTGATTGCGGCAGTCATGAGTGTATTCCTCACTGCCTGCGGTTCCGGCGGTTCCGGAGGAAAAAAGGAATCTCTGAAAATGATCGATCTTACAGGCATGTCCAAGGCAGATGCCGAAACGTGGATCAACGACAACAATATTGACCGCAGTCAGGTGTTCTACAACTATTCGTACAGCGAAACGGTCGCTGAGGGGAAGATCATCTCCCAGTCCATTCCGGCCGGAGAGGAAATCGGCGATCAGAAGCTTACGATTGATGTCTCCAACGGCATCGATCCGGATGCCGAGATCACCCTGATCGACTTTACGGGCATGTCGCTTGATGAAATACAGAGATGGTTCATCAACGAACACTTCCAGCATGTGAGCGTCGAATATGACTTTGATCCGAATGTGCCGGTGGGACAGTTTCTCGGTACGAATGTCACAGACGGAAAGGCACTTCGCAGTGATCCCATTGTGATCCGCATCAGCGGCGATCCCGAACAGGCAGGCGTCGCGGTTACCATGCCGGACATGACCGGCTGGACGAAAGCCCAGGCGGAGCAGTGGGGCAATGAAAATCACATTACGGTTGACTATACGATTACGCTGGATCCGAATGTGCCCTATGGCGATGTCATTTCCTTCTATCCGCCCGCCGGCACCGAAATTATCAAGGGCGACCGCATTCAGGTGGTATATTCCGGAGGTTCGCAGGTCGACGCAGTGGATCTCACCGGCCGCTCCAAGGAAGATATCGAAGCCTGGTCGGAAAGCAACGGCGTTCAGCTCAGCTGGATTCAGTGCTGGAATGCGGCACCTGCCGATACCGTCTATGCCAACAGCCCGAACTCCGGGAAGATGAATGTCGGCGATATCATGACGGTCTACATCTCGGTCGGTCCGATTCCGGTCAGAGACTATACCGGCAAGCAGTATCAGGCAAACTTCATGGGCTGGCTCAATTCGATCAATTCCCAGTACAACGGCTCCGCCAACCTCAAGGTTGCGGTATCCGAACAGGAGACCAGCGACACGGACAGCGGTGTGATTCTTTCGCAATCGCCTTCCAGCGGCTATATCAACCCATATGATACGATCACGCTTGTTGTCTCAAAATACGTCGATCCCCAGCCGACCCCGACACCCGAACAGCAGGTATATGTACCTTCGATGACCGGCTACAGTGAATCCGATTTCCTGAATGCGCTGAGCTCTCTCGGCGTAAATCCGGGAAAACGCGTTGAACAGTACAGCTCTTATCTTGGTCAGAACTACATCATTTCCAATCGGTCGGGCACGGTCGATATCGGTTCTTCGATCGACTATATCGTCAGCCTCGGTCAGTTTAAAATCATCCCTCAGTACTGGGCCTACAAGGACATCAGCGATCTGCAGTCCTACATCGACAGTGCAAACCGCATGGGTGCCAACGTCTATCTGAACATCAACTATACGGATACGCAGGACGCTGACTCCCATAACAGGATCAGACAGATCAGCGGTCCGGCAGATGACGGCCGGATTGATGTCACGGTCATGCGTCTGCGTGTCTACTCGACAGGCTTTTCCGCTTCCAGGAGTAACTGAAGGAGTTCTTCCGGACCAATCCCGTCAGAAACTGATTTCTGACAATTCTCAGATTATTGACTGCAGTGATTTCTTCCCGCATACCGGGGAAATCCCTGCAGTTTTTGTATTTTGAAAAGGCATGGAAATATCCGTGCAGCTGTGATCCGGATTCTCTCAGACTTCGCTGCTGAGCTGCGGGATGAGAGTCGCAGGCAAAAAGAGCAGAGACCGCTCGCACGGTCAGAGCAAAACCCGTATACAATATAAACCTCTGTTGTTTATTGTTTTTCAGCGAAAAAAACGGGAACATCCGTTTTTAGTTTTCCCCTTGGAGGCTGTTCAATGATTCACGCGCACTTTCCCCGGATCAGGGTATACGGCAAGGATTCGGGTACCGCAGGGACCAGTACAGCTGTCAGGTGAACAACTCCCACCGATTCAAAGAATCGGAAGGAGCTTCACAGATCACACCCGTGCCGATCTGTTCCGGCGCAGCCTCGCATTGCAAGATGCTTGCACAGACCGGACAGTCTCTGCCGGTGCAGTCATGATTCGCTTCGGTTTTGAACTGATCTCACCGCTCATTCCGTTTACTCCCTCGTTTTGCCCCGCTGCATTCTTCCGGCTGCGCAGTCTGCTCGTCATTCCGATCCCGGAACGTTTTTCAGATCAAAGGCAGAGGGAAACGGAAGTGTCAATGAATCCGGTTTCCATGCATGCATTCATGCATTTGTCAGTAATGATCCACGAGATTCCCGCCGCAGGCAAGATCATAGATATCAGCACCGGTCTTCCGGCTGAAGTAATCGACCAGCCGCAGGGTGATGATCTTCTTCTCTTCGGGATAGCGGGGATAACGGCTCTGGATATCCGCAATCCGATCTTCCATCCGCATGATTCCCGAAGCCCCGCTGATATTGTCACACAGCTGTATCAGGCGGTCGTAATCATCATATACAAGATGCCCCAGTTCTCTCTTCATCTCTTCGATCTCTTCTTCCGCAAGATCAAATGCTCCGCCATAGCCGTCAATTTCCTGCATGGCAAAGGAATGGGTGAGACATATCCGTCCGATCAGCGGATAGCCCATGGCATTCATCATTTTCCAGCCATGGTAAACATGCGCCAGCTGAACATTCCCGACGCTTCTTCCGATATCGTGAAGCAGACCCGAGACATAGCAGCGGTCTTTGTCAAGGCCGGATGCCTCACCGATCTTTTCGGCGCAGTGCGCCGCATTCCGGCTGTGATCACCCCATCGGCCGGGGTTCTTCAAAAGCCCTTCTTCCAGAAGCTGTTCCGCTTCGTTTCTTGACGGCAGTCTCTTCTCCGATTTCCTCATTCTTCTCTCTTCCAATCTGGTCAGTTCTTAGTTTCCGGTGTCATTCTGCCCTCTTTTTTCTCTTCTGACAAGCCATCCGCCTTTCTCTTTTCAAAGATCCGGGCAAAGAGTAAACCGCCGGTTTATTGAACTCACCGAAGAATCCGGTAAGATGAAGAGGAAAGAAAAACCCTGCCAGGAATCAGGGATTCTCAGGTCAAGTTTATTCAGTTGACACAGAAGGAGGGTTTTTTCTTATGAAAGTTCTTAGTTTCACTATTCGCAAACGTTCCATCGAAATCGTCTGGCTCGCCGACGGGCAGAAACATGTCACGATGCTGTACCGGCACAGCGATTATTCCTGGCATCCGGACGCAGATTCCGCAAAGCTGCTTCCCAAAACCAGGGAAGAGCTGCAGGGCGCTGTCATCGCTCTGCTTTCCCGGACGGTTTCCCGGGCGGAAAAGCCCCGGAAGCGGCGGAACGTCTGGCGCTTTGAGGATGCCAGTCCCATCTCTTAATCAGCGGCCCCGATTCTTCGGGGGTTTTTTGATTTCCTTCTGTTTAACGCATGGTTTGTGCGTCAAAACAGGGTATAATTAAGCCGCATCATACAACAGAAAGAAAGAGGAAAAACAATTTTATGGGAAGACTTGACGGAAAAACAGCGATTATCACCGGAGCGGGACAGGGCCTCGGCCTTGCGATCGCCGAACTCTTCGCAAAGGAAGGCGCCAAAGTGGTCGGCACCGGCCGCCATGTGGACAAGGTGGAAAAGGCCTTTGCGAAAATCCTTGCGGAACATCCGGACTATCAGATGGCAGCGATGCAGCATGATGTCGCAAGCAAGGAAGAATGGGAGAAAATCGCGAAGGATACCGCCGAGAAATACGGCAGTGTCGATGTTGTCGTAAACAACGCAGCGATCATGGCGATGAAGGGAATTCTCGAGGCAAGCGCGGAAGAGTTCCTCAATGTATACAAGACCAACTGCCTCGCGGTAATGCTCGGCATTCAGGCGGTTGTCCCCTACATGGAAAAAGCCGGCAAAGGCAGCATCGTAAACATCGACTCGATCGGCGGCCTCACTTCCGGTGATGCGGACGGCGGTGACTCCACCTACAGCGCATCCAAGGGCGGAACCAGAGCTCTGACCAAGAATGCGGCGATCCAGCTTGCCGCCAAAAACATCCGGGTCAACTCCGTTCATCCGGGCGGAATCATGACCGAGATGCTGAAATCGGTCTATGCCGCAACCCCCGCATTATGGGACCGCGTGAAGGAGACCTGCCCGCTTCCCCCGCATGTCAGCGATCCGATCGACATCGCCTACGGCGCATTGTTCCTTGCGTCCGATGAATCGAGATCCATGACCGGCTCCGAGCTTGTCATGGACTGCGGATACATGGCGCACTGAGTTCCATCCACAGGCTTCAGAAATAATCATCGGCAGCTGCCGGTGATTTTTCATTTCGAAGATCGATGACTGCCTTGGGGAAGAACGGATGCCGAACAGCTTTCACGCTTAATCAAAGAAGCGGTAATCCGCGGAGAATATCCGCAATAAAAACAGCGGCGATGAGCCTGCCCGGAAAACAAGAAAAGCCGGGCTCATGAGGATCGGTACGATCATGAAACAGTCATGATACGCACTCTGAAGATCAGCGTCCCGGGACTTTTCTGTCATTTCGAATAATACATTTAAGATCGATCCGTTTCACACGCATTCCGCATGAAACCGTTCAGAATCATGTCAGCTGCGCATCAATCATGCGGTTGGCGACAAACAGTACAAGCACCAGTTTCAGGAGACTGATGCGTGACAGTTTTGAGATCCATGGTTTGGCGAGAATCAGTATAAGCAGTATTCTGATACTAGGTTTCATCGATTTATTACCTTCCTGTAAGTATACACGTATTTTTTTATATCATTATTCCTTCCAAAAGAATATGTTAAATCAGAGAGATTTTGCCTTTTTCATCAGGAGTCTGCCGAAATTGATGAATTCATCTTCCTTTTCATCAGAAAACGGAATCACCACATCGAAGGACTTCCCCGTACCTATGTCTTCGATCACCCCGGAAAGTCCCACATCATTCGGACCGGGAAGAAAGTATATATGGATATATCCGTGGGAATCCCTCGCCCGCTTGAAGGTGACCTTATCGATCCGATTGATCGGGACTGCGATCTCTTCACTCAGGGCAGGCGGATTGGCAAAGACATCATAACTGTTCATGGAGACCGAAGGCGACATGCTTTCAATTCTGATTTTATCGCCGTCGATCCAGACCGCCTGCTCTTTGCCGTAATGACGGATCTGGGAGTCTTCGGAAGACTGTCTCCGGTAATCATTCTCTCCCCGCCAGGAATAGACGGCTCTCGGCATCGAAGCGCGTTCCGGGCCGATCACGCCCCGTTCTTCGAGAAGATCGATCAGTTTCTGTGCCCGATCGGTACTGATGCCGAAATGTTTCTGAAGAATGGCGGTGCTTGCCTTCTGAGAGGAGATCACATACTGGACCGCTTCCTTGTACAGTTCATCTTCCGGCTCTTCATTCCCGCCGCTCATGATGTCATCGATCGAGTAGGCCTTGGAATAGCTGTCAAGATCATCGAGGGGATCGGGAAGAACACGCTCTTTGGTCCGGATGATCTCATGGTTCAGAGAGAGGATCTCATCATTATCCGCATAGACGGTATTGCACCGGCAGAGATGTCCGTTCCAGAAAACGAACGCCTCCCCCGGCATGACCAGGAATTCCGTATCCCGGATGCCCGTAAGACCCGCCGCATCTCTGGGGGCGCGGAATGAGATCCGGTTGCTTACCAGAGTTCTGATTTCCGGGGTAACTACCGCACCGCTGATATCTGCGGTCACAAGAAATGCATGCGCATGTTCATAAGTGCCCAGTTTCAAAAGCTCGATCAGCGCCGCTTCTCCGCCGCTGAGACCGAGGAGCTTTGCGTAGTCATCGAGAACGATGACCATCTCCATCTTCGGAAACGCCTTGTGTACCTTATGGATTTTTTCCCTGAGCCGTTTCAGGGAAGAGACCGGATCATCTCTGTCAAACAGAAACATGCAGAAAGGATTTTCGGCATAAAAGGCATATTCGCTCTTCCTCGAATCATAGCAGGCAAACGCAAACGCATCCGATTCTTTTTCCATCATCAGCGCGGTCAGAAGACAATGGATCAGTGTCGTCTTTCCGCCGGAAGGCACGCCGGTGATCAGAAGATGAGTGATCACCGAAAGATCTTCGACAAGCGGCATTCCTCCCGAAAGCCCCAGCGGCAGCTTGTACTTCTGCCTGGAATTCATGTATGGCCTGGAATGCATCAGAGACAGAAGTTCCGAACTCCCGTAGGCGCTGTCCCAGCTGTCCTCGGACATATAGTTTACTGTTTTCTTCATCGCGAAATCCTCCCCTCTGAATCCCCTCTTCCGCATGGAAAATGCGCTTGCCGAAAGGCAGTATCTGCGAAAATGACCCCACTCTGAAACTTCCGAAAAGACCGGTCCGCCCCGGTTATATCGCTGTCCCTTTTTATGAGCGGGTGATCGTTTTCATTCCCCTATATTATAAGTAGACCAGCCGGCTTCGGAGCGGGATTTCTGCAGAAATCACCGATTTCTCCCCAAAAAAAACTCAGCGGCCGCTGAGTGATTTACGCTGTTATTCTGATTTTCTCCGCAAGATCCCCGTAACTCCGCAGAAGAAGTGAGGAATCTTCCGTCCCTGTTCCATCCGGGCTGTAAAGCAATGCATGCATTCCGGAGCGAAGAGCACCTATGACATCTTTTTCCATCTCATCACCGATGAAAAGACATTCATGCGGCAGGCACTCCGCCCTTTCACAGCAGCGCCGGAAAAAGCCTTCCCGGGGTTTTTCTTCCAGCGCTTCTTCACTGGTCAAAACGAAGTCAAAATAATCGAGCAGTCCAAGCTTCCGCAGTTTCAGATACTGGACATAGGCGGTCATGTTGGTGCCGGCTCCAATCTTCAGTCCCGCTTCTTTCAGATCATCCATCGCCTCGCGAAGAAACGGAAAGGGACTGATATTCCGCATGAATTCTTCCCAATAGAGCTCATCCATGGCTAATGCGTCGCTCTCCCTGAGGCCGTTTTCACTTGCAAGCATGCTGAAGCGGATCAGGCGGTTATGACTTGCGGCCGTTCCCTTTGCCTGCCGGTTCAATGCGTCGAAGGCCGTCTGATACGCCTGTGAAAACTGTTCGTTGCTCCATCCCTCTTTTTTCCTGAGGTATTCGCTGACAGCCGCCAGCCCGTCTTTGTGGGCGGATCCGTAATTGTAAAGTGTTCCGTCAATGTCAAATATCACCGTTCTGATCATGAAACTACTATACCGCGATCAATTCTTCTGCGGTACTGAGATTTTGCCGGAATGCACGGTAGTTTTTCGTTTCCGCCTCACGGCAATAGACCGCAAACTCCACGATTTCAAAGCGGTTCAGATAATTTTTCAGTTCTTCATCAAACGCCTTTGAAACAAGATCGGGATCGTTGTGAAAGGCGCCGCAGCCAAACGCACCCAGCACCAGAATCTCCGCTTTTCGAAACGCCGCGATTTCGAGAATCCTGCGGATCCGGCTGCGGTAAACAGCAGAGAGTTTTTCATCAAGCGCAGGATCAGAACCTCTGTGATATTCCCGGCCGAGTTTCGGGGCGGCACAGGTGATCACATCTACTGATACAAATTCCTCTTCCTTCAGGCGCTCGGGCAGCGCTTCGTCGGTTTTGCAGATGAGGATGCCGGGCGAATAAATACAGGCATCGGTATAGAGGGGATCCATTGCTTTGCGGTTTACAAGATAATACCGATTCCAGAGATCCTCCTGATCCAGCGTGCCGTACAATGTCGAACAGCGGCAGAGGCATTCCTCCTGTGCACTTGCCCCTAGAATTACCCCGCCGCCGGGATTGACGGCCGAGGCGAAGTTGAGCACGGCGATTTTCTTTCCCGGGTTTTCCTTATGAAGCCGCATTGCCGCTTCAAACGTCCGTGCTCCGCTCAGAAAGATCTTCGCCGGCTCGCTGCGCTTTTCTGCCGGAAGCGGTATCTCTTCGTCCGCCTGGTACAGCACGGTTTCGGCAATGCTTTTGTTTTGCGCTTTGTTTAGCGTTCTGTTTTCCTCAATATATGACAGGGTATCGGCGAACACCTCTGCCAGGGAATGATTTCGTTTCGGATTATGATTCATCTGTTACCCTCCTTTCTCCGCTTTTCACGCGGTCCATGCATGCATATTCAGTAATCCACCAGGTAGATGCCGATCCTGACCCGGTAAAAGCCGTCTGCTTCCCTTGCGGAGATGACCTTTGCGATTAAAAGCTTGCCGGCATCCATCAGCCGTGAAAAGATCAGATTGTCTCTCTCCGGAATATACCCCAGCTTCTGTTTCCGGGCATTCAGTATCACAATCGCCTGATCATCATAGCGGTTGTTTTCTCTCTGCAGGATCAGCTTCTCGTTTTCTTCCAGTGCCTCATAGACGGAGTTGTCTTCCGCAAAGGAAGTCCCGGAGATATTGGTGTCAAACAGGTGAATTTCCTTTACCAGGGGTTTCAGAATCTCTCCAAGACGCCTCTCTTCCACCACTGCAAGCAGATCCTCTTTTCGTACAGTCAGTTCCTGTCTCATGCGTACATCTCCTGAATCGGAAAGGAATTCAGAATCTCGCTGAGTTCCCCGGAATACTGTTCGTATTCCCGGATCTCCTTCTGAAGTTCCTCCCTTCTCTTAGTTCTCTTTCTGTCATCAGTCAGATCAAAGCGGTAGGTGTACGGACTGGTCGAAAGAATCCGCTCGATCTCCTTTTCCAATTGTCTGATCTTCTCCTCGATTCCCGGTATGATATGCATGCCGCACGAAATTCCCTGTTTCTCCAGTCTGCTGTTCACCAATGTCTCCAGCTCTTCCAGCTCCTGAAGATGATTACATCGGTAGGCGATCACAATCCGGTTCCAGTATCCCTGAAGTACCGAATCCTCAGCCAGATCCGGGCGCATATCCGGATGAATCATTCTCGCCAGGCGATAGTAGATCTCCTTGATTCGGCGGGCATCTTCCCGGCTCACCAGCCTGGCATCCCTGGCATTTCGGACCGATTCTTTCAGCTGTTTCAGGGATTGTTCGTATTCTTCCATCTCCCGGCGGACCGCCGCTTCCATCTCACTTGCGCGGATCTTCTTTCCGAGGTTTACGCACTTCTGACAATAGGCGATGATCTTTTTCTTCCGGATACATTCGATTTTCTTTAAGAATGCTTCGGTAAGAAGCTCTCCGAATTCGCGAAGATACTCGTCGTAATACTGGTTTGCCTCCCGGCGCAGGTTTTCCTTTTTCAGAAGCAGTTCTTCATACAGAATATATGACGCATTTCCTGACCTAATGATCTCTTCCATGGTTTACCTCCACGTCATAGATTTCTCTGCTCAGGGCATAGAACGGCTTTCCGCTGACCTTCGCCTTCTGAAACAGATCGTTGACGCTGCGGTAACAGCACCCTTCAAACCGGACTGCGGTTCTTCCCTCATCCGGAAAAGAGGAGATGCGGTATTTCTTTCTTTGATACCGGAAGCTCACGTCATTCGGTTCTTTCAGAAGATAGAACAGATCAAATACATCCAGATCGGAATAGTCCACGGGAATCAGGGCATAGAGATCATTGACCAGCCATTCCATGACATTGATGTCGCCGAAGAATCCGTTGTATCTGAGGCTGACGGCAAGGTCTTCCTTTGCCCGCAGATACAGATTCACCGCTTCTTCCGTCTTCCCCTCTTCCGCCCGGATTGCGGCAAGGCGCGTGCAGATACCGGGAAGTTCTATAAACGAATATTCATCATCCTTATGTTGTTCGTACAGCTCTTCGATCATGCGGCGGTACGTTTCCTCATTTTTTTCTACAAAGAACCCATGGTGATACATATCTGCCAGCTTCCGTTTCGCGCTGGTTTCTCCCAGCTGCGCAGCTTCGGAATAATACCTGAATGCCTTCTCATAATCCACTGTCCCGGTACGCCCGTAATACCAGATATAGCCCAGGCAGGTGCTGATTTCACGATCGCCGAGTTCATATGTCTTTTCGTAGTATTTCAGGGCAAGATCATACTTTTTTTCCCCGTAGTAATACGCGCCGAGGTCTGACGTATACCAGGGATCACCGGTTTCTTTCACAAGAAACTCCGTGATCTCGATCAGGGCATCCTCATTGGTATGATCGTGATCCCAGTGAATTTCCCGCTTGTATTTTTCGTACAGTTTTCGTGCCTCTTCGATCGTCATCCTTTTTTCTTTTCCTCTCTGCCGTTTTTTCAGGCGGTCTTCTTCTCTTCTGCTTTCCGGTCAGTAAGAAGCTCCGCAATCGCAATGTCATTGATTATGAAACGGACAGTACAGGCCGCTTCAGAATCGAAATCACGATAGATATATCCGGCGGAATGACAGCCATGGGCCACGCTTGCACAGCTGTTGGCCACATATCCTACCCTGGTTCCTTTTTCTGAATACACACTGATGCTTTCGTCATCGTAACTATTGGGTTCCTTTTTCAGAACAAGCTTCATTCCCACCGATATAAAGTCGGCGGACATGAAGTCATCCAGATGTGAAATCGTAATATATGTTTCGGTCATATCTGAACCTCCTTTCCCTGATGCACTATTACAGTAGAATTGCGCAGATACAAAAAAAACGCCTGTCATCAATGAAAACTTTTTCACAGATACAGTTCATACCCGGATTCAAGACAATAACAACCGCAATACGCCGCCTGGAAAGAACGGCCCTTCAGCGATCGGAAGGAATCGCCATGATTCACTTTCCGGGAAGCACCGGAAACATGCATGCAAAGAAGGAGTACAGTTTAACCAGACACATTGAAATGCATGTGCGGCTGCCGCTCAGCAGGCAGTTTTTCATCTTCCCTTCCAAACCTCAAACGCCGTATGTTTCTGAAACATCAACCAGCCCATAAAACACAGGTAAAACACAGGTGAATTATATTGAAAACTGAATGTCCGGAATCTGACTTTTACGTATAAAAGATTAGGAAGGGTTTTTCATATGGAAGATAAAGAAATACTCAATATTATTGAACAGCGCCGGAAGGCAGATCCGGCATTTCGGGAAAAATATGATTTGTTTTTTGCAAAACGCAGCGGGAAAGCAAAACTGTCTGACGATGACCTGGACGTAGTGAACGGAGGGTTCTACGATGAGACACAATGTCCCAACTGCAAAGAAGGCACTCTGACCACCTGGACCATGGGTATCTGGAGTTACTGCAATAAGTGCAAGTACACCGAATGGGGCAGAGGCTGGTAATGATCGGATTCAGCCAGTAAGAAAACGGAAAAGCGCCGAATGAACATCTGCGCTGCACTTCCCGGCATGCCGGCCGGATCACCGGTCACACCGAAATGATCTGCGATGCAAAGAGAGCGGGAAATCCTGCTTTCTTTTTCTCTGAGCCTGATCCCGCAGGATCATTCGTCTTCTCTATGCAGAGACTGATCGAAAGAAGGCAGGGGAGCTCTCGCCCATTTTCCCTTCTAATCCGATGCTCGCTTCGCTCCGGGATTGCATGATTTCCTTCCTTTCCTCCTCTTTTTCGTCCGTATCAGAGAAACCGCATCAGAGTTCAGCCCCTGGGCTGTGAAAAAAGCATATAACCGGATCATCCCTTTCCAAGCTGCAGTTCAGCCGCCGGCAGACATGCGCACCCTGTCTCTTTTTGGATATAATATGATATGGATATATACATTCATCAGGAGAGGTGTGTTTCATGGACGTTGTCTTCGAAAAGAAAAGCGCTATGACATTCATCGGCTGTCACACCTGGATTCCTTACGGCCAGGATCAGCTCAGCAATCCGGAATTCCGGGACGAAGAGTATCACAGAGCCATTCAGCGGCTCATGGAAGACGCGGCGTCTTCCGCCTCGGGGAAACAGGCAATGACTGATAACAGCATCGGGAAGTATGCGATCTCTTTGCAGTCAAAGCAGGGATTTTTCTGCTGGGTCGCCGGTCTCTATCAGGGCGGGGAGGTTCCCGAAGGGTTTGGCCTGTATTTTTTCCCGGAATGCACCTGGGCGGTATTCTCCGAAATGGGTCCGCTCCTACAGACCATTCATGCCCTGTATGATGAAGTGACGGAGAAATGGATCAGCACAGAAGGAGCGAAGCTTCACGCCGACAGTAGGACAATTGTGGAGATGTACTTCGGAAAGGATCCGAAGTCAGAAGACTGCCGATCAGAAATCTGGGTTCCGATTCATCCCGAACATTGAACCTACGGTCCATACTCAGAAGTTCCCGGGTGATCTGCTGCCTGCTCATTCACTGCGGACTTCCTTTTCATTTATCTGCAGTACAGCTTTTTACTGCTATAATCCTGATAGGAGCCAAACTTTTTTTACAAAAATAACAATTCGGAAAGGAGCTGTATATGAAAGGCTATCTGAACCATCTGATTTCCATGATTCTCTGTGTCGTTCTGACAATTGCGACCGGATTCATAGCCCCGAATCCAACACCGGCACCGGCACCGCAGCCTGCCGTGACAGTTTCCCAGAACAGTGAACACAGTGTTTCCGCACAGGAATTGAAGAGAATTCTGGAAAGCGATCCCGAACTGATGAAACTCATGGAAAAATCCATTGCCAAAGCACACGAGATCAATCCGGATCCAAATACAAATCCGGTGAGCAGTGTGGAGAAATTCTATGATTTTCTCGACTGGGTCGTGAAGGCTGTCCCGTGGAGAGTGCTGAAAAACGCTGACTATCCAACGATCTATGATCACATCGATATGGGAGTGGATTGTCTCTGGTTCCTTCTGGATCAGCCGCTGGAGGAGCTCGAAGGAAAAGGATATTACTATCCCACTCTTCAGTATCACGAACCTATCGCTTCCTGGTGTAAAACACATTCCGATGACTGGGGTGCCTTCCTCTCCAGCGAAGAAAGCTGGAATGATGAATACTATGAAACCATAAAAAATGATCCCAGCATGAACATGCAGTATGGCTGGTACGCAGATCACAATATCTGGCATTCCTTCAATGACTGGTTCTCCAGACATCTCTCTGATCCTTCGGTCCGTCCGATCGCTGACAGTGCGGTTGTCTCGCCGGCGGATTCAAAACCTCAGGGCATCTGGAACATCGACGGAGATGGAAATCTGATTCAGAAGGAAGGCGTTGATATCAAATCTGCCAATTTCACTTCCATCAGTCAGCTGATCGGACCAGACAGCGCATATAAAGACGCATTCAAGGGCGGTACCCTTACGCATACATTTCTCGATGTCAATGACTATCACCGCTATCACTTCCCGGTCAGCGGAAAAATTCTTGAAGTGCGCAAGATCCCCGGTGTCAACGGAGCCGGAGGGATTACGGAATGGAATCCCGAAAAGAAACGGTACACACTGGCAGATACCATTCCCGGATGGCAGATGATTGAAACCCGTGACTGCGTCATCATCGATACCGGAGAATATGGCCTTGCGGC